>CAIVJE010000066.1 GCA_903906135.1 uncultured Verrucomicrobiota bacterium | reverse complement strand
CCGGAAGCGACTTTCCGCTTGCGGAGGGGGCGCGAGTGCCAAGCTTGAGGGACTGCCATGATTGAACCCGAGACCTTTTCCCACCTTGAGAACATAAAGAAGCGTGCCGGCTACTTATGGAGGTTTCTTTGACGTCGAACAAAAGCAGCGAGAAATAGAGGCGCTGGAGGCGCAAATGGGTGAGCCGGGTTTTTGGGATACCCCTGATCGGGCCCAAAAGCACATCGCCAAGGTCAATGGCTTGAAGCGCATTATTAGCGGCTTAGTGACTTTCAATAAACGCGTCGATGATGCCACCGTGATGGTGGAGTTAATTGAAGCCTCTTCGCCGGCTGAGCAGGAGGAGTACGCCAAAGAGCTTAATGTCTCGGTGCCGGCCATGGTGGAGGATCTCGACAGGCTCGAGATTGCCTCGTTCCTCACCGGCCAGTTTGATCGCAACAACGCGATCTTTAGTATTCAGGCCGGCGCCGGCGGCACGGAGTCTAATGATTGGGCGGATATTCTGTTCCGGATGTATTCACGCTGGACGGAGCGGAAGGGCTATACGATTGAGCTGATGGATGTGCAGCCGGGTGATACGGCGGGTATTTCCAAGGCGACCATTCTCATCAAGGGCGAGAACGCCTATGGTTATGCGAAGGCCGAACGCGGCGTGCACCGCCTGGTGCGCATTAGCCCATTTGATTCTAATAAACGCCGGCATACCTCGTTCTGCGCGGTCGATGTCGTGGCGGAAATTACGGAGGAAATCGCCCTTGATATCCCGGAGGACGAAATTCGCACTGATGTCTATCGCTCTTCCGGTAAAGGCGGCCAAGGGGTTAACACCACCGATTCGGCCGTGCGCCTGACGCATATGCCTTCGGGCATTGTCGTCGTTTGCCAAAATGAACGTTCGCAGATCAAGAATAAGGCGACGGCCATGGTCGTATTGAAAGCCCGCCTCTACGAGAAACGGTTGGATGATAAGCGCAGCGAGATGGAAAGATTTTATGGCGAGAAAGGTGAGATTGGCTTTGGCAGCCAAATTCGCAGCTACGTGCTGCAACCTTACCAAATGGTGAAAGACCTGCGCACGGGCGTCAGCACGAGTGATACCCAAGGGGTCCTCGATGGTGATCTCGACGGCTTTATCTACGGCTGGTTGCGCGCGGGTTGCCCGCGGCATCGCAACAAAGATATTCAGATGGATGATTAATGATTTTGCTCGTTCCGGCTAGCCGGATGAGCGACTGCCCGATCACCATTCCATGTCCGCCTTGTCCTACCAGACACTCCGCGCCGCCTTCGATGGCCAGTCGCTGTTTGAGAACAAGACCTGGCAGCTTTCGCCTGAGGCCTGGCCCCTGACGCCAGAGCAAGTCACCCAGTTGGAGGAGATTGGGACGGCGTGCTTAGAATTCCACCAAGCGCTGGAGATTCTATATCTCCGCTCAGTGGCCGGGAAAAATTTGCTACGCAATAAGTCATTATTAGCGCCATGGGTGGCTGAATACTTGGATCGCGGTAAGCCGGCTAATTTGGTGGAGCATGCGCGTGACCCTAAAAATCGGGGGGCTTTCCCCATGGTGCTGCGCCCTGACCTGTTATTGACGGACGATGGCTTTGTGCTCACGGAGTTGGATTCAGTCCCTGGGGGAATTGGTCTGACGGCATTCTTAAATCGGCTGTATAGCGCGGGGGAATCGACGGCGACGCCGGCGACCGGTGGTGAGGCGATCCTCGGCGCGGGTGATCGCATGGTAGAGAATTTCTACCAAGCCCTCGCAACGTTGCGGCCTGAGTCGCGAAACCCGCTCATCGTCATTCTCGTGAGTGAGGAAGCAGCGACTTACCGTCCCGAGATGCGGTGGTTGGCCGAGCAATTGCAGCGACTGGGCCGGCGGGTTTATTGTCTGCGTCCAGAGGATGTTTTCCCGCTCGGTGGGGAATTATTTTTTGCGGTCGAGGGCACGCCGGAAAAAATTGATATCATTTATCGTTTTTTTGAACTCTTTGATTGGGCGAATGTGCGGATTGCCACAGATATTTTAGAAGCGTGGCAGAGTGGGGCGGTGACGATTTCGCCCCCGATGCGGCCTTTTCAAGAGGAGAAATTGGCTTTGGCTTTATTTCATCATCATCTGTTGCCGGAGTTTTGGGCGGAAAACATCAGCCGGCCGCATCTCGAGTTGCTGCGGAAGATTATCCCCGCCTCTTGGGTGATGGATCCGGCGGTGCTTCCGCCCGGGGCGGTTTTGGATGGCCCGCGGGTCGGGGGTCGCCTCATGAATGACTGGCGCGACCTCAGTGGAGCCTCGCAGAAAGAGCGGGATTTAATTATCAAAATATCCGGTTTTCATGAAACGGCGTGGGGCGCGCGCAGTGTGGTGCTGGGCAGTGATTGTTCGCGCGAAGAGTGGCAAGCCGGAGTGGCCCAGGCCTTGGAGTTGGCCCCGCGCAATTTGCATCTCTTGCAAGAATACAAAAAGCCGCGTCGGCTGGCGCACTTGCTCTATGAGGAAAATGAGCCGAATCAGGCCGCGGTCGCGAAGCCCGGCCGGCTCCGACTGTGTCCTTACTATTTTGTGGTGGCGGGGCAGGCTCGCTTATCCGGTGCACTGGCAACTTTTTGCCCACCAGATAAAAAAATCATCCACGGGATGGTTGATGCGGCCTTATTGCCATCGCGGGTGCTGGCCTTGGGCTAGAGTTTGGGCCCTTTTTTAATCTTAAATTTCCCGTTTATCGGCCGCAAACGAGCGAGGCAGGTGAGCTGCTCTCGCTCCACAAATCCAGCGGCCGCTCCCGATGGATTGCGGCCCAAGGTGAGTTGGGGGCAGTGACACGAGGACTTGGGCTTCGGCGGCAGAGCGGGTACCCGTGGTCATTTGGCCACGCGCTAGGCCCCGCTTTGCCGAGTGATCTGCTGGACCTGATTGATCAGGCAACTGCGACCTGACCCGCGAGTGCTGGCGTGGGGCTCTGTTTGGCCAGATGATTGAAGAATTGATCACGGCGCTCACGGGCGGTCGTGAGGCACTTGGTACCTAAGGAGCGCCGGATGCGCTCTTTTGTGAAAGGGGTCGGGTAGACCGTGTAATGCAAAAACCACGTTCCGTTGTTATTCCAGAGGTGGTGGTTGGGATTGGTTTCGCTGATGCGAAGGGCGGCGAGGGTGATGATGTTGGACATGATGCGTGAGCGGTTGAGTTTTAACTAATCGTTCGCGCACCAGGGTGTTCCTTAAAAAACGAAAGCCGCCTGAGTGCATCAGGCGGCTTTCCGTTTTTTTAGGAGGAGTTTTTTTGTTAGAAGGTGTGACCCTTCTCACATCCGGGTGACTTGCGTCACTCGAAACCACCGTGATCACTCCTAGACCCGGTTGGCAGAACCGACTGTTGCCAGTCGATCCTTTCCTGATGCGAGGCGAAGAGTGCAAACCGGCGACCGGAAGACCAGATAATTTTTTTCATCGCCGCCGGAAAAATATATGCCCACCAGCAAGTTGTTGCATTTTGATTAGTTACGTCAGTTAGGACGGGAGAATATTTTTTTGCTCAAGGTGTTTTATCGGTGGAACGCGGAAAGAATACTATTCGGCTGAAATATTTTCACGCTGCAAAGTCTCTCTGATTTGCGTTTTAGGGGAGTTGGCTAAGCTGAGGTGATGCTCCGTCTTGATGCTATTCGTGCCCAAATCGCCCCAGCCCGCGCTCGTTTACTCGCTCATTCGCTTTATGCGCGGATGGCCTCGCTCGATGATGTGCAACGTTTCATGGAATCGCATGTTTTTGCGGTTTGGGATTTCATGTCGCTCCTCAAGCGGCTCCAGCGCGACCTGACGTGTCTCGATCTTCCTTGGGTTCCGGTGGGTGAAGCGGAGGTGCGTTTCCTGATCAATGAAATTGTGTGCGGCGAAGAGTCAGACGTTGATCCTGCCGGGACGCGGATAAGCCATTTTGAGCTCTATCTGCGCGCGATGCATGAAGCTGGGGCGGTTGCCACGGCAATCAGCGGAGCCCTCGCCAGCGTGCGCGCTGGTGGAGCGACGGCGGTGGCACTGAAGAAAGCGGGCGTTCCCTTGGGTGCGGCGGAATTTTCTGCGGAAACCTTTCGGCTGGCCGGTCAGGGTAAAACGCATGAAGTAGCGGCCGCTTTTACGTTTGGCCGAGAAGATCTTATTCCGGATATGTTCATGCAACTCGTGACGCGGTTAAGCCGCGAACATCCGGGGAAACTTGATACCTTTCGTTATTATTTAGAGCGGCACATTGAGGTCGATGGTGGTCATCATGGTGCCATCGCTCTGCGGATGGTGGAGCGACTTTGCGGCGACGATGAGCTGAAATGGCAGGAGGCGGGGCGCGCGGCCCTCGCCTCGATTGAGGCCCGCATTCGTCTCTGGGACGCGATCGTCGCCACGTTGGTCTAAGGCGCGGCCACAATAAGAGCCCATAAAAAAGCCGGACGCGGGTCCGGCTCTTGCTGTGGTCGATGCAGCCTAGTGGATTAGGTCAGCGTCACACCCTTGGCTTTGGCTGAGCGCAGGAGAGCGTCGGCCATGTCGGAGGGGGTGACGGCAACTTCGATGCCGCATTCTTTGAAGACGGCGATCTTGGCGGCCGCGGTATCCTCGGCGCCGCCGACAATCGCGCCGGCGTGGCCCATGCGACGACCGGCAGGGGCGGTGGCGCCGGCGATGAAGCCAGCGACGGGCTTGGTGCAATTTGCCTTGATCCAGCGCGCGGCCTCGACCTCAGCATTACCACCGATTTCACCGATGAGAATAATCCCATGCGTCTCGGGATCCGCGTTGAAGAGTTTGATCACATCGAGGTGATTGGTCCCGTTGACGGGGTCGCCGCCGATGCCAACGCAGGTGGTCTGGCCAATATTTTTTGAGGTGAGCTGGAAGACGGCTTCATAGGTCAGAGTGCCAGAGCGTGAGACGACGCCGACGTGGCCCTGTTTATGAATATAGCCTGGGGCGATACCGATGCGGCAGCCGCCAGATGAGTCCTTGCCGGTTCCAGGGGTAACGATGCCGGGGCAGTTTGGCCCGAGCAGGCGAGTCTTGCTGCCCTGCATGGCACGTTTCACGCGGATCATATCCTTAATGGGAATGCCCTCGGTGATGGCGACAGCAAGATCGAGCCCTGCCTCAACGCACTCGAGAATGGCGTCAGCCGCATAGGGTGGTGGGACAAAAATAACAGACACGCTGGCACCGGTCGCTTGAGCCGCGTCCGCCACGGAATTAAAAATGGGTACTTTATGGGTGCCGTGTTCGAAAAATTGGCCGCCCTTACCTGGGGTGACGCCCGCGACGACCTGCGTGCCGTAGTCGAGCGATAGCTTGGCGTGGCGGCCACCGAAGTCGCCGGTGATGCCTTGGACAATGATCTTCGTTTGCGGAGTGATGAGAATGCTCATGGAAAAGGGGAGGGGGAGAGGATTTAAGCGGCGGAGCAGCGGGAATACGCTGACCCGCTAGAGGACTTAGGCTACTAGCTTGACGATTTTCTGGGCGGCATCGGCCATGGTGTCGCCCGAGACGAGGGCGAGGCCAGAAGCGGCGAGAGTGGCTTTGCCCGCAGCCACATTGTTGCCCTCGAGGCGAACCACGAGGGGCAGTTTAAGGCCAACCTCCTTGACCGCGGCGACGATGCCAGTGGCGATGACGTTGCAGTCCATGATTCCGCCGAAAATATTAACTAAAATACCTTTCACGTTTTTGTCACCGAGGATGATCTTGAAGGCGGCGATCACTTGGTCCTTGGAGGCGCCGCCGCCCACATCGAGGAAGTTGGCGGGGGTGCCGCCGAAGTGTTGGATGATATCCATCGTGCTCATCGCGAGACCGGCGCCATTAACGAGGCAGGCGATATTGCCATCGAGCGCGATGTAGCTGAGCGAATATTTTGAAGCCTCAATTTCCTTGGAGTCTTCTTCGTTAAGATCGCGCAGCGCGACGATCTCCGGGTGACGGTAGAGGGCGTTGGAGTCAAAAGATACCTTCGCGTCGAGGGCGAGGACGTCGCCGGTAGGCGTGGTGATGAGCGGGTTGACTTCGATCATCGCGGCATCGGTTTCCCAGAAAGCCGTATAGAGATTGCGAATGAGTTTGGCGGCGTTCTTGGCTTCGACCCCGGTGAATCCTAATTTAAAAATAAGTTCGCGGACTTGGAAATCGGCGAGGCCGTAGGCTGGATCGATGAGAATCTTGAACAATTTCTCAGGGGTCTCATGCGCAACTTTTTCAATCTCTACGCCGCCCTCCGTGGAGGCGACAATGACGGGCCGCGAGCTGTTGCGGTCGAGGAGAATGGCGAGATAGTATTCTTTTTTAATTTCGCTCGCGACGGTGAAGTAGATCGTCTGAACCTTGCGACCGGCGGGTCCGGTCTGGATGGTGACCAGGGTATTACCGAGCATGTTGGCCGCCATGGCTTGGGCCTCGGCTTTGGTTTTACAGAATTTTACGCCGCCCTTGAAGCCGTTGGTGAAAGTGCCCTTGCCGCGGCCACCCGCATGGATCTGCGACTTAACCATCGTGGGCCCCTCGGGGAGCAGGTCGAGGGCGCGGCTAAAGCCCTCGGGCGTGGTCGCGACCGCACCCTTAGGGACGGGCACGCCAAATTTTTCGAAGATAGCTTTAGCTTGATACTCGTGAATATTCATGGGGAAAAGATGCAGTGATTTGCCATAAAGCGTGGGAGAATGACACGAAAAAACAGTCGGGCTGGTATTATTTACGTATCCTCATCCCTCGCTGGCTTGAGGCGGGGTAAACTAATGGGTGGCGGCTGCCCTTGGCGTGGCTGGCTCTGGGGTTGCCATGCGGGGTCGGTTACGCACTTTGGACTCTATGGAATCACACGAGTTGCTGAAAGAAGTGCTGAAGAAGACGAGTGCGAAGCAGATCGCTGCGGAGATGAGCTTATCCCTCTCCCTGATTTATAAATGGGCCGAACCGCCCGTAGACGGTACGGGCAGTGGAGCTAATAATCCCCTCGACCGCATTGAGCAATTGGTGCGGATCACCGGGGATGGCCGGATTGCGCAGTGGGTTTGTGAGTTAGCTGGGGGATTTTATATTGCTAACCCTAAGGTCAAGCCGGACGCACAGCAGTTAATTCCTTCCACCAACAGCATCGTGCAAGAATTTGCTGACATGTTGGGGGTGATCGCCCTCGCGGCCTCGGATAATCAAATTACCCCTGATGAAGCCAAAGCGATTCGCCGCCGGTGGGAAGACCTTAAGGCTGTCACCGAGGGTTTCGTGCGTCACGCTGAACAAGGCGAATTCGCCGCCCTGAAGGCTCCTCTGCTTGTCGGCGCGGGCAGTGCGGGGCGTAAAAGCTGAGCGCCGCGATTAATTAAGGCAAATGCTGCAGGAGGAACTCAGCTTGCAACGCCGTTAGCTCGGTGAGGCCTTGTTGGGCTAGCCCGAGCAGGCTTTGGAGTTGCGCGTGAGAAAAGGTGGACTGTTCTCCACTGCTCTGGACTTCGACGAACTCGCCTCGGCCGGTCATCACAATATTGGCATCCACTTCGGCGTCTTTATCTTCGAGGTAATTAAGATCGAGTAAGGCCTCGCCACCAACGAGGCCGACGCTGACCGCGGCGACCGAGTCGGTGAAGGGGTTCTCGGTAATCTTTTTGGCGTTCAGGAGTTTCTGCACTGCGAGGCGAGCGGCGAGGTAGGCGCCGGTGATGGCGGCGGTGCGGGTGCCGCCATCGGCTTGCAGCACATCACAGTCGAGCCAAAGGGTGTGTTCGCCAAATTTTTTTAAATCGAGGACCGCGCGGATGGAGCGCCCGATGAGGCGTTGAATCTCGATGGTGCGGCCATCGACTTTGCCTTTGCTGATATCGCGCGCTTTCCGATCGAGCGTACTGTAGGGCAGCATGGAATATTCCGCGGTCACCCAGCCACCGCTGACGCCCTGTTGTCGCATCCAAGAGGGAACTTTAGGCTCGATGGTCGCCGCACAGATGACGCGCGTTTGACCGAAGCCGATGAGCACGGAGCCCGCGGCGTAAGGCGCGATATTAGCCGCGAGGGTGAGGGGGCGGAGTTGGTGGGCGGAGCGGGCGTCGAGGCGAGGCGTCGGCATAGAATCAGGTGGCATCATCTTCAGTTTCATCATCAGCCTGAACGCGGGCCGGCAGTCGGATTTTGAGGTTCGGCCGCTTGGCTTCCTCGGGGTTAGCCATGTGAGCGATGAGCCGATCGTTAAAAATCTTGGCCGGATCGTGCCCCATGTTTTTTAAGGCTTGGACGAGCGCGGCTACTTCAACCAGTTGGGCAATGTCACGACCGGGGCGCATGTAGAATTCGATGTGGGGCACGCGAACGCCCAGGATATCATAATAGTTCTCCTCAAGGCCCGTGCGTTCTTCAATCACCTCGGGTGACCATTCGCGTAAAGAAACGACGAGATCGATGCGTTTTTCGAGGCGAATGCTTTTAACGCCGAACATTTCGGCGATGTTGATAATACCGATGCCGCGGCACTCCATGTAACCGCGATTCAGTGGGCGGGAGCTAGCGGAAAGTTCCCGTTCATCGAGTAATTTGATGACGGTGAGATCATCGGCCACCAATGAGTGGCCGCGTTCGATCAGCGCGAGCGCGCATTCCGATTTGCCGATGCCGCTGTCACCGCGGATCATGACGCCGATGCCCTTAATATCGAGCGTGGTCGCGTGTTCGGTGCCGGAGGCGGCGAACTCATTATCGATGCACAGGGTGGCGGCATTCACGAAGATCATCGTGATGAGGGGTGAGCGAAAAATTGGGAGTTTCATCTCCTCGGAGACCGCCAGCATCGGGTGGGTTGCCACGTAATTGCGGGTCAGCACAATGCAGGGAATCCCGCGGCGGAACATTTCTTGAAAAACCTCGATCTGCTGACGCTGCGACAGCGTCTTGAGGTAAGTCATTTCCGCCGCGCCGAAAACCTGAATGCGCTTGTTCGCGAAATATTTAAAAAAACCGGTGAGAGCTAGGGACGGTCGATTGATCGAGCCCTCTCGGATGAGGCGATCCAAATCCACCTCTTTGGTCACTAGCTCGAGCTGCAATTTCTCGCGATAGGTTTCGTAGAAATGAGCGACGGTGATGCCGGGGAAGGTTTTGGTGGGCATGGGCGAGAGGGTGACGGTACGGGCTGGGCTTAGACTAAGATGTTCACGGCAACAAGCTCCTACTCGTGGTGATTAGTCCATCACCAGTAGGCTACAGATTAAAATCCTGACCGAGGTAAAGTTCGCGCGCTTGCGCGTCGTTGATGAGGAAATCGCCCGAGCCTTCCGTCATGACTTTGCCTTTGTGGATAATGTAGCCGCGGTCGACAATCCGCAGAGTTTCGCGCACATTGTGATCGGTAATCAAGACGCCAATGCCGCGCCGTTTGAGATCGAGGATAATTTTCTGCACTTCGGCGACGGAGATGGGATCGACGCCCGCAAACGGTTCATCCATGAGCAAAAAGCGGGGGCGCGTGACCAAGGCGCGGGCAATTTCTAATCGGCGGCGTTCGCCACCCGACAGGGTGTAAGCCTTTTGTTTCGCCAAATGGCTCAAGCTGAGTTCCGCCAGATGGTGGGCCACTAACGCGGGGCGTTCGCGGCTGGGGACGGGCAGCGTCTCCACGATTGCGAGAATGTTTTCAGCGACGGTTAGCTTGCGAAAAATGGAGGACTCTTGCGGCAGATAGCCAACGCCGAGGCGCGCGCGCCGGTGCATGCGCAGTTGGGTGGCATCTTGGCCGTGAATAAAAACCCGCCCCGTGGTGGCGGGGACGAGACCAACTACCATGTAAAAGGTGGTGGTTTTGCCGGCGCCGTTCGGTCCCAGGAGGCCGACGACTTCGCCGGCTTGGACGTTAATATTGACGCCATTCACGACCGGCCGTTGGCCGTATATTTTAACTAAACCCTCGGTGCGAATCTCTGCGGTGGTAGCCATGCTCACGGTTGCTTAGGGCTAGGGACGGCGGCGGGCGCGGATTTTTTTTCCTGATCAAAGCCTAGGTCTTTAATCGCCGGGAGGGTGATTCGAGTGGGGGCGCTCTCGACGCCTTCGATGACGGCGCGGCGTTCGCCCCGATAAAGCACCATCTTGGGGCCTGTGGCGGTCGCGCCGTTCGCGAGATCTTTAATCACGGGATGATCAGTCAGAATAATCTTATCATCATCAGGGAGCACTTCGGCGCGCCCGCAGGTGGCTTCACGATCAGATTGGAGGATCTGGACGTGGCCTTCCGCGATGAGCGACTTGAAGCGGGCGAGTTTGCCGATCGTCGCAGTCGGATCGCCTTTGCGGGTCGTCGTTACGGTTAGCTGATCGCAGGTGAGCTTGAGGTTGGTGCCGCTGACCTTGACGTTTTTCGTGAAAATGAAGGTGGTCAGCGTATCGGTACTGCGCATATCGAGTTGCTCGCTATCGATCACGGTTGGCTGAGTCTCCGCGGCTTGAGCTAAGGCGCTCCAGATCGTGGCGGATAATAAGAGAGGGAGCAGGCGGCGCAGATTCATTTTAATATTTCCTTAAATTCAGCGTGGAAAACAACGCGTACATTTTGCGCGATCGTTACTTGGTCTTCCTTGTAGGCGTAACGCCAGTCGCTGCCGGTTGCTTCGAATTCATCATTAATCACCCTGATGGTTTGCGGGCCGGTAATGACGGCCTCCGTCGGTTGGATAGCGGCAAGGGGGCTGAGAATCATGGTCTGGACTTTTTCGTCTGCGTGGCCCGAGAAAATTGAAAGAGTTAATTCCTGCACCGCGATATGATTGGGGTTTAAATAACGCGCTTCAGAGCCGCGCACGAGCCAAGCGCGATAGCCTTCCGCGGTAAAGTGGGGCAGACTGAAATTAATAATTGGGCGATTGCCGGAAATTTGCGTGGTGGCACCCCTCGCCCCCGCGAGCGAGGTGAGGAGGAGGATAAAAAATCGCAGGGATGAGATCACGCGGAGATCATGGACCACGCTGGGTCAGGATTTGTTCACAAATTTCGCGGACGGCTCCGTGACCGGCGGGTCGAGTGGGGGTATAACGGGCGGCCTGTAACGCGGTCGGCATAGCCGCAGTCGGAGCGACGCCGATCCCAGCCCAAGTCATGGCCGGCGCATCGATATCATCATCGCCCATATAGCAAATCTGGGCCGCGCTGAAGCCCAATTGGGTCGCGAGTTCTTGGAGCGCCGCTAATTTGTCGGTGCGGCCTTGGATGAGATGAGGCACGCGGAGTTCTGTGGCGCGGCGTGTCGTGGCCTGCGAGGCGCGGCCGGAGATCCACGCGACGACGACCCCAGCTTGGTGCAAGCGTACTAAACCCATTCCGTCGAGAATGGAGAAATTTTTCGTTTCCACGCCATCGCTTGAGATGGCCACCGTACCGTCGGTTAAGACGCCATCGACATCCATCGCGAAGAGGCGAATGGCGGCCCACTGGGAGGGCGAGGGAGGGGAGGCAGGATGCGACATGGAATGGGGCCAGATTCTGGGCTGCGCTCAGAATGACAAGAGTGAAGCTCGTCGATTCAGGTGTGAGCGGTTCGCTTTAAATAAGTTTGGGCAGGGCGGCTTGGATCGCGGCACGATGGGGTTCGAGGTGGGGAGGTAAGGAGAGCCGCGTGCCGAGCGTGGTCGGTGATTCATCAATGGTGAAACCCGGTTGGTCCGTCGCGATTTCAAAAAGGACGCCACCGGGCTCACGGTAGTAAATTGATTTGAAGTAGGCGCGGTCGATAACGGGGCTGACGGCCAAGCCGCTCGCCACGAGTACGGTGCGCGCCGCGGATTGATTCGCATCATCATTCGCGCGAAAGGCGACGTGGTGGATTGTGCCGCTGCCGTTTAAGCCGCGCGGCAGCGTGGGCTCGGTCAATATGTCCACATAGGTGCTGGGACCACCTTGATCGACGGTGTAGCGAGTGCGGTAGCCGGCTTGGGCGATTAAACGATAGCCCATGGAGGCGGTGAGCACCGCGGCGGTCGCTGCGGCTGAGGTGAGGGCTAACGTGGTGCTATGGAAGCCGCGCAGGGCATTTTCAATCGGCACTTCCTCGGACGGTGCGGGAGGCCGCAAATCAGTTTCGCTGGTGGCGATTAATTCAAGGCGGAGATCATCGGGATCGAAGAACGGGAGCACCTCATCGCTAAAGCGACTTTCTCGCGGGAGGTGTTTGATGTTCATTTGCGCGAAGCGTTGCTGCCAGAAATCCAGCGATCCCGCCGGCACGGCGAAACTTGTCGCGTAGGCTTGGCCGGTGCCGGGCCGACCACGCTTGAGCCCAGCCCACGGAAAAAATGTCAGGCAGGTCCCCGGAGAACCAAGATAATCGCCGTAATAGAGGTGATAGGTGCCCGGGTCATCCTGATTTACAGATTGTTTTACGAAACGCAGCCCCAGCACCTTGGTGTAGAAGTGCAGATTGCGGCTGATATCGGAAGAAATCGCCGTGATGTGATGCAGTCCGTGCGTGGTGGTCGAGTGCAT
>CAIVJE010000065.1 GCA_903906135.1 uncultured Verrucomicrobiota bacterium | reverse complement strand
GGAGACACGCGATCATCTTGAGCCCGAGTTTTTGACCCAGTAAATTTGACGCGCCAGTTGCGAGTCGGATTGTACGTTGCCTCAACTTCAAAGCCCTTCGAACTGACGTCAGTGGTCCCGACCGTCTGGGGCTGGCTAGGGCCCGAGTTCATCAAACGGTTAAGCCATTCTTCTGATCGGGCTTGATCAGGATACGGTGCCATCAATTTAGCGACCGCGGTCAGCAATTCCGCGGCCGAGGGACTAGCGTTACCTGCCGCCGCCAAACGACCTTTCGCAATGTTGGTCGCAAAATAACGGAAGGACGGCGATTGGATATTATTGCTGCCATCGGGCCGGCCTTCCATATCGAGATACCGATTGCCCAAAGTGCCGATCTCACTGCCACGAGAATCCATTTCTTTCGTGACGAAATGCGTCAGCCGCAGGTTGAATTTACCATCAGGGGAGGTGACGCTGAAACCATATTCCGTCGAGTAACCATGCGGATTATTGACGTTACCCAAACCGAGGGACTGCCGGACGATTTGCGGCGTGAAACTATCTGATTTATTGAAATGCAGATTCAGCCAACTCGTCGCCTTTAGGACCACCCCCAGAGTCTTGGTGTCGCCGGTTTGATCGGCCCAACCGGGCAGACTGATGAGACTCGCGCCGGGTAGACCGGTATTGTAATTAAGAATCGGCCCAAAAATACCAGTGTTCGATAAATCAGCTAAGCCAGTGGTTGAATTAACAAAAGCCCCTGCACCGGTGCGCGAACGTTGCCGATCACGACGGAAGCCCACGGTCGAGACCACCCGATCGTTGAAGAAAAAGCTCTGCAGTGTCGCGTTGAGCGTACGCACCTCTGTGCGGCGGCGAGCGCCCTGACCGCTGTCGAGTAATTCGTTAACCGTCACCGTTTCGTTCACCCACTGGCCGGTGCGGTTGTTAAACCAGGTCAAGGGATAGGTGCCGTCGATATTGTCAATTGCGCTGGGACCATACTCTACATTTTGGCCGACATTATCCCCCAAATAAAACCGCTGGGTAATGCGCTGGGTGCCCACGCGATTAGCGAGATTGATCCACTCATGGTTATCGGAAACGCGGGCTGACCGGCCATAGGCCAATTCATCGGTCCGGGTAACTTCTGCGTGAGCCCCGAGGCTCTGCTGACCAATCCATGATAACCAGCGCGGCAGCTTGGTCGGAGTGAAACGATAGGCGAGGTCGGCTGATTCGATTCTGACATCGGTCGCGTTATTATTGATACTGCCTGAACCAGCTTGAATATAGGGACGCAGAAAATACGGATTGGTCCCGCCATCGAGCTGCTTGCTGTTCACATCAACGTAGATGACCGATTCTAAATTATCGAGGTAGCCATAGTTGAGGCGGTCGAATTTTTGGGAGAATGCCCCCACCCTCGCGGCGAGCATGTGCTGCGGCGTATTAATAATAATTTGCTCCAGCTCAGCGCTGTAGGTCTCGGCTCGCTCGGCTCCATGATTAGGCGAAACCGCATTGATTGAAGACCAATCATAAATGGATTTGTCCGCCGTGCCTGGGACGATGTAGAGCGGTAGGCCCGTAGGTCCGACCACATCACGATACTTCATGATGTAGGTTCCGCTCATCAGATAACGATTCGTACTATTGGCGGTGCTGAAGGGATTGGACGGAACCCCCGAGGTGATCAAATTATTAGCCCGCTGGACCGAGAAGTATTTAAGGGCATCACCGTCAAAATAGACGACAGGAAACTGTGCCCCCGCCTTCAAACCCAAGGGAAGCAACGCATCACTCGTAATGGCCGTCGGCGAGACCGTGCCGTTGGCCAAGGTGTATTTCATGGTGGTCGGATCCCAGGTTGGGCTACCGTTGGCCTTCCACTCCGCGGTGGTATCACGCGGGGTAATGGAATTCGGGCGGCGATTGGCATTGTTGTAACGCTCACCGATCAAACGAATCGTGGTGTTCTTGAAGGGACGGTAAAGCATCGTCGCGAACTCACGGTGAATTTCCTCCGCGGCGGGCTGGCGTGTGTAGCCTTTAGCTTCATTCACTGCAGCGACACGAATTGCCATTTTCCCTGGGATCAAGGGCTGATTCAGATTAATACTTTCACGATGACCGCCCCAATCATCAAAGCGCACGGTGCCGCTGTAGCTTTTCCGATCGGGATTAGCCTGCGTCGGGACCACGTTCACCGTACCGGAGGAAGCGCCTAACCCGAAGATATTAGAATTAGGTCCGCGCAATACCTCGATGGATTCCACATTATAAAGATCGAAGGGAATATTGTTGTTCGTCGCAAAATTGCCGAAGGCCGTGTTGGCCCCACCGGTACTTTGACCAGAAGCACTCACGCCACGAATACGGTTCGCTTTCTGCGGATCAGACTGCACCTGATCATTAACGCCGCCGGAGCGATTGCGGTTAAAACTGGTGAAATTATTGGTGCCCTCCGTGCTGGCCTCATAGCGGAACACATCGTTGATATCGAGCACGGCGGTATCGAGCATCTGCTGCTTGGTCACGACCGTGATCGAGGCGGCGAGATCGGCGAGTTTCGATTTGAGCCGTGTACCTGACAGCGTGTTGAACGATTGGTATCCCTTGGTGTTAGCAACCACACTGAAGGGAGAAAGTTCGATCACCTCATCTGCTTTCGCTTCGCCCACGGCAACCTGTACGGGGACCTTGACCGAATTAGTCGGCGCCGATGGGGCCGGGGCCAACGTTTGAGCAGAGAGACCAACCGCGAGCGAGAGCAACGCCATAAGGAAGGCGCAATTCTGGCGAGTTATACGAGCATGGATAAGTTTGATATTCATAGCTAAGGTATTTTTTCGCAGCATTAACCATCAGCGAAAGCCGACGTGTGCATAGGGTGAGGGGCAACTAAATGAATAATCAGTACATAAAATTAGCCCTGTCAGCCTCCTGTTTTTGCAAGCGTTGCAAAAATGGCCATGCTTCATTTTAGGAAAATTAACGCAGGCATTTCCGTCGGGGAGAATGGGCCCGATAGGAAACGCGCCACATCCTATTCTAAGAGTTTTCCCTCAGCGGCACTCGACGCGCCGAGATTTGTGGTTTCCTTCTAAATATTGTCGCAGTTCTTCTAGATAAAAAACCGCAAACTCCTTATTTTATATCCTGTACTCTGCGGTACTATTCATCGGAAATTAATTCACGCTCAGCCGGCGCCGCGAGATGACCCCCCACCCTTTTAGCTCCATCGCTTTCCCGCTTCCGCCAACGTTAAACAAACTCTTGTCTCAGCGCCTCTGATTATCTTTTAACTAGCGTGCCTCAACCAAGTCCATCTGCCCCGTAAGATTCTTGCCCCGTGAATTACCCTTTGGATTTCCCTCTCCCCCTCCGCTTTATTTTGGTTAATCATTTTAAAACTGCGGCCGCGGGCTGCGCTCACTCGGCTGCTATCAGTGCTTCTTATCATACCGCACCTAACGGACTATCACCTTGGTCTATTTTCAATCTATGAAATTGCTCCGGCCCCGCTCCTTCGCCCTTTGGGCTGCCGGTGTTGCCAGTCTCGGCGCACTCCTGATCCAACTGGGTTGTCAGCAAACCGCCGCGCTGCCCGTGGCCGTCCCCTCGCCAGCAACTCCCATCGCCAAGCTCGAGTTTAACGAGCACATTCAGCCTATTCTCGCAGAAAATTGCTACGCCTGCCACGGACCTGATCCGGGCGGACGTAAAGCGAGCCTACGCTTAGATCGTGCCACCGCCGCCTTCTCGCCGCACGAAAAGATGGGACCAGCGATTATTCCAGGAAAGCCCGATGAGAGTCCGCTTATTCAGCGTATTGAATCCAGAAAAGAAAAAGAAATCATGCCGCCTCCCGAGGCGCACAAAACACTTAAGCCGGCCGAAATTGCCTTGCTCCGACGCTGGGTCTCCGAGGGCGCGACTTATCAGGAACATTGGGCGTTCATCACCCCGCAACGGCCAACCGTCCCCACTTCAGGGAAAAGCCCGATCGATGCTTTCGTGCAAGCGCGCCTGAGCCGAGAACACCTAACCGCCGCCCCCGAGACGGATCGTCGCACCCTCATTCGACGCGTATCCCTTGATCTGACTGGCCTACCCCCATCCCCCGCAGAAGTTGAGGCCTACCTCGCGGACCGTTCACACGATGCCTACGAACGGGTCGTCGACCGCCTCCTCGCCAGCCCGCGCTATGGCGAACACCGCACCCGCTACTGGCTCGATTATGCCCGATACGCCGACACCCATGGTATTCACTTTGATAACTATCGGTCGATTTGGCCCTATCGCGACTACGTCATCCGCGCCTTCAACAACAACAAACCCTTTGATCGTTTTGTGCGCGAGCAGCTCGCCGGCGATTTGCTCCCCGCCCGCACGCTAGACGAGTTGGCTGCCACAGGCTTCGTTCGGGGCAACCTGACCACCAACGAAGGCGGCACGATTCCCGAGGAAATTTTCATCAATCAAACGCGGGATCGGGTAGAAGCCTTTGGCGCTACCTTCCTCGGTCTCACCACTGGCTGCGCGGCGTGTCATGATCACAAATTTGATCCCTTCACTCAGCGTGATTTCTATGGCCTCGCCGCTTATCTCAGTAACACCGCGGAAAAACCTTGGGACTTCAACAAAGCGGCACCGGCCCCAGTGCTCGGCCTGCCGAAAAAAGAAAATCGCGCTTCGGCTGAATTCATTTTGTCCGCCCGCGCTGACCTGCAAGTCAAGCTAGCCGCGCGCCAAGCGGAGGCCCCCGCCTTAATCACCGCTTGGCTAGCCGCCGGCCAGCGCCCCCAGCCCGTTTCGAGCCAAGCCCTTGAGTTGCGCTTACGCCTCGATGAGGGCCACGGCGATATTGTTAAAAATTCTGCACCAGGAACTTTGGCCCCGGAATTTAAAGCCACGATTAACCCGCTGGTTTGGGGTGAAAAATCTTGGCTCTGGTCATCTATGCGCATGGATATTGCGACGCGCCTCGCGCTCGGAAATCTCTGCGATGTCGAAGCTGATGAAAAATTTTCCGCGGGCGGCTGGGTCATGCTTCGCACCAAAGCGGGCGATTCCAATACCGGCAATGGCGCCCTGCTGGCGCGACGCGGAGATGATCAACAACACGGCGGAGCCGGCTGGGAAATCTATCAAGAAGGCGGCCGCTTTGTCGTTAATCTCGTACCAGACCCCAAAACCACTAAAGAAACAGTCGCCCCCGATGCTAAGCCCGAAGCTCACCCCAAACCGGGCATCTCGGTCGCAACCAAAGATTCCTTTGCCCGCGACGAATGGGTGCACGTCTTTTTTACTTATAATGGTTCCCGCCGAGCCATTGGTTTAAAGGTCTATATTAATGGCCAAATCGTAGATGTGGAAAATAAAGTTAATTATTTCACACCCGCTTTTTCTATTCGGACTAACGCCACCCTCCAGCTAGGCCGGCGCGATGATTACGAGCCGATGCGCGAGACCCGCTTCCAGGATATCCGTTTCTACCGCCGAGAATTAACTAAAAAAGAAGTAGCTCAGTTGCCCTTTGCTGATGTCGCCGCCGAAATTATTGCCCGCGAACCCGATCCAAAAAAATGGACTTCTGATGAAATGTTTGTGGCCGCTGACCGCTACTTTCTCGGGGAAGTCGACCCGATAGCCATCGATCTGGCCGCCAGTGTCACCTCCCATGATATCGCCTTTGCGGCGCTCACTAAAAGCGGAGAACCCACCCTGATTGCTCGAGAAAAATCAACGCCGGGCTATGCTGATATTCTAATACGCGGTGATTATTACGCCCGCGGCGATCGCGTGGGTCCACTCACTCCGCATTTCCTTCCCCCATTACCGCCGGGCGCCTCCGCCAATCGGCGCGGACTTGCCGAATGGTTACTTGCAGCCGAACAGCCCCTTTTCGCCCGCGTCACGGTGAATCGCATGTGGCAGGAAATTTTTGGCCGCGGACTCGTCGCCACCGTCAGTGACTTCGGCGTCATGGGGGATAAACCTTCGCATCCTGAATTACTCGATTGGCTGGCCGTCGATTTCCGCGAGAGCGGCTGGGACACCAAACGTTTCTATCGGCAACTCGTCACCTCTGCCACGTATCGGCAATCAGCCCAGAGCACCGCCGCGCAGCACGAAGCTGACCCAACCAATCGCTTACTCGCCCGCGGCCCACGCTTCCGCATGGACGGGGAAATGTTGCGCGACAGCGCCCTGTTAACTTCCGGACTGCTCGTGGAAAAACTAGGCGGCCCATCAGTAAAACCCTACCAGCCCAAAGGCCTGTGGGAGGAAGTCGCCATGCCAGAATCAGACACGGGGGTGTATGTACCGGATAAAGGTGAAGGCCTCTACCGACGCAGCGTCTATACTTTCTGGAAACGCGCTTCGATGGATCCCAGCCTGGAAACATTCGATGCCACCTCTCGCGAAGTGGTCTGCACGCGGCGCGCGCGCACGAATACGCCCTTGCAAGCGTTTGTAACGATGAATGATCCCCAATGGTTCGAGGCCGCCCGTAAACTCGCGGAACGCACCCTGCACGCGGCCCCGACCGCTGCGGACCGCTTAAACTTTATGGCCCGCACCACGCTCAGTCGTCCGTTAGTGGACAACGAACAAGTCGCGCTGCTGAAAACACTAGAGAAATTCCACACGCATTTCTCAACTGATAAAGCCGCTGCCCAGGCAGTCTTGACGGTGGGCGACTCGCCTGCCGATCCAGCGCTCAACCCGGTTGAGCTAGCTGAATGGACGATGGTCGCGAGCCAGTTTCTCAACCTCGACGAATTTCTCACTAAATAACTTTAGCTTGTTCCAGACGGCTATCGTGTCCCCTAACACATCATCTCATGGCTTCGCCTCACCCCCTACAACCTGACCTCTGTTCTGATCATGGCGGCGAACATCCCACCATTTGGGATCTACCCAACATCCCGCTCGGACTAAAACAGGAATGGTTAAATTTAGAAACCCGTCGCCACTTTCTCGGCCGGGGAGCCAAAGCCCTCGCTTGGGCCGGCCTCGCCAGCATCCTTGGTCGCAGCTTGCCGCGGGCCTTGGCCAACGAATCATCATCCGCTCCGCTCCTACCGCATTTCGCCCCCAAGGCCAAACGGGCCATCTATCTTTTCATGGCGGGAGCGCCGTCCCAATTCGAAACGTGGGATTACAAGCCCGGGCTCTCGAGCATGTTCAATCAAGACCTGCCGGAATCAGTCCGCGGTGGCCAGCAACTCACCGGCATGACGGCAAGCCAGACCCGCTTTCCCGTCGCCCCTAGCTTTTACAAATTTGCCCAGCACGGCCAAGCCGGGCGCTGGTGCTCAGAACTGTTCCCCTATACCGCGAAAGTTTCTGATGAACTGTGCGTGATCAAATCACTGCACACGGAAGCCATTAATCACGAGCCGGCCATTCTCTCGATCACCACGGGGAATATGTTTCCGGGCAAACCTTCGGTCGGAGCTTGGCTCTCTTATGGACTCGGCGCCATTAACGATGAATTGCCCACCTTTGTGGTCATGATTTCGAAGATGCCGATCCAGGTGAATGTCCAAGCGCTTTCGAATCGACTGTGGTCTTCCGGCTTCCTCTCCCCCGAGCATGCGGCGGTCGCGTTGCGCTCCGGCAGTAACCCCGTGTTGCACCTCAAAGATCCTCCCGGGGTCGATCGCTCGGTGCGCCGCGCGATGATCGATGGGGTGAACGATCTCAATCACCAGCTCTTTGATCGCGTAGGTGATCCCGAGATCAACGCCCGCATTAGCCAATATGAAATGGCCTTTCGGATGCAGACCTCGGTGCCAGAATTAACCAATTTTTCGGACGAGCCGTCCTCCACTTGGGATCTTTATGGACCGAAAGCTAAGGAACCCGGCACCTTTGCTTACAACTGTCTGATGGCTCGCCGCCTCGCCGAACGCGGCGTGCGCTTCTCCCAAGTCTTCCTCCGCAGTTGGGACCAGCACAACAATCTCCCCACCAACATTAAAATTTTGGCGGAAGATTCTGACCGACCCACTCAAGGCCTAATCGCCGACCTCAAACGCCGCGGGATGCTGGATGACACCCTCGTCATTTGGGGCGGAGAATTCGGCCGTACCGTCTACTCGCAAGGCGCCTTAAAACCCCAAGACTACGGTCGCGATCACCACCCCCGCTGCTTCAGCATGTGGCTGGCGGGCGGCGGAGTAAAACCCGGTATCTCTTACGGCGAGACGGACGATTTCTCCTACAATATCGCCAAAGACCCCGTGCACATTCGCGATCTGCATGCGACCATGTTACATCAATTCGGTTTTGATCACGAACGCCTCACCCATAAATTCCAAGGCTTGGAACAAAAACTTACCGGCGTTTTACCCGCCCGCGTCATTCGTGATATCTTACTCTAAATTCTTAACCCTGAGCGCCGCGCTCGCGTTAGTGGCTATCAGCCCACAATTGGGCGCGGAACCGGCCACTTTTGCCACGCGCGTGGCCCCCGTGCTCGAGAAAAATTGCACCGGTTGTCACGGTGAAAATAAACAAAAAGGCGGCCTCCGCCTCGATACCTTTGCCCACGTCATGCGAGGCAGCGATGACCGGGTGGTGGTTAAGGCGGGGGATTTTTCCACCAGCGAACTTCACCGCCGGATAATCTTACCGGCGAGCGACGAAGATGTCATGCCGAGCGACGGCAAGCCGCTCCTGAGTTCCGCGGATATCGCACTGCTAGAAAAATGGATCGCCGCGGGCGCCCCTGCGACCGAGCCTTTTGACGCGCCCGCACTCGCCCGCCTCCCGATCACTTCATCGGCCGCCCCGGATTATCGCCCGCGGCTCGCAGCCGCCACGGCCTTAGCCCAGAAACTTGGCGTCCGATTAGTTCCACGCTCGATCGTCCCCACGGATGGTCTCATCTTGCGCACCGCGAGCGCCCCCACGCAATGTACCGATGCGGTCTTGGCCCAACTCGCCCCCGTCGCCGACTTGATTGTTGAGGCAGAATTGGCCCGGACGAAAATCACCGATGCCGGGTTGGCCTCCCTCGCACTTTGCCCAAATCTGCAGATCCTCGACCTGACCCAAACAGCTGTGACTGCGCAAGGCCTAGGGGCACTCCATCTGCTTAAAAATCTTGGGGTGCTCAATTTGACCAACACGGCCGCCGATAAAACTACGGCCGCGTCTTTAAAGAATCTGCCGTCGCTCCACCGCTTGTGGTTATTCGGCACACCCGCAGATCCCGTCATCGCTAAGCCCGCAGCAGCCGTGGTGAAGTAAGCCCGCGGCTCCCGCGCCGGTGGCTTCCAGTCGTTTAAATCATGGGACGAAGCGTCCGCGGGGGCCTTTGTAACGCTTGCACAAATGGCAACCTGACATCTAAATAATCTGACGGTATTTTTTATTTTCCCCTCTGTACCCACTGCCTTGTCAGCGCGCTTCCCCGACCGAGTTCCTCAACTCTAAACTCACGATCCCCATCGTCGCATCGTACATTTTTGCGGTAATTTACTCCACGTCCCGCGGCTTTCCGTTTTTCAAATTTTCATCGCCGCAGCATCAGTGACGATCGGCCTTCATTTAAATCCCCATGAATATTCCCTACCAGCATCCTGTCACGCGTCGCCGCTTTCTGAAAACCGCCTCACTCGCCGCCCTCGCCGCAGGCCTCGCCCCTCGCGGCTTCACCGCGGAGATCAGTGCGCCCACTCGTTTTAAGCATCTTGTTACGAGCGGCCGTAAATTGCGCGTCGCCTGCGTCGGCATTGATGGCAAAGGCTACAGCGATACCATGGCCTGCCTCGGCGAGGATATCGTCGCCCTCTGCGATGTAGATTTTGCCCGAGGCCGCGCGGCATTTGCCGAACTTCCTCTGATCCCACGCTATCGCGACTTCCGGCAAATGCTGACGGAAATGGGTGACCGCATCGATGCCGTCACTGTCTCCACGCCTGATCACATGCATTTTCCCGTAGCCTTAATGGCAATCGAAATGGGTAAGCATGTTTACGTCCAAAAGCCTCTCACCCACACGATCGCGGAGGCGCGGATTCTCAAAGCAGCCGCCGCTAAACACGGAGTGGTAACCCAAATGGGCAATCAAGGCCACGCGAATGAAGGCACGCGCCTAACCAAGGAATGGATTGAGTCTGGCGTAATCGGCACCGTGCGCGAAGTGCACTTCTGGACCAACCGTCCCGTTTGGCCGCAGGGCATTCCCCTGCCAGCAGCACAGCCGGCGCCCGACACCATGGATTGGAATCTCTGGCTAGGCGTCGCCCCAGTCCGCAGCTACAATAGCACTATCGCCCCCTTCAAATGGCGCGGCTATTGGGATTATGGCTGCGGCGCACTCGGTGATATGGGCTGCCATATTATGGATGCCGCTTTCTGGACCCTAGATCTTCGTGGCGATGTTAGCATCAGCGCCACCAGCGAAGGCGGGAGCGATGTGATCGCACCCACAGCTTCAATCGTCACCTACCAATTCCCGCAACGTGGACAACGGGCGCCCGTCAAGGTGGTCTGGCACGATGGCAACCATAAGCCGCCCGTGCCGGCTGAGCTCGGTGCTGACGGTAAATTGCCCAGCGGCGGTTCGATTTATTACGGCGATAAAGGCATCCTCATTAACCCCGATGACTACAACGCCGCTCCGCGCCTGCTCCCTGAGTCGCGCATGAAAGCATTTACCGATCGGCCCAAACGCGTGATCCCCCGCGTCCCCAAATCCAATCCGCATAGCGAATGGATCGCCGCCTGCAAAGGCCAGGGTCCCGCGCCGGGCTCTAACTTTGTCGATCACGCGGTCGATCTCACGGAATTCTGTCTCCTCGGAAATGTGGCGATTCGCGCCGGCCAATCGATCCAATGGGACGCTGCTCGCATGACTTGCAGTAATTTGCCCTCCGCCGATCGCTTCGTGAGCAAAGCCTACCGAGTTTATTAATAATAATTCCCTCTTTCTTTAATATGAAACGCCTTTCCCTGATCCTTCTCGCCCTCGGTTGCTTGCTGGCGAGCTCCTGCTCATCGCTCACCCCGACCGTAGCCAGCGGCCAGCCGCAACTCGGGCTCCAAGCTTGGACGTTCCGCAATCTCACCTTAGTCGACACCCTCGACCAAGCGCACACGCTTGGGATTCGCTACCTGCAAGCTTATCCCGGCCAAACCTTAGGTGGCGGCCTAACCGGTAAATTCCACCACACGATGGATGCGGCGGCGTTGAAAGAAATTCTCGCCCTCGCCCAAGCCAAAGATGTCACCATCACCAGCTACGGCGTCATCACCCCGAAAGATGCAGCCGAGTGGACCGTTCTCTTCGCCTTCGCCCAAGCGGCTGGTCTCCAGGAGATCGTGACCGAAGCTAAGCCCGAGGTTTTAACCGCCATTGCCCCCACCGTGGCAAAAACTGCGCTCAAAATTTCGCTCCATAATCATCCGACCCCATCATTTTACGCTCAGCCCCAAACCGCGCTCGCGGCGATTGCCAAGCTGGGTGACCACTTTGGCTTATGCGCTGATACCGGCCACTGGGCCCGCACCGGCCTCGAGCCCATCGCGGCGCTGCAACTCACCGCGGGCCACATCAATTCGCTGCATTTTAAAGATATTGCCGAACGCGGTAAACGTTCCCGCGATCTACCCTGGGGCACGGGCACTTCCAACGTGGCCGGCCAATTAGCTGAGCTTCGTCGGCAAGGCTTTCAAGGCATTGCTTATATTGAATACGAACATATGTCCCCGGCCCTTGACGCTGAGGTTGAGCGCTGTGTTGCTTTTTTCCGATCGGCCGTCGCGGTGTCGACGAGTGATCTCACCCGCGGCTTGATCGCTCCAGCGGGCTATAATTTGGATGTTCACGCCGCCCTCGCCACGAGCCGCGGCCGCGATTCCGCCCGCTGGCCCGCACCGCAACCGCTGTTTGCGCCGGATCTCAGCAACGCCGATATGCGAACGGGTGCTTGGGCCTTCACCGCCGAGGGCGTGCTCGCCCCCACGCGCCCCGCCGGCGCTAAAGCCAATGGCGATCTCTGGACGAAAGAAAGCTACGGTGATTTTATTCTTACTCTAGAATTTCGGACGCAGAAAAAATCTAACAGCGGCGTCTTTATCCGCACCACTGACATCGTGCAATGGCTGCAAAACTCCCTTGAAATTCAAATCCTCCAAGGTGATGAGGACACGCCCGTCCACTTGGTCGGAGCGCTCTACGATGTGGCGGCTCCCGCCCGTGTGGTGCCCATCGTCCCCGGCGAATGGAATCGCTACGTGATTACCGCCAAAGGCAAATCGCTTCGCGTTATGCTCAACGGCGAAGTGGTGAATAAGGTGAACCTCGACGAGTGGACCACCGCTGGCTTCAACCCCGACGGCACCGCCAATAAATTTAAAACTGCGTATAAAGATATGGCCCGCGCCGGTCGCGTCGGACTGCAAGATCACGGCGGCCAGGTTGAATTTCGCAATTTATTCATCGAGCGTCTCTGATTTTCTCACCTTCTCTGCTGAGCGCTTGCTCCTAGCCGAGGGAGGTCGTAGCTCTGCGTAGAAGCACCCTCATCTTTAGCCTTCTCATTATGCCTCACCATCACCGCAAGATTACCAGCGCCCGCCCAGCCTCAATCTCTCGCCGCGAGGCTCTGCGTCGCCTCGCCTTGGGCGCCGCCAGCGCTTGGGCTTTTCCAGCCATCGTTCGAGCGCGTGACGGCGGCCCCTCCGCCAATAGCCGCATCAATCTCGCTTTCGTTGGCGTCGGCGGCAAAGGCCGCGAACCAGCGCTTAGTCTGTCGGCCAATAATTATGTAGCTTTTTGTGACGTCGACCCGAACCGCGCCGTTGATGCCTACAAGCAATTTCCGAACGTCCCCCAATTTAAAGATTTTCGCGCCATGTTTGATCGACTCGGCCGCGAGATCGACGCCGTCGTCATCAGTACCCCCGATCACGCCCATTATACGACCGGCATGGTGGCCATGCAGCTGGGCAAGCATGTCTATATTGAAAAACCCCTCGCCCCCACTATCTGGGAAACCCGCCAGCTTCACGCTATGGCGAAAAAATCGCAGGTCGTGACCCAAATGGGCATCCAAGGCCATAGCCTGACCGGCTTGCGCGTGCTTAAAGAATGGATCGATGCCGGTGCGGTCGGTGAAATCAGCGAAGTTTATCTTTGGACCGATCGACTTAATCTGCAGCGCTGGTCGGGCCTCCAGACCGATGCCCCAGCGGAACCCATGCCAGATGGCTTTCCGTGGGAAGTCTGGCTCAGTGGCCGCCGCCCGCGGCCTTATACCTCTCGCTACGTGCCCCAAGCTTGGCGCTCGTGGTGGGACTTTGGCTCCGGTGCAATCGGCGATATCGCCGTCCACATGATGGACGTGGTTGAAACCGTACTCGGCGTCGGCTTCCCGACCCGCGTCACCGACAATTCTCCGCACCGCGGTGGGCCAACCGTGCCGCGCTGTTCCGACACGCTCTACGAATATCCCGCCCGCGGCTCGCGCCCAGCGGTAAAACTGCACTGGTGCAATGGCTACAAGGGAGACGCTTTGAATAAACCTGCCGCCGTTCCTCACGTGCCCGCAGCTTTGATCGCTAAAGAAACCAACGTCATCGCCTTCGTCGGCACCCGCGGAACTATTTTGGTACCCGACATGCGCGCCAGCAGCCGACCCCAGATTTTCCCGCTCGCATTGGAGAAAGAATTTTATACCCACCTGCCCCCCGCCACGATTCCGCGACTCAAAGGCAGCCATTTCGACGATTGGTTCCGGGCGATTCGCGACGGCGGTAAAGCCGGCGCTGATTTCGATTACAGCGCGCCACTCACCGAGGCCGTGCTTCTCGGCACTCTGGCCCAACGTACCGGCCAGCCGATTATCTGGAATCGCAAAAAGATGTCTGCCCTCGACGTCCCCGCCGTCGATGCTTTGCTCAAACCTAATCTCGCCCCCGAGTGGATCATTCCTGTTTAAAAGCTATGCCATCTAGCCCCACAAAATCTGACTGCGGCCTCGAAGCTTACGCCTCCAGCTGCGCTTTTCTCCTCCTCCGCCTGTGGCTCGGCCTGCGCGCGGTAATCACCGGCGTTGAAAAATTTGCCGGCAAAGTTTCCGAACAAAAACCGTTGCTCGATGAATTCGGCCAACCCGACATCAATGGGGCGATGGTCGCGGTAGATCACAAGGTCTACGCCTTGAAATATTATCAAGGTATCCCCACCGCGCTCCAAGCAAAGTTTTCCGCTGAACCTCTGTTGCCGGCTTTTTTACTCAAACCGTACGGCGCGACCCTCGGCTATGCGCTGATCATTGCCGGGGT
>CAIVJE010000064.1 GCA_903906135.1 uncultured Verrucomicrobiota bacterium | reverse complement strand
GGTGCAGCGCAGCGTGTTTAGCCTCGAGGGCGCGCAACGGATCGCCCGCGGGGCCGGCGGTCGCGTGCGACCACTCGACCTGGTTGTAGAACAGCGGGGCGGGTTGAAATTGATAAAAAACAAAAACCAGTACGCCGAGGAGCAAGATGCCAAATTGCATCGGGATTTTGAGGAGCGCATTGAACATCAGGCCGAGTCGGCTATCGCGCAAAGACGCCCCCCCGATGTAGCGGGAAACCTGCGATTGATCCGTGCCAAAATAGGAAAGCGAAAGAAAGAGTCCCCCGAAAATTCCGGTCCAGAACGTGTAACGCTTTGACGGATCAAAGGAGAAATCGACGGCGGCTAACTTGCCCAGGGCTCCGGCCACGTGGGTGGCTTCGCTGAAGCCCAGGCCGGTGGGCAGGCGCGCCAGCAGAATAAAAAATGCGGTAAACATACCTGCGAAAATAACCCCCATCTGCCATTTTTGGGTCAGGCTCACGGCGGCGCTGCCGCCGGTGACCGTGTACACGATGACCACGAGGCCCGTGCTGATGATGGTGAGATCAAGTCGCCAGCCCAGCACGCTCGCCAGAATGATGGCCGGGGCGTAAATGGTGACACCCGCGGCGAGACCGCGTTGGAGCAGAAATAAGCTAGCGCCGAGCAAGCGGGTTTTTTGATCAAAGCGTTGGCCTAAATATTCGTAGGCCGTATAGACGCCCAAGCGGCGATAGATCGGCAGAAAGACCACGCAGATGATGATGAGCGCGAGCGGCAGGCCAAAATAGTTTTGCACGAACCCCATGCCATTTTCAAAGCCCTGACCGGGGATGGAAAGAAAGGTGATCGCACTCGCCTGCGTGGCCATGACCGAAATCCCGATGGTGCCCCACCGCGTGGAGCGATTGCCCATTAAATAAGTATCGAGGTGATCGGTGTGCCGCGTGCGCCAAGTCCCGTAGGCGGCGATGCCGATGATCGTGACGAGCAGGACGAGCCAATCGAGCGAGTTCATGCAAAAAAGCGGGCAAACCACACGAGGACTGACACGACAAAAATAAAACTCAGGAACACGAAAATATAAACGCCCCGCCACGTGCTAAATCCCGGGACGCCGGGCGCGGAGTCAGGCGCCGTTTTTTCCTCGCGGCCGGAATTGGGCGGGGGCGGAGGGATCATTGCTTGAGTGAGACCAGATTGGCGAAGAGACGATACGCCCCGGGCACGCCAGCGGGGAGTTGGCGGAAAAAGGCCAGCGACGTGTAAACAAAATAGCCCTGGCCGTAGGGAGCGACGAGCACGCTGCTGGTGAGCGGGGCTTCACCCGGATCGTGCATGGCGAATAAGGGCGTAAATTTTGTCTGATCCCAAGTGCTGGGGAAATAGGCGCCACGTTCTTGGACCCAGCCGGCAAAATCGGCCGGACTTAGGTGATTCGGCGTGGTTAATGCGGGGTGATTCGGCGCGAGAAAGGTAACGACGGCATTTTCATCCGTCACACGAAAGCTCGGTGCATCACCGGTGATCGAGAGCGCATACGGCGCGAGGGTCGGTGTTTTTAGACTATGGGGGCGGTTGTATTGTGCGATCACGGTGCCACCCGCTTTGATGTAGGCGAAGAGTCCGTCAAGGTGCGCAGCCAGATCGGTGCGTTCGTTGAAGGCCCGCACGCCGATTACGACGGCATCGAGATCGTGCAATTTTTCCGGCGTAAGATCAGCGCCCGTTAAGGCAGTTACGGCGTAGCCCATTTGCTGCAGAGCCGCGCTGGTGTTGTCGCCGGCGCCCGGCAGGTAGCCTACTTTGCGGCCACGAATGGCGAGATCGAGTGCGACCACTTTGAGGTGGGCGGTGGGTTGCAGCAGCAGCACCGGGAGATGCGGATAGCGGATCGCGATCCGCTGATGGTCGTAGCTCCCACCATCTAGATCCGCGATGGCTCTGACACTGGCGGTAGCGGGGTGCGCTGGCGCCGTGAGGGTGAACGTGAGTTGGATTTTATCCCCAGCGTTTTTGAGGTGGAACGAGTGGGTGGCCGGCGCGGCTTGCCAGCCGGAGGGCAATTCCAGCCGCAACGTCCCCGCGGTGTTGGCGCGGGCGGCGGTGACCTCGATCACCGTAGGCTGGCGGGAGTGGGGGGCGAACAGCGCCACCTGGTCGGCAAACGCGAGCGCGACGGGGGCGACGACCACGAGGGGCCGGCGGGCTTGCGCAGCGGAGGCGGGCGCAACGATCTGGATCGGCTCGTCGCTCACGCTCAAGGTCTGGCCCGCAATTTCAAAAACAAATTCGACGGGGAAGGCCGGTGGGTTAATCGGACGCCCGATGAGTTCAGCGTCGTCGACCACGCTCATGCCGGCGGTGCCCTCCGCGCGCAGCCAATACGGCTGACTGGGTGGGGTTGATTTCGGTAGGGTGGGCTGGGCTTCGCGGGTGAGAGTTGCGCCAACAGAAAGCGTGGTGCCAACCGCGAGCTCCGTATTGAGCGAGGGGTAACGAATCGAGACCCAGCGCACGGTAGCTCCACCAGAGCGCAGCGTGGCGCGGTGGGCTAGCGCGAGGATTTCGCCCGGAGTGACCTCGGCTTGGGGACTGATGGTTTCGATGGCGAGGCCGAGGCACGCTTGTAAAAGATGATCGAGCTGCGTGCGTTTGGCGGTGAGGACGGGGTCAGCTGGCCACGCGGCCAGACGTTTGCGTAGGGTCAGCAATGCCGCGACGCTCGCCGTTGGATCGGCCGGATTAAAATTAGCGATCGTGGTGTCAATGAGCGTGCCCACGGCCGCGCCACCGGGGTAACGGCTCCAGCTGACATCGACGCCGTCGAGGAGGTCGGTCGCGGCCCGATCGCCCGCTAGCAACTCAAAGGTTTCGAGGCGTGAGCTCTTGACTTGAGCCGTCGCCAAGCTGCCGAAGCCTTGAGTGATGTGCATGGCCCGGCTGCGATTGGCGATGGCGCCGAAGGCTTCGCCGGACCCGGGATCGGTGCCCGCGACTTCGAGCTTGAGGGCCTTCGCATAAAGAGCGGAGTTGGCATTCAGCTGGGAGTTATAGGGGGTGTTGTTGTGTAGAATGCGTTTGGGCTGCCATGGGGTGAGGCCGCCCGTTGAAGGGGCGAGTTGCTCGGGGAAGGCGGTCGGATCGCCGGCCAGTTTGAACGCCTCGAGGGCCAGCACACTCGAGGCGGTGTGGTGACCGTGGGTGCCGCTGGGCGTGGGCGAAAATCGGGTGATGACGACGTCGGGCCGGAATTTGCGAATAATGCGCACGACATCAGCCAACACTTGTTGGCGGTCCCAGATGCGCAGGGTTTCGTTGACGTCTTTGGAATAGCCGAAATCGAGGGCCCGCGTAAAAAATTGGTGGCCGCCGTCGAGTTGCCGGGCGGCGAGAAGTTCCCACGTACGCGCGAGGCCGAGTTTCTCGCCGAACTCGGGGCCGCTCTCGTTTTGACCGCCGTCGCCCCGCGTCAGGGAGAGGTAGCCCGTGCGGTAGCCGCGACCCCGTGCTAGATAAGTGATGAGCTGGGTGTTTTCGTCATCGGGATGCGCGGCGACATAGAGGACGGACCCCAGTTCGCGGAAGGCGCGCAGCTCTTGCAGGATCGGGGTCACGAGTCGGCTGGCCGGCGTGGGCGGAGTGCGAAGATCAGCGGCGACCGCGCCACAAGCGCTGCACGCGAAAGCGAATGCCAGTGAAGGCAGGAACGGAAGACGGCGAAAGTTCACGAGGTGGAAGCTAAAATGAAAAGCGAGCCCTGACGCTGAGATCGGGGCCCACTCATCGAGCAAGGCAGATGCGGTTGGGGTTACTTGAGCGAGGCAATCAAGTCCTGATTTAGTTTGGCGTATTCCTCACCGATCGAATTCTTGGCCTTGAGGGCGGCCTCGAGGGAAGCTTGGGCGGCGGCAAGCGCACCGACCTTGTCGCCGGCGGCGGCTAAAATTTTCGCCTTACGATAAACCAAGTAGAAGGTGGCCGGTTGCTTGGCGATGGCTGCATCCATCCAAGCGGCGGCTTTGGTGAGATCCAAACCGTGGTCGAGGTAGAACATCGCCGCATTCACGTAAGGCTTTTTGGGTTCCGCCGAGGCCATCACGGCTTCGATCTGGGGCACGAGCGAGGTGACGACATCCACCGTGATTTTAATCGGCACAACGGTCTGCGCCCAAATTAAGTTGAGCGTGGCGGATTCGTCGCGGAGCGAGGCGAATTCGATCGTGAGAGATTCCACGGGGGAACTCAGGGCCGCTGGGGTCACTTTGACGCGGGCGACATCGTTCGCTGGATTATATTTGTAGGCGCCCCACTGAGAGGAATCTTGGTGAATGATCACGGTCCACTCTTGCAGGCCGGGAATAGTGAAGAGCTCATAGTGGCCAGCTGGAATCGCTACGCCGCCGAAGTTAACAGCGGTCGAGAACTTGATCTTCGTCGCTGAGTTTGCGCCGGTGCGCCAGACTTCACCAAAAGGCACCAGGTGGCCGAAGGCTTGGCGGCCCTTGAGGCTGGGCCGAGAGTAATTGATTTCAAAATCGGTGATGCCGACGCGTTGCTTGATCGTCGCCGCTGGGCTGGCGGCCGGAAATTCCAAGCTGGGCGCCGGCGTCTGGGCTTGGCTGGAGGCAATCGCTAGCCAGGCGGTGGTAATAACGACGAGGGATTTAATTTTTTGGGTGAGCATATTGGGGGGGCGATCTTCCATTCAGGAAAAGCAACCGGCTTAGGGTGAAAATAAAATCAGGACTGGTGGGAAAGGGACGAGATTTTTCCTCTGATTTGTATGCGGCGGGCTCGCTTGGGTGTCAGGGTTAGCCTGAGGTGGCCCGTGAGACCGATGGAAACGGATGCAAAAAAGACCGCACGCGGGCGGTCTTTGTTCAAAGCACTGGGCGCAATATCAGTTGGTGATATCGTGCGTATTGCTGTGGTCGCGAATGGGCAAGTAGGTCTTGTACCACTCTTTCTGCGCGGCGCTGCCAGCGTAGGCCTTGAGGGCGGCCTCATCGGCGAACTCCATCACGAAAATGGCCGACCATTCACCCTGAACCTTGATGGCCTTGGTCCAGACATGGGTAATGCCCGCGTTGGCGGAGGGCAGGGCTTGGACGCCGTCCAAGGCCGCCTTGATCTGCGCCGGAGTGGCTTCGGCCTTCCACTTAACAGAGACGACATGAACCACGGATTTTGGGGCGGTCTCAGCGAAGGCCGCAGTGGCGCCCAGGGTCAGTAAACTAGCGGTGAGGAGGGAGGTGAGGAGCTTTTTCATGATGTTATATTTGAGGGGGATTAACGGGGAAGTTAAGCGAGCCAATAGTAGTAACCCGCCGAATAGATGAACAATCAGTAACCGTTTGCCAAAAAGTCAACTGGGCGAAAAGTCAGAGGTGAGAGGTGAGAGGTCGGCGGTCGGCACCGTTGTTGACTGCTATCAACCCGGTGTTCGTCCTCAGTTCTCGCCCTTGGCGAAACAGAGGCGGCACCGTTGTTGACTGCTATCAACCCGGTGTTCGTCCTCAGTTCTCGCCCTTGGCGAAACAGAGGCGAAAGGGCAGAGGGCCGATTCAGATCTTAGTTTCTAGATTTCTACTTTCCCACGTTTCATCTTTTCCTCCCCTGCCTTAGGTTTATATGATTGACCCCAATCATATAAAATCCTTCCGTCATGGTCATGCGTGTGCCGCAAGAACTCGTGGATTTACGTCGGGAGGAGCTTCGTCGCCTGATTCGGCGCGATGGTTTCTTGCCGGTCGCCGAGATTTGTCGCCGCCTCGCGGTCTCGGAGGCCACCGTGCGCCGCGATCTGGTCGCGGTGGAAGCTAATGGCCACATCACGCGGACTTACGGCGGCGCGTTGGCGGATTATAATAGTTCATTTGCTTCCGTCACGGAACGCTCCGGCCGCGCGCGACCAGCGAAGGCGCGCATCGCGGAGTGTGCCGTGGCGCAAATCCCGCGAACGGGGACGGTTTTTCTCGATGCGGGCACGACGATTGAAGCGGTCGCGCGAGCTCTCACGCATCGCCGCGATCTGACGCGCTTGGTGGTTGTCACGAATAGCTTAGCCGCCGCCACCGTCTTGGGCGGCGCGACCGGCGTGGAGCTCCATGTGCTCGGCGGCATGTTTCTCAATCGCCAAGCGGCGCTCATGGGCGCGCAAGCCATCAAGGCCCTGGGCGATTGGTCTTTTGACGCCGCGTTTCTGGCGGGTGAGGGAATGGACGCGGCGGGCATTAGCAATTCTCACGAGCATATTGCCGGCTTTCAGCGCGCGTTGCTCCCCCAAGCCCAGCGAGTTTGTTTTTGTCTCGATGCCTCCAAGCTCGATCGCGCCACCCCGCACCGCGTCGCCACTTGGCGCCAACTCTCCGCCCTCATCACCGACGCTTCCACCTCTCAGTTAGTTGCGGCTGGCATCCGGCTGCCGGCTAATAAATATCTCCACGCTTAATTCCCTGTGAAAAAATCTGCTCCCCTTGATTTAACCAGCCAGCTGCTCGACCTCTCGCACCAATTGGGTCGCGAGGACCGGGCCCTCGCTATTTTAGGCGAAGGCAACACTTCCGCTCGTCTCTCGCCTGATACCTTTGTGGTCAAGGCCAGCGGCTCGCATCTCGGCACGCTCACCTCCGCGGGTCTCACCGTGTGCCGACTGGCGGAGTTGGTCGCGCTGTTGGATGTGCGGAAAATTTCTGATGCCGCCGTCGATGCCGCGCTCCTCGCCGCCCGCGTTGATCCCTCGGCAAAAAAGCCGTCGGTCGAGGCGATGTTTCACGCGTGGTTGCTGACCCTGCCGGGCGTTAACTTCGTGGGCCACACCCATCCGGTGATGGTGAATAAAATTTTGTGCACCCCGCACGCGCGGACTTTTGCCACGCGGCGCTTGTGCCCCGATGAGATCGTTTGCTGCGGGGCGGAATTCGTCCTCGTGCCCTACGTCGATCCCGGTCTGAAATTGGCCCAGGCGATTCGGCGCGCCGTCCTCGCTTACATCAAGCGTTTGGCGCGGCCGCCTCGGGCTATCCTGCTTGAAAATCACGGTTTGATCGCGCTAGGCGCGACGCCGGCGGCGGTCCTGGCGACGACGTTCATGGCGGTGAAGGCCGCCGAAATTTATACGGGCGCGCAAGCCCTCGGCTCCCCCCGGTTTCTATCCGCCGCGGTGGCCGCCCGGATCGCCGGTCGTCCCGATGAACTTTACCGCGAAAAAATGCTCGGTCTGCGTTAACTTAAAAATTTACTACCATGCCTACCTACAAATTCGTCAACTATCTCTGGGATGATGCGCACGCCGCATCGCTCGATCCGGTCGGTCGCTTGATCTACCGCTCTAACCTTTTGGGCCGCGATCAGCGGATCACCAATACCGGCGGCGGAAATACTTCAGCCAAATTGACCGAAAAAGACCCGCTCTCCGGACAGCCGACCGCCGTGCTGTGGGTCAAAGGCTCCGGGGGTGACCTCCGCACCAGCACCCGCGAAAATTTCTCCTCGTTGTATCAGCAAAAGCTGATGGACCTCCAACCCCTCTACGCTGCGCAATCGAAGAAGGGCCCCAAAACCCCCGCGGAAGATGACATGGTGGGCATGTATAATCATACCACGTTTAACTTAAATCCTCGGCCGTCTTCGATCGACACCCCGCTGCACGCTTTTATCCCGAGCCAGCACGTCGATCACATGCACCCCAATGCGATTATCTCGATCGCGGCTTCGGCGAATTGTGAAAAATTAACCCAGCAGATTTTCGGCGGCGAAATGGCCTATGTACCGTGGATGCGGCCGGGCTTTGAGCTCGGCTTGGCCATGCAGGAAATCGTGCGCAAAAATCCCAAAATTAAATCCATCATGATGGGCCAGCACGGCTTCATCTCATGGGACGATGCGGAAAAGGCTTGTTACATTTACACCCTTGATTGCATCGAGCGCGCTTCGGCTTTCATCGAGACGAAATATGCCGCGAAGGGCGGCGATGCGACCGTCTTTGGTGGCCAGAAATATACCACCCTTGAGGAATCGAAACGCCGCGCGGCGTTTGCGGCAATTTTACCTTGGCTGCGCGGACAAATTTCTCAGCAGAAGCGCTTCATCGGGACGGTGCAGGACGACGAGAAAATTCTGCGCTTTGTGAATTCCCGCGACGCCGCTCGGTTAGCGGAACTCGGCACGAGTTGTCCGGATCATTTCCTGCGCACAAAAATCAAGCCGCTTTACGTGGATTGGAATCCCCAGACGGAGGACGGCGCCGCCTTGAAGCAAAAACTCACGGCGCGCTTGCAAGCCTATCGCCAGGATTACGCGGCGTACTATGCCAAATGTAAGCACGCCAACTCGCCGGCCATGCGCGACCCCAATCCGACCGTCGTGCTCATCCCCGGTCTCGGCATGATTGCCTGGGGCAAAGATAAATCAGAGTCGCGGGTAACTGCCGAATTTTATAACTGCGCGGTCGAAGTGATGCGCGGGGCCGAAGCGATCGATACTTACATCGCTCTGCCACAGCAGGAGGCTTTCGATATCGAATATTGGTTGCTCGAAGAAGCTAAATTGAAGCGCATGCCCGCCGAGAAGGAACTCGCGCGGCAGGTAATCCTCGTGATCGGCGCGGGCTCCGGCATCGGCAAGGAAACCGCCCATCGCCTCGTGAAAGACGGCGCGCAAATTGTGTGCGTCGATCTCAAGCTCGAGACCGCGCAAGCTACCGCGAAAGAAATCACCGACAAATACGGCATGGGCATCGGCGTCGCCGGCAGCGGCTTATCGGCCTGCGGCCCCGCCCTCGGTCTCGCTGCCAACGTGATCGATCGGGCCAGCGTTCGCGCCATGCTCGATGAGGTCGCCTTAGCTTACGGCGGTTTTGATTCCATCTGCGTCACCGCCGGCGTGTTCTGGCCGAGCGATACCACGGGCCACATCCCTGATGATAAATGGGCCTTCACCTTCGGTGTGAACGTTACGGGTAGCTACATCGTCGGCGATGAAGCGTTCAAGACCTGGAAAGAACAAGGGCTCCGCGGTAACCTCGTGCTCACAACTTCGGCCAATGCCGCGGTCGCGAAAAAAGGTTCCTTGGCCTATGATACCTCCAAGGCGGCCGCTAATCACTTGGTGCGCGAACTCGCGCTGGAACTCGCCCCGCTGGTCCGCGTCAACGGCGTGGCACCGGCCACCGTGGTGCAGGGAAGTGCCATGTTCCCGCGGGACCGCGTAATCGGTTCGCTGGCGAAATATAATATTCCGTACCAAGAGAGCGAAGCCACGGAATCGCTCGTCACCAAACTCGCGCAATTCTATGCGGATCGCACGCTGACGAAATCGCCGATCACGCCCGCTGACCAAGCGGAGGCCTACTTCCTCCTCGTCTCGTCACGGCTGAGCAAAACCACGGGACAAATTCTCCCCGTTGACGGCGGTCTCCACGAGGCGTTCTTGCGCTGAGTTAAACCTGTCGCCTTGCCTCCCTCGTCATCATGAAAACTATCCATTGTGCAGCGGTAGATCTCGGCGCGACCAGTGGTCGCGTGATCGTTGGAACGTGGGCGGGAAATAAGCTCACGCTGACGGAAGTGCATCGTTTCCCCAATCAGTTTCGCTCGATTGGCGGACACGATTACTGGGATCTACCCGGCCTCTGGACGCAGATCAGCCAAGGCTTGCGCGAGGCCAAGCGTCGCTTCCCCCAGTTGGCGTCCGTGGGCGTGGACACGTGGGGCGTTGATTACGTTTTAGTGAACGACGCCGGCCGGATGGTTTTCCCGACTCACGCTTACCGCGATGCCCGGACGCAACCCGGCTTACAGCGCTTGGCGAACACTCGCGCCGCGCTGGAGCGGATTTACGCGGCGACCGGTATCCCCAATGTTTTCTATAACTCGAGTCTGCAGTTAGCGGAAACGGTGGCGCAGTGCCCCGCGGTGACGGATCTCGCCACCCGTTGTTTGTTCCTGCCCGATTATTTTAATTATCTCTTATCGGGCAAAATGACGAACGAGATTTCTTTTGCCAGCACGACGCAGTTGCTCGACGTGCACGGGACCGACTGGTCGCGCGCCACGCTGGATCATTTTCATCTGCCCGCGACGTGGTTCACGCCACCCATCTTGGCGAATACCGTGCTCGGACCGGTCACCGGTCTACGCGAATTAGCTGGGGTGAAAGTTGTCGCCGTGCCCGGTCACGACACGGCCTGCGCCTACGACGCGATGCCCGCCAATCCGGCGGGCGGGGATCTTTATATCAGCTCTGGCACGTGGTCACTGGTGGGCTTTGAGAGCGACACACCGGTGCTCGGCTCAGGTGCGCTCGCGGCGCGAATTTCCAACGAACGCATTGGGGACGGTCGCTATCGTCCGCTGACCAACGTGATTGGTCTGTGGCTACTCGAGCAAACGCTGAAAGAATTCGCTGCCCGCCCAACCGACGATCGCGCTTGGGCGAAACTCATTACGGCCGCGGGCAAGTTGCCGGCGCCGAAGCAATTGCTTGATGTAACGGATCCGACCTTCGTCAATCCACCCTCGATGCGCGCCGCGATCGATGCGCAGTTGAAAAAGCGAAAACTGCCGATTCCCAAAAATCTCGCCGCTTACACGCGCTTGATTTGCGATTCACTCGGGCAAGGGCACGCCGATGCGTTGCGCGCTTTCGAGCGCCTGGCGGGACGGCAATTCGCCCGCATCCTGATCGTGGGGGGCGGCTCAAAAAATCGGCTTCTCTGTCAGGCTACCGCCAACGCGAGTGGCCTTCCGGTGCACGCTTTCACGCTCGAAGGCACTGCCGTGGGCAATATTGCTTCACAGCTGATCGGCCTGCGCGCGGTGCGTAATCTCACGGCTTTCCGCGCCCTGTTTTCTCGGCAACTCACTCCCGTTATTTATAACCCGCAATCTGTATGAACTTATCCACTTCCCGGGCTGCCATTACTTCCGCCTATCGTCTCGCCCGCGCCGCTTATGCGGAGCGCGGGGTAGACACTGATGCCGCCATCAAGCGCGCGCTCGCGGTGCCGATCTCGTTGCATTGCTGGCAAGCTGACGATGTCCGTGGCTTGGAAACTCCCCGAGAGGGACTGGTCGGTTGCGGCACGCTCGCCACGGGCAGTTATCCCGGTCGCGCGCGCAACGGCGACGAGATGCGGGCGGACCTTGATCTCGTGTTGAAATTGCTACCCGGTAAACAACGGCTGAACCTCCATGCTTTTTACGCTGAGACGGGTAAAAAAACGGTCGACCGTGATGCCCTGACCCCCGCGCATTTCTCGCGTTGGTTAGATTGGGCCCAGGACCGGCGCATCGGCTTAGATTTTAATCCCACCTATTTTGCGCACGAGTTAGCGAACTCCGGTTTTACCCTCGCGAGTGCCGATAAAAAAGTACGCGAATTCTGGATTGAACACGGTCGAGTGAGTCGCCGAATTGCGCAGCATTTTTCCAAAAAGCTCGGCTCGCCCAGTGTCATTAATCACTGGATTCCGGATGGCACCAAAGATCAACCGGCCGATCGCTGGGCCCCGCGCGCTCGGTTAGCGGAGTCGCTCGACGCCATCTTGGCCGACTCCACCGTGAGTCGCGCGCATTGCGTCGACGCGGTAGAAGGAAAACTTTTTGGCATCGGTAGTGAGGATTATGTCGTCGGCTCCCACGAATTTTATGCGGCCTACGCGCAAAGTCGGTCGGTCGTTCCGTGTCTCGATCTCGGTCATTATCATCCGACCGAATCAGTCGCCGATAAAGTATCCGCGCTCTTGCAATTTCATCCTCGGCTCTTGTTGCACACGAGTCGGCCGATTCGGTGGGATAGTGATCACGTGGTAATTCTGGATGATGCCGTCCGCGCGCTGTTTACCGAAATTGCCCGGGGTGGCGCATTCAATCGCGTCTTCGTCGCGCTCGATTTCTTTGACGCCAGCATCAATCGCATCGCGGCGTATGTCGTCGGCGCCCGCGCCACGCGGCAAGCCATCCTGCTTGGGCTGCTGGATCCGACCAAATTATTAAAGGCGGCGGAGGCGAGTGGTCGCGGCCATGAGCGCTTGGCGCTCATGGAACAATCGAAGGCGATGCCCTGGGGCGCGGTGTGGGATATGCTCTGCGTGCGCGGCGGGACCCCCCCAGCCGCCACGTGGCTTACGGCGGTGGCGAATTACGAAACCAAAGTACTCAGTCGGCGCGGTTAATTTTAAATCGAGCTGCGCTCGGCGCCCTTCGCGGGGCTCATGCGCTCAGCTCAAAAATAAATTATGGCCTATTCCAAGCACATTGAAAATCCGGACGTCATCCTGATCGGGAGCGGCGTGATGTCGGCTAATCTCGGTGCGCTGCTCAAGCGCTTGGAGCCGAAGTTAAAGATTCAATTATATGAAGTGACGGCGGAGTTAGCGCAGGAAAGTTCGCATGGCTGGAACAACGCGGGCACGGGTCATGCGGGAATTTGCGAGCTCAGTTACACGCCCAAGCGGGAAGCTGATGGGACCGTTAATGTGCAAAAGGTCATCGAGATTTATGAGCAATTTTCACACTCCAAGCAATTTTGGAGTTACGCGGTGGCGGAAGGCATGATCAATCAGCCCCGCGAATTCATCAATCCGGTCCAGCATATCAGCTTTGTGCATGGGGCGGACCAAGTGGATTTTCTGCGCGCCCGGCACGCGGGCATGGCGGCGCATCATTTCTTTGCCGACATGATTTACAGTACGGACGCGGCGACGATTGGCGGTTGGGCCCCCTTGTTGGTGGAAGGGCGGGATCCGGCGGTGCCAATTGCGGCCACGCAGATGGCGAGTGGGACGGATGTAAATTTCGGCGTGATCTCGCGGAAATTATTAAATTGGCTTCACGCCCAACCGGGGTGCGGCGTCGCGACTAATCATCGCGTGGTGGACCTGAAGAAAACCGCGACTGGTTGGACGGTGAGCAGTCGTGATTTGACCACCGGCGAGCTGCGCCAGAATCACGCGAAATTTGTTTTCGTGGGGGCCGGCGGCGGCAGTTTACATTTACTGCAGCAAGCCGGCATTCCGGAAAGTAAAGGCATCGGCGGTTTCCCGATTGGTGGCCAGTGGCTGGTCTGTGATAATCCCGCGATTGTGGAACGCCACGCGGCGAAAGTTTATGGGCAGGCGCTGGACGCCGCCCCAACGATGGCCGTGCCGCACCTCGATCAGCGCGTCCTCGATGGCAAAAAAACGCTGCTCTTTGGACCGTTCGCCGCTTGGACGACAAAATTCCTGCATCGCCAAGGGAGTTGGCTGGACCTGCCGGCCTCGGTGAAACCCCATAATTTTTTAACGCTGCTGAAGATTGCTGCGACGAATCTGCCCTTAGTTCGCTATTTGGTGCAGCAAGGCACGCAGAGTATGGCGGATCGCTTGGCGGTCCTGCATATTTTTTATCCCAACGCACAGGCCAAGGATTGGCAGCTCATCGATGCAGGCATTCGCGTTCAAGCGATCAAGAAAACCGATGGGGAAGCGGGCATTGTGCATTACGGCACGGAGGTCATCACCAACGCCGATCGCACCATTTCCGCGCTGCTCGGGGCTTCGCCCGGCGCCTCGGTGTGCGTTAATATTGTCCTCGATGTCATTAAGCTTTGTTTGCCGGAACTGCTCGCCACAAGTGAAGGCCAAGCGCGTTTAGCGGCGATGGTGCCCACGTATGCCCTCGACGTGAAACTCGCGGCAAATGCAGCGCATTTTGCAGCGGTGGAACGCGCGACGGATCGGCATTTGCAGCTTATTTAAGTTTGGGTGCGGTTTCCCCTCGCCGCGGGGAAGCGGACGACTCAGCTTGCGAGCACGTTCGTTGCGGGGCCAAGCGCGGATTAATTTCCCATGGCCATTATACTTAATTATGTCGCGGAACTGCAGGGACTGTACGGTCCCTTTACGATGGCGGAGCGGGTCGTGCAGAAAATTTGGCTGCGTGAAGATTTTGCCCGAGATCGGGCCACGTTGACCGATGGTCGCGCGGTCCAGATTCGCTCGGTGGGGGCGTGGAATTTATTGGGTGGCCCCGATTTTTATGGAGCGCGCGTGGTGATCGCTGGCCAGGAAATAACGGGGGACATTGAGGTTCATTTCCATCAGGCGGATTGGCGGGCGCACCAGCATGCCGCTGATCCGGCGTATGCCCGCGTGGTTCTGCATGTTGTCTTATTTCCGCCGAGCGAAGGTGAATTGCCCGCGCAGCATGCTGATGGTCGCGTGCTGCCGACGCTCGTATTGCTGCCGCTGTTGCATCGCGATCTTGAGGAATACGCTTCCGATGATGCGCTTGAAATCATCACCGCCCGGGATCAGTGGGAGCGTTTCGCCGCGCTGGCGGCGGAGCCGATCGACCAACGCCGCGCGGTCATGCGCGCCCATGCACAGCGCCGGTGGCAGCAGAAAGTGCATTTCGCGCAGCGCCGGATTGCGCAGCTGGGGTGGATGGAAGCAGCGCACCAGACCGCGCTCGAAATTTTAGGTTATCAAAAAAATCGCGCCGCTTTTTTGGCGGTGGCCACTCATTACCCACTGGCGCGCTGGGGGGCAGGGATCGAGCCCGCTGAAATTTTCGCGTCCAGCGACGTGTCGTGGCGGCGGCAGGGCATTCGACCGGCGAATCATCCGCTCACTCGCTTGCGGCAATATCAACGCTGGGTCACACACCAACCGGAATGGCCCGAGCGCTTGGGTCGCCTGCTCCGCAACCGCGTTACACTAGGGGAGGGCGTCAGTCCTAGCCGCGCCCGACAACTCCTTGGCCTCAAACTGCAGCGCACGCAGTTAGTCCGTGAATTATTGGGAGGCGCGGTTGGGGGAAGTCGTTTAGATAATCTCGTATGCGATGGTTTCTTGCCGCTGTTGGCGGCGCGGGAAGGCGGTGATGATCTCTTTAATCTCTGGTTCTATTGGTATTTAGGAGATTTCCCAGACGTGCTGCGACGGGCTTTACCCAAGCTGGGGCTGACGGGTCCGCGCGGACAATCGCTTTGTCACGGTTGCGCGCAGGGGTTGCTGGGCTGGGTTTTACAGCATGAAGCTTGTGCAAGTCACTGATACACACAAAACTTGCCAAGGGCTTGACAAGCGTTCGACCCGTTTAATATCTTCGCCCTCCTACAACTAGTTCACTTTCTAAAAAGTGGGCCCTCGGGTCCGCTTTTTTTTTCACATTAATCAAAACACATCATGAGCAGCGAAATCTTGTCGGTTCTCGAATACATGGAGAAGGAGAAAGGCATTCCCCGTGCCGATATGATCTCCACGATCGTCACCGCGATCAAAACCGCCGCGTTGAAGGGCGTCACCTCTGGACAGGAACTCAGGATCGAAATTAATGCTAAGAACGGCCAGCTTACGGCTTGGTCGCAGCTGAAAGTTGTGGATTCAGTGTCTGATTCGAAGCTGCAGATCCACGTCGAGAAGGCCCAGGCGCTGAAGCCCGGTGCGGTCGTCGGCGACACCATCGATAAGGAAGTTGATCCTTCCTATCTCGGCCGCATTGCGGCGCAGACGGCTCGTCAAGCCATTATGCAAAAGCTCCGTCAGTTTGAGAAGGAGCGCATTTACGATGACTTTAAGGATTCAATCGGCGACATCGTCAGCGGCACCGTTCGCCGCCGTGAGCGCAATGACCTGTTCATCGACCTCGGCAAAGCCGAGGCGGTGATGCCCAGCAAAGAGCAGGTTCCCGGTGAAGAATACGCGCCCGGCGAGCGCATTCGCTGTATTTTACTAGAAATTGAGAACGGCAGTCGCGGTCCGGAGATTATTCTCAGTCGCGCGAGTCCCAAATTTGTTCGGCGCCTCTTCGAACTCGAAGTCACCGAAATTGCTGATGGCACGGTCAAGATTGAGGCTTTCGCTCGCGAACCAGGCTATCGCACAAAGATCGCCGTCACGAGCACCGATCCCAAAGTTGATCCCGTCGGCGCTTGCGTCGGCGCGCGTGGGGCCCGCGTGAAGAGCGTGGTGCGCGAACTGAATGGCGAGAAAATCGACATTATTCCGTATCATACCGACACGAAGGAAATGTTGATTGAGGCGCTCAAGCCGGCCGTGCCGCGCGAAATTATTCTTGATGAAAAAAATAAGCGTCTGCTCGTCCGCGTGGTTAATGATGACCTCGCGGTCGCCATTGGCCGCAAGGGACAAAACGCGCGCCTGACCTCGCGGTTGGTTGGCTGCCGCCTCGACATCGAAGAATACAAGCTCGTCGCAGTCGATCCACGGGCTCAAGCCATCAGCTTGCTCATCACGACCTATGCATTTGATCCCGCGGTGGCCGAGCGCTTAGTGACCCAAGGCATCAACTCGCCGGCTGCCTTTGAAGGCGTCGAAGCTAAGGATTTGGTCGAATCAGGTTTCACCGAGGCTGAGGCGCAGGACGTCATCAACAAAGTTTCTGGACCCTAAACATTTTATTTTCCCCGCCCACGCCTAACTGAATGAGTGCCCGTATCCACGAGATCGCCAAGCAATACAATATTGAGCCCAAGGACATGCTGGTCTGGCTCAAGCAGCAGGGCTACGTCTCGGCGGATACCAAGTCGGTCTCGAGCACCGTCAGTAAAATTTACTACGACGAGATTGAGAAAAAATACGGGGTTCCTGTAGCCGCTCCCGTGGTCGTCGTCGCTCCCGTCGTGGTGGCCGAGCCGAAGCTTAAATTACCTCCGGGCGTTTTTGTGAAATCGGTGCAGGATATTGCCCGCGAGAAAGAAGAGGTGATTAAAGCCGCAGCCGCGGCGCGCGCGGCTGCTAATCCGGCGCCGGTGGCTCCCGTCGTGCTCGCACCAAAATTGCCCGTAGCGCCTGTGCTGAAGGCCCCGCCACTCCCTCCCATCCCATCCCCGCGGGTAGCGGCGCCGTTCTCGTCGGCCCCCAAACCCGCGCCGGCCCCAGCCTTGCGCAGTTCGCCTCCCGCTGTCCCAGCTTTAGCTAAATCGCCTGTCGCGCCTCCGCCGGTAAATATCCCGCGCGCGCCTGTCTCGACGGTATCGTCACCGGCTAAATTTGCTCCGCAGTTGCCGACGGCAGCTTCCGCATCGGCCCCGACCATCACGGTTACGGAAGAGGATGGCGTTAAGGTGATTCATCTGAAGCCACCGATTATTGTCCGCGAATTCGCCGTCGCGCTCGGTCTGAAACCTTTCAAACTGATCTCGGAATTGATGGAGATGAAAATCTTCGCCTCGATGAATCAGTCCATCGATGAGGCGATTGCGACCAAGGTCGCGGAAAAGCATGGCTTTCTCCTCGACATCAAGCACCGCGGCGAAGCCGTCGTGGCACCCGTTGCGCCTGAGATCATCAAAATTAACAAAGCGGAGAAAGCGCGCGAAGAGGATATCAAGAATCTCGCCCATCGTCCGCCCGTGGTTTGTATTCTCGGTCACGTCGACCACGGGAAAACTTCCCTGCTGGATGCCATCCGTAAAGCGAATGTAGCCGCGGGGGAAGCGGGTGGCATTACGCAGCACATTGGTGCTTACCAGATCGAGCATAACGGGCATAAAGTAACTTTCCTCGATACGCCTGGTCACGCCGCTTTTACCAAAATGCGCGCGCGCGGCGCCTCGGTCACGGATATTGCGGTACTCGTGGTGGCGGCGGATGACGGCTTCATGCCCCAAACCGATGAGGCCTTGCAGCATGCGCTCGACGCCAAAGTAGTCCTCATGGTTGCCGTCAATAAGATGGACGTGAAGGGCGCCAATATTGAGCGGGTTAAGCAGCAGATGCAGGAACGGCAGATCGCACCTGAGGATTGGGGTGGGACGACGGTCACCATGCCGGTTGCCGCGATCAAGGGGCAGGGCATCACCGAGATGCTCGATATGATTTTACTCCAAGCCGAGGTACTCGAGCTCAAAGCTAATCCCAAGGCGGAAGCCAGTGGGGTCGTAATTGAGTCACAGATCGACATGGGCCGCGGCCCGCTGGCCACGGTTATTATTCAACGGGGCACCCTCCGGATCGGTGATGCGATCGTGTGCGGTCCGCATTTCGCCAAAGTGCGCGCCATGTTCGATGACCAAGGTAACAATATTAAAGAGGCCCCTCCTGGTTTGCCGGTCCGCGTGATTGGCTGGTCGGGCGCTCCGGATTCCGGCGCTAAATTTGTTGCGGTAAAAAATGTTCGCGAAGCAGAAAAACAAGCGGAAGAAGCGGAAGATAATCTGAAAAAAGTGACCACGACCGGTGATGCGGCGCCGAAGGATACTTCGCTCGAGGCGCTGTTTGCCAATATCGCCGCCACGCAAGGCAAGATGCTGCGGGTGGTAATCAAATCCGACGTTTTTGGCTCCTTGGAGGCAGTGAAGAATGTTCTTGAGGGAATCAAGAGCGCCAAGGTTTCCCTCGATATTGTCGCTTCCGATGTCGGGATTATCAGCAAGAACGACGTCCTCATGGCGAGCGCTTCGAAGTCGGTTATTATCGGATTTAACACGAAGCAGGAAAATGGCGTCACGGCCTTGACCAAACACCATGGGGTCACCGTCGAGAGCTTTGAGATCATCTATGAACTCGCCGATCGGGTGAAAGAGTTGATGGCCGATCTGCTGGATCCTGATTTGAAGGAAAATAAAACCGGTGGCGCCGAAGTTCGTCAGGTATTTCCGGTGGCGAAGGGTTTTGTCGCTGGCTGTTTGGTCACCGAAGGGAAAATTAATCGCGGCACCACGGCCCGAGTTCGCCGCGGTAAAGATTCCGTGTTTGAAGGTAAGGTTAGCACGCTCCGCCGCTTTAAAGATGATGCCAACGAGGTCCGCGCGGGTCTCGAGTGCGGTATTCGCCTCGATGGCTATGACGGCTATCAGCCCGGCGATCGGATCGAGTGCTTCGAGGTGCAAAAGGTTAGAGCCTCGCTCTAAATTTTATTACCACTTTACGGTTTTTCCCCCGCGGCGACGCGGGTCCCAAAAATCAATAAGCAGTCATCTAATTCGAAAAATCGATGAGCAACCGACTTATTCGCGTCAACGAGCTGATGCAGCGCGAAATCAGCGCTTACTTGCATTCGCGTTATAGCAGCGAGTCAGTGGCCATTACTATTACCGGAGTAGAGATCACGGGTGATCTGCGGGAGGCCAAGATTTTCTATTCGGTGCTCGGTGCCGCCCTCGAGGCTAAGCGCGCGGGTAAATGGCTGTTGAGTAAGCGCACGGAGATTCGCGGGGCGGTGGCGAAAAATGTTATTATTCGCCATGTCCCCTTAATAACTTTCGTGCATGACGATCACGCCCCGCGGGCTTTACGTATCGAGCAACTGCTCGGGGCGATTGATCAGGCTGAGAAGAAGTCGTGAGCTATTATCCCCAATTTGCCGGTCGGTGGACCGATTTGCTGGAGAAATTGCGTGGTCAACGGATCGTGGTCATTGGTCATCAGCGCCCGGATGGCGATTGTATCGGCTCCCAGGTGGCACTCTGTCGCGTGCTCCGCTCCCAGGGAATTGATGCCGTGTGCATGAATCCTGATCCCGTGCCGCGGCGGATTAAATTTCTGCTCGGCGATACCCCTTTGGTCACGCGGGATGATGCTGCGCTCGCCGGGCGACTTGCGATATTTACTGATTGTGCTGATCACGCCCGCGCCGGTGATCACGTGAAAGCATTATTTCCGAGTCCCTTGGCTTGTTTCGACCACCACGTTTCGAATCGGGGCTTTGCGCAGCATAATTTTGTCGATGTCGATTCGGCGGCGACGGCTGAAGTTTTAGCGGGTTTATTTTTTGATGCTGCTTTGCCGGTCGATGCGACCACCGCGCTGGCATTATACACGGGAATTATGACCGATACCGGGCAATTTCGTTTCCCCTCAACTACGCGCCGCATTTTTCAGCTGTGCGCGCAGCTCGTCGCCTGCGGTGCGCAACCCGCCAAAGCCGGCATTGAGCTGTTTGAACGGGAGTCAGTGGGTAAATTAAAACTGCTCCAGCATTATCTTGGTTCACTTAAATTTGAATGCGGCGGGCGCATTTGCCTCGGGGTGCTGCCGCAAGGGATTTTTGAGCAAGTGGGGGCAACGGTTGAAGACACGGAGGGGTTAGTCGATTATGCCCGCTCCATTCAAGGGGTGGAAATCGGCGTGCTCATCGAGGAACGTCCCGGCACGATCAAGGCTAGTCTGCGGGCGGAGCATGGTTCTTACCGCATGGACACGATTGCGGCGCAATTCAATGGCGGCGGGCACGCGAGTGCCGCGGGACTCAATTGCCCTGATTTGTTAGTTAATTTTTATCCTCGGCTAGTGGCGGCTTTAACCCGGCGCTTAGCTGAAATCGACACCGCCCAATCATGAGTCTGTTGCCGCCCAAAGAAATGGAAGGAGTATTGTTGGTTGATAAGCCCCAGGGGCTGACCTCACACGACGTCGTCTATCACTTGCGTCGCAAGCTGCAGATCAAGAAAATTGGTCACGCGGGTACGCTTGATCCGATGGCGACCGGGGTGCTCGTCATGCTGATCGGTAAGGCGACGAGAATTTCGCAATACCTGATGAGCGTCGACAAGGTTTACGAAGGCGAAGCTACGCTCGGTGTCGTCACCGATTCCCAGGACGCGGAAGGTGAAGTCATGTCGACGCAGCCCGTGCCGGAGTTGACGGAAGCCCGCGTTCGCGAGGTGATGAAAGGTTTTCTCGGCGACCAGTACCAAATACCGCCCATGCATTCCGCCATAAAAATTGGCGGGGTGCCGTTATATAAATTAGCCCGCAAGGGGGAGGAGGTGGAGCGTGAGCCCCGTTTCATTCGGATCGCAGCTTTTAATTTGCTGTCGTTTGCTACGCCAAAAATCACCTTTGATCTCCACTGTACCAAGGGCACCTATGTGCGCACGGTGGCAGCTGATCTTGGTCAGAAATTGGGTTGCGGCGCGCATCTTTCGGCCTTGCGCCGGACCGGCAGTGGCAAGTTCACGATCGGCCAATGTTTGCCCCTTGAGCAGATCGAAGCGCTCTCGTTGCCTGAAATTCAAAAGCGCCTGATTCCCGTTTACGAAGCGGCGCCGAGTGTGGCGTTGTGAACGCTCCCCGCCAGTTTGCCGGTTTGGATCGGGTGGCGCTGCCTCCCCAGCCCCTGCATTTAGCCATTGGCATGTTTGATGGCCTGCATCGCGGTCATCAATCAGTCATCAATGCGGCGCTGGCCGGCGCGCGAGGCAATGGTGGGCTCGCGGGGGTCCTTACGTTTTGGCCACATCCGAGCGTTTTATTTCGGCCGACGGCTCCGACGCAGATGTTGATGTCGCCTGAGATGAAACGCGCGGTGCTCGGACGGCTCGGGTTGGATTTTATCATCGAGCAGAATTTTTCGCCCGCGCTTGCCCAGATTGCCGCCGAGGATTTCCTGCCTTACCTGCAACGTTCATTGCCCCAGCTGGCCGCGATTTATGTCGGGGAGAATTGGCGCTTCGGTCGGGAGCGTCGCGGGGATGTTGTCCAGTTAATCGCGGCGGCTAAGCAAGTCGGGCTCAGTGTTTTTAGTGCACCGCGACTCAATCATGAAGGGGAGCCGATCAGCAGCTCGCGTATCAGGGGCCTGCTGAGCCAGGGGGAGATTGCGGCGGCCAACGCTCTGCTCGGGTATGTCTATTTCGCGGCCGGTAGGGTTCAGCCTGGCCGGCAACTGGGTCGGCAACTCGGTTTTCCCACGCTTAATATTGCGTGGGTACCGGAGCTCCAACCTCGGTTAGGCGTCTATGCGGTAAAAGTTACGTTGCCCTCTGGTCAGGTGGTCAACGGCGTCGCCAATTACGGTCTGCGCCCAACGGTGGGCCTAGCGACCGCGCCGCTGCTGGAGGTGCATCTATTAGAGGCTACGACCGCTGATGCCGGCGATTATCTTACGGTCAACTGGCTGCAATATCTCCGGCCTGAGCAAAAATTCGCGGGCGTAGATGCCTTGCGCGCTCAGATCGCACTTGATCGGCAAAAAGCCATTGATTTTTTTGGTCAATGAATGGCCCCGCGATGGTTTCTTGGCCGTTAGGACGAAAGCGAGGGCAGGCGAAGAAGGACGCTTGACACACCTCCCTCCAAATCTACTTTTTCGACTCTTTCCCGATTTACGGGGTGGTAGCTCAGTTGGTTAGAGCGTCTGCCTGTCACGCAGAAGGTCGCGAGTTCGAGTCTCGTCCATCCCGCCAGTTTCCTTATCCGCTAAATAGCAAAATTTAGCGGATTTTTTTTAGTAATTTCGTAGCCGAGGCCTTGTTGGCCAAGCTTGCTTCGCTGTGGTATGACTCTCCGTAGATTTCTAAAGACGCGTCGTTTTGGTCAGTATCTGCAACCAAAGGTCAGCTTCACCGGGAATGCCGTGAGCGGTGAGCTTCTCAGTGATGAGCTCGCGGGTAGGTTCCATCACCTGATGCAGGGGGTCAGGCGGAAATTCTGGGCGTACGCTCCGGCAGAGGGCCCAGCAGGCCCAAGTGCGCCAACGACGTTGTTCGCGTCGAGGCTCGTTCATGCGGTCAGCGAGGTGCTGGAAATGAACGCGCGGATTGCCGATAAAAATGTCGGGTGGGGTGTTGGCTAATAGCCAAGCCATGGCCTCATAGGGCAAGGGCCAGTCACGCAACACCGGTTCATCGCCCCGGAGATCAGCCAACAGCGCTCGGTCTAATTTCAGAATGGCGCGGGCCGCGTGGCCATTTTGCCAGAGAAAATGACCGTAGGTAAGAGCGGTGAGATAAAAGGCACCATCCCGGTTTGAGCCGTGGGCGGAAAGGGCACTCGCGGCCATCTGCGCGGGCGGGACCGGAAGATGGGGGCAGGGGGGTAAACCAAGCGGCATGGATTCAAGGGTCTTGGGCGATGGCGAGAGGTACAAGTTTAACTTGGCGACTGGCCTAGGTTCCCTGCATAAAAGACCTCAAGCATGGAAAATCCTGACACCATTAACGTGGTAAGCGGCTGGCGCCGGCTGTTGCTCTGGCTGGTGGCGGCAATCTTGCGGCTGTGGTGTCGGACACTGCGTTTTGAAGCTGATGCCGCCACGCAAGCGCGCTTGGCCAATGCGGACGAGGCGATGGCGATCGTTATTTGGCACAATCGGCTTTTTATTTCGGCTGAATATTTTAGCCGCTACCGGACGCGCCGCAGTGTTTATGCCCTGGTCAGTGCGAGTAAGGATGGGGCCTTGATTGCAGAATTTTATCGTATGGTGGGACTGAAACCCCTGCGCGGATCGAGTAGCAATTTTGCTCGAGAATCGGGCAAGGCGCTCATCGATGTGATGCGGGCGGGTCACGATATTGGCATTACCCCCGACGGCCCGCGCGGTCCGATGTATGAAGTTAAACCGGGAGCTTTAGTGGTCACGCGCCGCACGAATTCCCCCATGCTCTTAATTGGCGCTGAATTTATGTGGGCAAAGCGTCTGCGGAGTTGGGATCGGATTTATATTCCATGGCCTTTTTCCCGAGTCGTTATGCGCTGCACGATTTTGCCCGCAAAAAAAGCAGACGGGGACAAGTGGAGCGCGGAGGAAGTGCGCGCCGAGTTGTTGGCAATTAATCCAGATCGACTGGATTAATTGCTGGTTAAGTCAGGTGAACGCGCCGGCAGTATTTGGGCTTTGTAGCCGCCTAGAAAGTCGGAACAACCGTGATGCTTTGGCCCGGCGCGGTGATGAAATCTTGGCCTTGGTTCCAGGTGACATCGTCCACCAGCACTTTAAATACCACTGGCTCAGCGGCATTTTTAATGGTGATAGTCCATAAGTCAGCGCCGATGCAATCCATTGCCAAGCCATGCTGCCAGCTCAGGCCCGGACCTTCCCCTCGCAGGTAGAGATGTTGGCCAAAACCAAGATCGATTTTAGCGGAGATAAAGGTGGCGGGAGGTTCGGCCGCTGAGCCAATTTTAATTTTGGCGGGCGCCACCGATTTTTTAATGCTTTTTTTCATGATGGTTTTTAGTCTTTTGTGAACGGGGTAGACATTCTATTTTCGCCTGTTTCCGAGAGCTGCAATAACAATTATTGTGCAAAATTTGCGATTGTTTTAAGTCGCGCTGGGTAAGCGGGTAGGGTGAGCAATAAATTTTTGTTTTACTCCCGCGAAAGCTTCCCGCAGAAGAAACCTTCGCTTGGGGGGCAGTAGCTCAGTTGATAGAGCGCGTCGTTCGCAACGACGAGGTCGTCGGTTTGATCCCGATCTGCTCCACCATCCTTCGCCGAGCGGAGCCAGAACGCAGGATAGCATCCGCAGCTTCAGCGTAGGAGGGCAATGATGTGCGCAGGCGATTAAGGCTACGGATGGCACGGCCAGCCTTCGCCGAGCGGAGCGAGGACGAAGGATGCCCTCCGAAGCTTGAGTGTAGGCGGGCAATCATGTGCGCAGGCGATTAAGGCTACGGATGGCACGGCCAGCCTTCGCCGAGCGGAGCCAGAACGCAGGATAGCATCCGCAGCTTCAGCGTAGGAGGGCAATGATGGGCGCAGGCGATTAAGGCTACGGATGGCACGGCCAGCCTTCGTTCGTTAAAAACGAGCTGCGCCTTGGCCAGCCAGCTAAGGCAATCTAGCTGGTTAAAATACGCCTCAAACCGGTGGGCTGAGGTGGCTACGCCGCAATAAAAGAGGCTGGCTTCCTGCGCTCAGTAAAATGGCGTCCTCGGCGGGACTCGAACCCACAACCGCTTGCTTAGAAGGCAAGAGCTCTATCCGGTTGAGCTACGAGGACACTTTAACGTCAGCTAGTTGAAGGCACTTTCTGGGGATTGCAGCATTTTTTACGAATCGAGTGGGTTTGCTCTAGCTGAAATCGTCCCACTGGGTCCCCTGAATTGCGGCTAAGGAAAGGGCTTGCATCACACCAAGCGGTGAGGCTTTTTGATCCCTCGTAGAGACGGGCTGTAGCGTAGTCTGGTAGCGCGCTTGCATGGGGTGCAAGAGGTCGTGAGTTCGAATCTCACCAGCCCGACCATTTTAAGCAGATAATTACTGGCGCAGGTGAGAACTTATGCGCTCACGGGTGAAAATCCCACTCGCCGAGGATTTTATGATCTGCAAGCATGAGCGGATGGATGCTGCTCAATCGGTCTGGACGGAACGTCGGGCGCTCGTCTGGCCGATCTTACTGGCTGGAACCATCACCTGGTGTTCCGGCTTTGCCGTCGTTAATGTCAAAATAACGGCTTTCGCACCCGACAAGGTGGGGCATTTTGCAATTTATGGGATGCTCGCCACAGCCGTGGTGCGGTTGCCAGCCTTGGCGCGATGGCCCGTGCTCGGGGCTTGGTGGGCCATCGCCATAACGTCAGCCTACGGCTTGGGCGACGAATTCCGTCAGAGCTTTACGATTATTCGCATGTTTGAGTGGGCCGACTGGCTGGCCGACAGCTTGGGGGCGGGGTTGGCGGTTGGGCTGTATCTAGGCTGGGCCCGTTACCGTCATTTGCTGGAAACGCCGCTCAAATTTAAACAAAATCAACCCAAGCCCGGAGCCAACGTCAGGAAATGAAGCGGCGCCCTTGGATAGCGTGTAATTACACCAAAGCTCCGGGTTGAAATTAAGCCCGAAGCTGTGCCTACTTTCGACCGATGAATCCTGCTGAAGCTCAATCCCAGATGGCGGCCTTGCGCGCGCAAGTGGCACGGCATGATGAGCTCTATTACCGGCAAGCCCAGCCCGTCGTGAGCGATTTTGACTACGATCGCTTGAAGCGTGAATTGGCGGACTGGGAGCGGCAATTTCCACAATGGGCCACGCCTGATTCCCCTACGACGCAGGTGGGTGACGACCGTTTGGCGGGTTTCGTGACGTATCGTCATCGGCAGCCCATGCAGAGTCTCGATAATACTTACTCGGAAATTGAGCTCCGCGCATTTCATCAGCGATTAGTGAAATTGTTTGGCCGCGAGGATCTCGATTACGTGGTGGAGCCAAAAATTGATGGCTTAGCCGTGAGTGTAACTTACGAAAACGGTAAGTTGGTTAAGGCGGTTACGCGCGGCAATGGGGTGGCCGGGGATGATATTACAAACAATGCGAAGACGATTTATTCACTCCCCCATCAATTACGGGCTATCGCGCAGCAGCCTTGGCCGGAGCTGATGGAAATTCGGGGTGAGATATTTTTAACGCTCGCCGAGTTTCAGCGCATTAACCAAGGGCGCGAAGAAGCGGGTGAACCGCTTTATGCTAATCCACGTAATCTCGCCGCTGGGACGATTAAGCAGCTTGATCCCAAGGAAGTCGCCCAACGCAAACTCGAGATCGTGCTTTACGGTCTGGGTTTTTGCCGCCCAGCCGTGGCTGATTCGCAACTTAATTTCCAGGCTTTGGTTAAGCAGTGGGGCTTGCCCACGGTGGAGCGTTATTGGCCGGCCCGTGGCGCGGATGGCATTTGGAGCGCGGTCTGCGCCTTAGATGCACTGCGGCATTCTTTTGCCTATGGGACCGACGGCGCCGTGGTGAAATTAAATTCCTTGGGTTTACAACGCGAGGCGGGGGAAACGGCGAAAGCCCCCCGTTGGGCGATCGCTTATAAATTTGAACCGGAGCAAGCGGAGACGCGCATCAACGCCATCACGGTGCAGGTCGGTCGCACCGGCGTGCTGACGCCCGTGGCGGAATTGGCGCCAGTCCTGCTGGCTGGCTCAACCGTGGCTCGGGCGACGTTGCATAACCAAGCAGAGATCGCCCGTAAGGATATTCGGGTGGGCGATTGGGTTATGGTCGAGAAAGCGGGGGAAGTTATCCCCGCCGTCGTGGCCGTAAATCTTAAGAAGCGCACCCCGGAATGTCAGATTTATCAATTCCCCGCCCATTGCCCCATTTGCCTTACGGCCACAATTCAACTGGAGGGGGAGGTCGCGCTCCGCTGTCCCAATCTCAATTGTCCGGCGCAGGTCCGCCGACGTTTAGCCCATTTTGTCTCGAAGGCTTGTCTCGATATTGACGGCTTAGGGGAGGCGATGATTGATGATTTAGTGGCGCAAGGTTGGGTGAAGGAGTTGCCGGATTTATTTAAATTACAGCGCGAGAATTTACTAACGCTCGGCAAGAGCGTGGAGAAATCTACCGATAAATTATTGGCGGCGATTGCCGCGAGCCAGCATTGCGAACTTTGGCGCTTGATCCACGGATTGGGGATTCCTCACGTGGGCGTGGCTGCCTCCAAGGACCTCGCGGCCCATTTTAGAGCTATTGAAGCTCTCACGAACGCCCAACTGGAGGATTTTATTTTAAACAAGAAAAGTGTGATCGAGGGCATTGGCGAGACCATGGCTCGGGCGATTATGGGTTATTTTAAGGAGCCGCGAAATCGTGCGATGATTACAGCTCTAGCGCAGGCCGGCGTAAGACCGCAGGCCCCAATTCCTCGAGCAGCTTCGAGTAGTCTGCTGGCCGGAAAAACTTTTGTGCTTACCGGGACCTTGCCCCAATTAACGCGCGAAGAGGCCGCTGCGCAAATTGAAGCCGCGGGCGGGAAAGTTTCTAGCAGTGTGAGTAAAAAAACGAGCTATGTCCTGGCCGGTGCTGAAGCAGGCTCCAAACTCGATAAAGCGAAAGAGCTCGGGGTGCTCGTCATCGATGAAGCGGAATTGCGGCGCTTGCTGGCCGGTAATGGGTCGACCTGACGGTTGAACCGATCGTGCGATCGATGCTGGGTTGGCCAGCTCGCGGCGGATCTTTAAGCGCGAGCGTCGAACTTAGTATCCCTGCCGCTGCAGTTGAGTCTGCAGTTCTCGCTGAAAGGTCTGCACATCGGCGGGATTGGGCTGATAACCCTTCTGTGGGGTATCGAGCATCAGGCGACCCTGCTGGTCGAGGGCCCATTTGCCGGAGACGCCGTCGCTGAATGTCACCGTACCGCTCACCACAGTACCAGGGCGCATGATGCGATCGACTTCGAGGGTTAGGGTGCTCGTGCTAGGGGGTGCTTCGCCTTCGGCCGGCAAATTAGCTTCATCCGAGGCCGGAGGGACATCATCAGCGCCGGCGATATATTCATCGCCCGCTGGATGAGGCGGAGGGGTCTGGTTGGCGGCCGGAGCGGTCTTCGTGACATCGGAAGCATCCGCTTTCGGGGCGGCATTTTTCAATTCCAGGCCCAAATCATCCACGAGGAAGCGCACATCCATATAGGTCATGGAGACCTTGAATTGCTCCGTTAGCTTCTTTTGAACTAAGGACAGATTATCTCCAGCGGCGACCCAGCTGGCGACGGCTTGTTTTTGTTCAGGAGTGAGGGACATCTAATTTTTTATGCTAAGTTCTTTTTAAGGCTGACCGAGAAAACAAAGCAATGCTTCGATTAATCGCGAAACGCGAAAGGGCCCTCAGCTTACTTGGTCAGCTGGCTCTTGAGGAAATCAACGCTGCCCTGAACGGAGTTATCTTGCTCCATCATATTCTCGACCGTTTTCACGGCATGAATAACGGTGCCGTGATCGCGACCACCAAAAGCTTGGCCAATTTCTTGAAGCGAGTGGCGGGTGAGTTGCCGAGAGAGGTACATCGCGATCTGCCGAGGAAAGGCAATGGCGCTGGGCCGGCGCTTGCTGGTCATGTCGGAGTGACGAATCTGATAATGCTCGGCGACGCGTTTCTGAATCCCCTCGATATTGAGACGATTTTGCGCTTCCTCCATCAACACGTCTTTGAGCAACAATTCGGCTGAAGCGAGGTCCAGGGTTTTGCCGGTTAAGGCGGCGTAGCTCGAAATTTTAATCAGCGCACCTTCCAACCGGCGGATATTTTTTGAAATATGCTGCGCCATGAATTCAATCACCGGCATCGGCAAGGTAACCTTGAGGGTCGCCGCTTTGGTTTTTAGAATAGCGACGCGAGTTTCAAAATCGGGTGATTGGATATCGGCGGACAGGCCCCATTGAAAACGGGAGACGAGGCGTGCTTCGAGCGTGGCAATTTCTGTAACGGGGCGGTCGCTAGAAATTACGATCTGCTTTTGTGACTCGAATAGGTCGTTAAAGGTGTGAAAAAATTCTTCCTGGATGCGCTCTTTGCCCGCCAGAAATTGCACATCGTCCACCAGGAGAACGTCCACGCTGCGGTAGCGTTGGCGGAACTTGGTCAGCGCATTTTCCTGAATAGCGTGAATGTATTCATTCGTGAATTTCTCCGTGGAAAGATAGGCGACGCGCGCCTCGGGATTGCGCTGGAGGATGCTATGGCCAATGGCATGCATCAGGTGGGTCTTGCCGAGCCCCGTCGAACCGTGAATGAAAAGTGGATTGTAGGCTTGGGCGGGGGCCTGCGCGACCGCGAGCGAAGCGGCGTGCGCCAATTGGCTGTTGGGACCAACCACAAAATTCTCGAAAGAGTTGCGCGGGTTGAGCGAGCCGGCGGAGGCGAGGCGTTCGTCGTAGCGCAAGGTGCGCTTGGCCTGCGGGGCGCGACTTTTAGGCTCGGTGATCGGAGCGGAAGTTTCCCCGCCAGGCTGATCGGCTTTCTTCAGGGAGACATGCACCATGCGCCCGGCCGCCAGTCGAAGGCGCTGAGAAATGAGATCGAGATAGTTGTCGTGAATCCAAATCGCCGCAAAATCGTTGGATACACCCAGCACGAGGGCATCTTCGGTAGCGGCTAGGCAGCGCAGGGGCTCAAACCACATCTGGAATACGTCCTCCGGGAATAATCCCTTGAGGTCACATTTTACTGTTTCCCAGAGATTGGATTGGAGGGTGGTGTGGGGCATAACGGAGATGAGATAGTTGGTGATTAATTCACACCTCAGCAACTGCATTTGCGACAACTACCGTGGCATCTACCGTAAGCCGTAAATCACAAGGGAAAGGGGGGTGGCGATCACTCATCATCAGACCAAATTGGGCTGTAGGCAGGGTGATTTTGACCAGAATCTGGGAAAACCTTGGATAAACCGGAGTGCGGAGTACGCGGCGGAGTTGGCAAAGAACAAGCGAAAGGAAGGAACAGTAAAAGTAACTTCGCGACTAACGTGAATCACAAAATACCTTTCAAGCGCAACTTTCCGACATCTTGTTCACAGTGGGGCGGGGGATAACTTTTCTGATTTTAGGGTTGCGAATGTTCACGCTCCCCTCGCGGCCACTGGCTAGAGGGAGTTTCGGTTGACGGTGGGAGTGGCGACCGAGGATTCGGGCTCCGCCCACTTGCCGTGTTCCCGCATGAGAGCAATGAGCCGAGCGTCGGCCTCAGCCTCGGGAATGTTATACTGGACGCAATTTTTACCAACGTAGAGGTTGATTTTTCCGGGGGCTCCGCCCACGTAGCCAAAATCTGCGTCCGCCATTTCCCCCGGGCCATTCACAATGCAGCCCATAATGGCCAATTTGACGCCCTTCAGATGCCCCGTCTGGGCGCGAATGCGTTGGGTCGTGCTCTGCAAATCAAAGAGGGTGCGGCCGCAACTTGGGCAAGCGACAAATTCTGTTTTGGACAGGCGAGCACCAGCACCTTGGAGCACATTATAAGCGAGGAGGGTGGCGCGGCCGACATCGGGCTCAGTCTCAATGCTGATTAAATCACCGAGTCCATCGCACAAGAGACTGCCGCTGAGGAAACTCGCTTCGAGTAAACGTGAAAGATAGGTCGGGTCATCCTGTAGCGCGTTGGCGGACGTGTTACGAATCCAGATGGGGGCCTGACTGCCGAGCTCGGTTAAATTCTTAGCCAGCTGCCGGTACGCACCCAAGGCATGGCCTGAGGTCGGGGTGGAGTGCCGCGTTGCCAGGGTGAAGATCAGGCTAGCGTCACCGAGCGGTCCCAGGAGCGGTGTGTAGACAGGGAAATCCTCTGGCGCGATTTGAGCTGCCAGCAACTGCCCGTGGCGACGTACGAGAGTGAGAAATTGGGAGAAAATCGTTAGATCGGCTGGGCCAAATTCTCGGGTCAGCATGAATCGGCGGGGGGCGCCGGCGAGCGTGGACTCCAAGGCTATCGGCGATAGTTGCGAATTAAGATCGAGGACTAAAAATTGCCCCGGCTGATCAGCTGAGAATTTAAATTCCGCCACGGCCGCTAAATCAGCCTCGGTATTGATCGGCACCAATAATCCTTCGGCGGGAGTGTCTTTAAATTTTGGCGCGGCGAGGGATTGGCTCGTGGCGGCCAGCGCGTTTAAGGTGGTGGGGACGATAACGCGGGGTGGTTGGGCTGGCCCGACTAAGCAAGTCGGTGCAAGCGGCAGGGTGGTCGTGAGACGACGCGTAAAATGGTACGGATCTAGTTCTGCGTTTTCGGCTGCCGCTAACGTCAGGGGTCGCGGGGCTGCGGCATGGTTTTCTCGCCATTGCTGCATCGCTTTATCGGCGATCGCTCGCGCGACGGGGATTTCGTAAACCGAATCTTCGGTCAGTGATACGCGGATGGTATCACCCAGACCATCGAGGAGTAAACTGCCGATGCCGATGGCGCTCTTAATGCGGCCATCTTCCCCATCGCCGGCTTCGGTGACGCCGAGGTGCAGCGGGTAGTGCATGTCTTCTTGCTGCATGCGATCCACTAACAAGCGGTAAGCCTGAATCATCACCTTGGGGTTGCTCGCTTTCATCGAAAGCATGATGGCGTGATAGTCATGCGCGCGGGCAATGCGGAGAAATTCCAGGGCGCTCTCAACCATGCCGAGCGGCGTATCCCCGTAGCGGTTCATGATCCGATCCGAGAGCGAACCATGGTTAGTGCCAATGCGCATGGCTCGACCCAGCGTCTTGCTGCGGATTACGAGCGGGGAAAATAAATCATGGAGCCGCTGCAGCTCGGAATCATAGTCAGCGTCGGAATACTCTTTAACGGCGAATTTCTTTTTGTCCGCATAGTTGCCGGGATTGACGCGCACTTTTTCTACGTGTTCGACCGCTTCCATCGCCGCCGCCGGCAGGAAATGAATATCTGCCACCAGGGGCACATGCGCGAAGCCCGCCGCCGAAAATTGGGTGCGAATGTCGCGCAAGCATCTCGCGGCCGCTACATTGGGCGCCGTAATTCGAATGATTTCGCAACCGACTTCGGCCAGCGCGATGGACTGCCGAACCGTCGCGGCGACGTCTTGCGTGTCGCTGGTAGTCATCGACTGCAGGCGAATCGGCTGATCTCCGCCTACGCCGAGATTGCCCACCATGACGCCGATGGTACGGCGGCGGAGGGTATGCGAACGGGATGCGCAGTAGGACATAACAGAAAATCAATCAATAACCGGCAGGGGCTGGCAAGCGCGGGTCGCCCGGCAACGTAATAAATTGAACTCGGCTGAGGCCGGCATCCTGCAGGGCGGACGAGCAACGGTTTAGGGTTTGGCGGGCTCGGCGATTTTTTTCGACTGCTCGGCCGCTTCCTTCGCTTGCGTCGCCGCTTTTGATTCTCGGGCCATCCGCGGTAAATCTCCGAACAGGGTGACGTAAGCCATCATCGAAAGGAGCAAGACCACGAACACGCTCTGAATGGTCGCAACCATTTTAATGGGTAGATCTTTGCCGCGTAATTTTGCGATTGTGGCAAAGGCCATATGTCCACCATCGAGCACGGGAATCGGCAGTAGGTTGAAGATCGCGAGGTTCACATTTATTAAGATGATAAACCAGAGCAGGAGGCGGAAATCTACTTGGGCAAATTGGTGGACGCGGTCAGCGATCCCAAGGGGGCCACTCAGCTTGGATATGCCAATATTGGAATTCGGGCTGAGTAAACTTTGCAGCGTGCGCCCCGTCCACACCGCCTTATCCCAAACCTGTTCCCAAGGGGGCGTACGAATGGTTTTCAACGTGAGCGCTCCGCGCAGTTGAACGCCCAGTCGGTAGACATCTCGTTTAGTTTCTGGATCATTTATTTTAGCCGGTACAACTGTTACTTGATTGATTTGGCTCTCGCGCAGGTAGGTCAGCGTTACGGGCTTTTCGCCATTCAGGCGTAAATAATCCGCGATGAAGCCAACGTAGCCCACGGGTTGACCATTAATGTGGGTAATGACATCACGAAATTTAAGCCCAGCGGCTTCGGCGGGGCGGCCCGCTTGGACTCCGGCGATCGTTACTTTAGCTGCTGGTTCGATGCCAATTTCGCGCACTTCTTCGGCGCCAACTAATTCAGGGACCAAGGTGGCGCGCTGCGCTTTGCCTTCATGGGTGAATTCAATTTCTACACTCGGTCGGCCTTGCGGAGTGCGGCCGCTGCCGAGGACCACTAATTGGCCGATATCGCTGAGCGTTTTAACCGTCTTGCCATCGACTGTTAAAATAACATCGCCACTTTTCAGCCCGGCCAGAAAGGCCGGCCCCGGCGCTGATTTTCCGTTGGGCAGTTCGATCGTCGGGTGAACAAAGCCAATTTTGGTAGTTTGTTCTTCCTCTACCACCGGCTGGCCCACGATCCACAAAACGGAGGCGAGGGTAAAAGCAAAGAGTATGTTGAAGACCGCACCGGCGACAAAGACGATGAGCTTGGTGCTGTAAGAGATCGGGGGCAGTTTGACCGCCTGGGGGTCAACTTCACCCTCGAGCCCACTGAGATCGGCCAGCTGGGGTAAGGCCACATAGCCACCTAGCGGCAGCCAGTTTATACGGTATTCAACACCGTCGCGGCCAGTGTGGGAGAACATGGCCGGCCCGAAGCCAATGGAAAAACGCGATACTTTCAGCCCCCGGCGGCGAGCTGCGAGAAAGTGCCCCAGCTCATGCACAAAAATCGACCCGCCGAAAAAAAGGATGATCAAGAAAATTGACCAAATGTTGCCGAGCAAAGCAGTGAGAGTAGCAGCAGACATTAGTGGGAGAGGAGGTGGTGGGCGATTTGGCGGGCTTCGGTATCAGCCGCTAGGACGTGGTCCAAAGAAGTTGGCTCAAATATTTTGATATGCGACAGAGTCTGTTCGATGATCTGCGGAATCGCAAGAAACGGTGCTCGTTTTTCTAGGAAAGCCGCCACCGCTACTTCGTTGGCAGCATTAAATATCGCGGGGGCGATCCCGCCGGAGATCATGGCTTCCCGGGCCAAACGCAGACAAGGATACCGCTGTTCGTCGACTGGGCGAAAATCGAGCGATAAGAACCGATCTAAGGGTAGCCCCGCGTCCGTACTTGCGGCCGCGCGCTCGGGATAGAGGAGGGCGTGCTGAATCGGGAAAGTCATCGAGGGCGGACAGAGCTGGGCGAGGAGCGAACCATCGGTAAATTCCACCAGAGCATGGACGATGCTTTGGGTGTGAAGGACGGCCTGACATTGCGCGGGCTGCAGACCGAAGAGGTACTGGGCCTCGATTAGTTCGAGGCCTTTATTCGCAAGCGTCGCTGAGTCGATCGTGATTTTAGGACCCATGGCCCACGTGGGATGGCGGAGCGCATCGGCGGGGGTGACCGCACTCAGCTGGTCGATTGGCCAATCGCGAAAAGCACCGCCGGAGGCCGTTAAAACCAACCGACGGACCGCGCTGGAGTGATGGCCTTCGAGACATTGAAAAACGGCATTGTGCTCGCTGTCGACTGGGAGCAAGCGACTGCCGCTCGCGCGGGCAGCGGCCATGACAAATTTCCCCGCGAGCACGAGGATTTCTTTGGCGGCGAGGGCAATGGTTTTTTTGGCCGCAATGGCGGCGAGGGCCGGTTGCAGACCGGCGGTGCCGACGACCGCGATTAAAATAATGTCCGCTTCAGGCAAAGTGGCGAGTTCACTCAAGCCACTTGCGCCGCCGTAAAATTTTGTGCCGGCCGGAAAATCTTTGCTCTGGCAAGCGGCGGTATGGGCGGCTGAGTCGTAAAGTCCAACATGGCGCACGCCGAATTGCCGCGCGATAGTTGCGAGCTCCGCCTGTTTGTGGTGGGCCGCTATGCCGACTAACTCCAGTCGGTCGCTTTGGGCGGTGATGACGCGCAGGGTGCTGGCTCCGATGGAACCAGTAGCTCCGAGGAGCACGACGCGGCGTTTAGGTGTTTTCATCACAGCGGGAGAAATTTTAAGCCCCGCAGGTCAAAGGGGTAAACCAGCCTGCGCAGCGCCGAGTGGCTAGGGCCGTGTGGCGTCGGCAATTCATTATTCTACAAACAAGAAAATGAAGTAGGCGACGGGAGCGGTCAGAATTAGACTATCGGTCAGGTCAAAGGCGCCGCCGATCCCGGGAATAAGTTCACCCGTATCCTTGGCATCAGCGCGACGTTTAATCACCGATTCGAGCAGATCAGAAATGATTGCCACGATGGCCAGCGGCACCGCGATGAGTGCGGCGAGGGCAGGAGTCAGGCTCTCCGGGAGCAAATCAGCCGCGAAAAAAGCGATGGCGGCGCCAACGCCTGCGGAAATCAGCACTCCGCCGACCGCGCCTTCCCAGGTTTTCTTCGGACTAATATTAGGCGCTAATTTATGCCGGCCAATGGCGAGGCCAGTGAGCAGCGCACCGACATCGCAAAATTTTGCTACCGCTATGACCCACAGACAGAGCGAGAGATTAGCGCTGCTGTCGTTATCCCGCATCAAAATGCCGGTGAGAAACTGCAGCATGAAGGGAATATAAAGTAGGCCCCCCAGAGTGGCTGCGACCGTTTCAACGCGATTGTGGGCGTCACGTTCACGCAACACACGCACACAGGAGATGAGTAAGGCGAGGACGAGTAAATTAGCCGCGAGGTTGGTGTTTTCGTAATTTTCCTGCAGGAAAAAAGCTAGATAGAAGGGCCCCGCCGTCATTAAGCCGCTTAGCACCAAACCCATCCAGCGGAAGGGGCGGGCGCCCATTTTTTCCGTGAGTCCATAAAATTCATGGAGGGTCAGGGCTGAGAGTAGGGTTAGCAGGACCACCGCCGCGTGGGCGCCAAAAAACCAGAGACTGGTAAGAATAAGGCCCCAGAGAACTAGGGTGCTGAGAATACGGGAAAGCACGGTGAAAGTAGGTTGGGCTGTGTTAACGGGGGCCAGTCTTAATTTGCTCGCTGGTTAGGCCATAACGACGTTCGCGCTGGGCGTATTCAGTAATGGCCGACTGCAGATCAGCTTTCTGGAAGTCGGGCCATAAAACTGGGGTGAAAACGAGTTCAGAATACGCGCATTGCATGAGCATGAAATTACTGACGCGCTGCTCGCCGGAAGTCCGAATCAGCAGGTCGGGGTCAGGAATCGCGCTGGTGTAGAGGTAACGGCTAAAATTCTCCCAAGAGCACTCGGCCAATTTTTCGGTACCCCCGAGTACGGCCGCGGCGTAATGCTGGGCCGCATCAGCTAGCTCGGTGCGGGCGCCGTAGTTCAGCGCGAGCACCAGATGCCATTCGGTGAAATCTTTGGTCGCATCAATGACTCGCTTCAGTTCACGTTGAACATTGGCGGGCAGGGCATCAGTGCGGCCAATCGTGAGCAGACGGACACGATTTTTAATCAAATTATCCAGCTCACGCTTTAGGAAATAATCGAGCAGTCCCATCAAGCCAGAAACCTCGTCGGCTGGGCGTTTCCAGTTTTCAACCGAGAATGCGTACAGCGTTAGATACCGAATCCCGAGTTCACGGGCGGCGTCGACAATGGTGCGAACGGTTTCCACCCCACGGCGGTGGCCTTCGAGTCGCGGCAGGCCGCGGGCTTGGGCCCAGCGACCATTGCCGTCCATGATAATGGCGACGTGCTGGGGGATTTTTTCGGGAGCGGGCGAAGGCATGCGCAGGAGGCCGATTTAGCTCAGCGGCCATCGGTTTGACAAGGGGCGATTCGAGCTAATCTTAGGGCATGGTTATACCGCTCACCCCCGCTGAATGTCAGGCTGCCTTGACGGATCTGCCTGGCTGGAGAATGGAAGCTGACGCGCTCGCGAAGACCTTCGAATTCCGTACCTTTCGCGAGGCGATGTCGTTTATCTTGCGCGTAAGCTATGAGGCTGAGGCGATGAATCACCACCCTGAGTGGACCAATCAGTATGGTCGCGTTGCGCTCCGTTTGAGCACGCATGATGCTGGGGGCAAGGTCACCCTCAAGGATCGTGCACTTGCGCAGAAAATTCAGGCCCTCTCCTGGGTCGGGTAGGCGCAGCGACCTGGCGAACGCCTTGCCCGGCGCTGAGCTTTAGAGACCTTGGAAAAAATTGAAAATTCGATCGGCGTGTCCGGGCAAACCCTCGTGACCATAGTCGGGGTAAATCACGACATCCTTGGCGCTAGTAATTTTATTATAAGCGGCAAATTGGGTCGAAGGCGGGCAGATCATATCCATGAGGCCGGTGAACATGAGCACCTCGGCGCGGATGCGCGGGGCGAGATATTGGCAGTCGATATAGCCCAATTTCGTAAAAGTCGCCGCCGCGCGTTCGTGGCGCGGATCAAAGGAGCGGAAGTATAGGCGGAGTTCTTCGTAAGCATCCTTGGCTAGATCCATCTCCCAGATGCGCTGGTAGTCGCAAAGAAAAGGGAAAATCGGGGCCGCCAATTTAATCCGTGGCTCGAGGGCGGCGCAGGCTAACGTCAGAGCGCCGCCTTGTGATGGACCGAAGGCGCCCACACGGGTGGGATCAACTTCAGGAAAATTCATGACAATGCGCGCGAGCAAGGCGGTATCGAGGAATACTTGATGATAATATAATTTGCGTGGATCGGTTTCATCCAGGCCCCGGATAATGTGGCCACGCAGAGTATTCCCGCGCACTCCCCCGAGGTCTTCGGAACGGCCGCCTTGGCCACGGCAATCGAGGGCCGCGACGCAAAAACCGGCACTGACATAGGCGAGTTTATCCATCCAGTCACCGCTATGGCCCGAGTAACCGTGAAATTGCAGAACAGCGGGGCGGCGCCCAGCAGGGTTGAGGGGGCGGAGGTATTTAGCGTAGATTCGTGCCCCCCCGATACCGGTGAACCAGAGATCAAAACATTGGGCCGTCGGCGATTGGAGCGTGAGATTAGGGCGTAATTCGACTTGGGGGTCATGGGCCGCTAAGGCGCGGAGGGCTTGGTCCCAGTAAGCATCGAAGTCCGCGGGACGTGGGTTGGTGCCTTGATACTTTAGCAGATCGGGGAGGGGATGATCGAAGAGCGGCATGATTTCTCAGTGAGACAGAGTTTTAGAAGCGGCGCAAGAAGGAGGATGTTTCAAACGGGGGGTGGGTCGGTGTTTGCGTTAAATCATGAAAGCAGGGAATCCGTTTGCTTCAATCGTTCGTACGCATACTCATAAAACTATGAGTGACCTCGCAAATGCGGCGGAAGTCGCCTGGACGCATGCCACGATTGAACGGCTTAAAGCTAACATGCGCCTGACGATTAAAGGTAAGGATGAGGTGATTGAGCAGGCTTTGATTTGTCTGCTGGCCAGTGGTCATCTGCTCATTGAAGATTTGCCAGGGGTCGGTAAAACGACGCTCGCTTATGCGCTCGCTCGGTCCTTGGACTGCACTTTTTCACGCATCCAATTCACCAGTGATTTACTGCCTACCGATGTCATTGGCGTCTCGATCTATGATGAATCGGTGAAGGAATTTATTTTTAAGCCCGGTCCTGTTTTCGCCAATATCGTGCTGGCCGATGAAATTAATCGCGCCACCCCTAAAACCCAATCGGCGCTGCTCGAAGTCATGGATCGCAGTAAGGTCACCGTCGATGGGGCCGCCCATGCCGTCGGTGATCCCTTCATGGTCGTCGCCACGCAAAATCCGGTGGATTATGAAGGTACTTTTTCATTGCCGGAAAGTCAGCTGGATCGGTTTCTGATGCGGCTGACGATGGGTTATCCCCAACGTGATGATGAACTGGCTATTCTCCGCTCGGCGCGTCTGGGCTATGATGCCATCGCGGTGAATCCCGTGGTCACGCGCGCTGAGGTGCTCACGATGCAGGCGCTGGTGGGCAAGATTTTTGTTGAGGACAGTGTGCTCGATTATCTTTTACGGCTGATCACGGCCACCCGCACCGATGGGGAGTTTAAAGCTGGGGTGAGTGTGCGGGGCGGGCTGGCGCTACGCGTCGCGGCGCAGGCTCGGGCACTCCTGCATGGTCGCGATTTTGTGCTGCCGGCGGATATTCAATTTTTAGCCGGCCCCATTTTAGCTCATCGTTTGTCCTTGGCGCGGCCGACAGCGGATGCTCGCGAAGAGAGTCGAACTATGCTCGCGGCTTTGCACCGCATTATCTTGTCTCTGCCGGTGCCCTCGTGAGGGCCGCTGAAATATTATTTACACCCGCTCCCTTGGTAAGACGTCCGCATGAGTGGAAATATTAAACCGCTGGCCGGCTCAGAGTGGCAAGGTCCCGGTGCGCCGCAGTCGCGTCAGAATTACCGCGCGGTACAATTGGTTTGGGCGCTCGTTTTCCCGCTCAAACGACACCAGATCGCCCCCACCGTTTTAGGGTTGTTCCTCATCGCGATCGCAATGGGCATTGGAACCGCCGCTTATAATACCGGCAGTAACATTCTTTTTCTAACGCTAGCTCTGCTCTTGGCCTGTCTTTTGCTGAGTGGCCTGCTGTCGTGGTTTAATTTTCGCGGGATTTGCTGGCGATTTCGCCGACTCGCCCCTTGGCGAGTTGGTCACGACGCGCTCGTTATACTTGAGGTCCAAAATCGGAAGTCCTGGTTGTCCACTTATGGACTCTGGTTTGATTTAGTGACGCATCCGCTAGAGGCATCCTCGGTTGCGCAAGCAGCCCCGGTCACTTCGGTACGGGCCGTGCTCGCTGCGAGCGAACGATTTATTACGCGCGATCGGCTTTTTCAACGCGATCGATTGTTGGGTGGGGGAAATACCGCGATTGAATGGGGCCTCCAACCTCAACGGCGCGGCGCCGCCCTCGTGGCGGTTAGCGCCGTGGGTTCTTTATATCCGTTTGGTTTTTTAAAAAAAAGCCTCGGAGCCTTTCGGTCTGAGCGGGTCTTGGTTTGGCCAGCCCAGATTGCTTATGAGTGGGTCGGAGCCGCGGGAACTCGCGTCGGCGGCACCGGTCAGCGCACCGTTCGCGCCGGCTCAGGTGAGGATTTACTGGCCTTGCGCAAATATAATCCCGGTGATTCGCAGCGGTTGATTCACTGGAAGGCGAGTGCGCGACTGGGCCAGCTGATGCTCCGTCAATTTGCCGCGGAGAGCCAGCCAGGCTACGTGTTAAAGTTAGAGCCATCGGCGAGTCGCTGGTCCCAACCCGAGCAATTCGAACGGCTCTGCAGTTTCGCGGCCACCTTGGCCGAAGATTTATTTGCCACGGGACGCTTACGCGCCGTGGTTCTGGCCGATTCTCCACCTCAAGAAATTCGACGTTTGCATGAACTTGAGGGATTTTTGGATCAACTGGCCTTGCTCAAATTAAGTGAGGACGCACTTCCCGCTGGGGTGGGGACCCCGCTGCGGGCTTTTGGAAATATTATTACTTTCACCCCGACCGGCACCCATGGGGTGAACGCTTCTCTCGATGGACAAATTATTGCCACCGCTTAGTCTCGATGAATTGCGGCGCTTAAAATGGCTGCTCGGCGGCGCGCTGGCGTTACTCTCGCTCGGGACGGTCGTTTTTTTGGAAATCGAGGCCCTCGGTTTGGTGGGAGTGGCCGCGAGTTTAATTATGGCCGCCATGCTTTGGCCTGTCCTGCCCTCGCGGGTGCCTGCGCTCGTGTGGCGTGGGGCGGTGCCAGTCATCATTCTCATCCTGATTGCTGATTTATATTTCAGTCCGGATACTCTACCGGCCTTAATCCGGCTGGCCATTTTACTCGTGCTCTATCGCTCGGTGAGTTACCGCCGGAAGCGCGAGGATCTTCAACTGATCCTCTTGGCTCTGTTTTTAGTCGTTGTGGCCGGTGTACTCACGGTGGCTCTGGAATTCGCCATTTTACTCTTGGTGTTCACCGGGTGCGCACTGGGGTTTTTATTCGTGGTGACGTTGATTGATCTCACAGAAAACACCCGACAAGCCTTGACCTACGAAGAAATGAGTCGCTGTCCCGCGTGGGCGCTGGGTCCTTGGCGACCGTATATTGACCGCCTGCGCCAAGTGGCTGATTGGCGCTGGTTGGGTTTTGCGAGTGGGCTTTTTTTCTGCGTGGTTATTTTTTCAACGATACTCTTTATCATTATTCCGCGTTTTGAGATTACCGCGGGCTTTTTTCTCGATCAATATATCACGAAGCAAAGTCGCACCGGTTTTACCGAGGTACTAAAATTTGGCGATGTGGGCACCCTGATCCAAGATGATCGCGTCGCGCTGCGGGTGGATGTGACGGATCCAGCGATTGTGGGCCAGACGCCTTACTGGCGTCTCGTGGCATTGGATGAATATACGGCCGATGGCTTTCGGGTTTCCGCTGCACTCAAACAGGAACTGTTACGCAGTCAGACGGTGACTCAGCAAATTACCGATCAGCAGTTGGGGTCAATTCGCGGGATGGCCGCGGGCAGCTGGACTTTTTATCTTGAGCCTGGGGTTAGTCGCTTCTTGCCCATTCCCGGTCGTTATCGGCAGTTGCGGTTGCGTGAACCGATGCCGTTGCAAGCGAGTCGTCGGCATCGTCTCGTCGCGTTGCGCACCGAAGCGATGACCATGACGGCCTTTCAATTGGAAGCGGTCGAGTTGACGGATACGATTCCAGATCCCCGTTTTGCGCAACGACTCCGCTCTGCGCAGGATAATCGCACCACGCATTCGGCTCAAGATCGAGCGGAAGCTGAGACCAATTTGCGCGGTCCGCTGGGACCAGTGGATGCGGCGATTTTACGCCGCATCAACACCGAGATTATCGCCGGCGCCGTCTTGACCCCAGCTGAGTATGCGCATCGGGCGATCGCATGGTTGCACGCGCATCATGCTTACGCGCTCTCGGTCAAATTGCCCGCCGGTGATGGTCAGGATGCCATTGTGCGTTGGCTGGCTTCCAGCGAGCCAGGATTTTGCGAGTATTTTGCCGCTAGTTTTGTGCTGCTGGCCCGGGCGGCAGATTATCCAGCCCGCGTTGTTGCTGGTTTTCATGGTGGGATTTGGAATGGGGTCGAAAATTATTTCATGGTGAGGAATTCTGATGCTCACGCTTGGGCTGAAATTTATGACGGTACGGGCTCGTGGTGGCGGATGGAGCCAACGCCGGGGTTACTTCGTCCTTCCTCCACGATCGCGCAGGTCGGATCATCCTTTGCCCCGGATCGCAGTTGGCGCGCGCGCTTGGATAGTGTGCGGGTGCTCTGGTATCGACGGATTGTAAATTTTGATTCCCGGGCGCAGGTCGCCATGGTGGAGCAGGTCAAGTCCTTCACGACTGATCTGGGCTCAACTTGGCTCCGCCAGTTGGCTAAATATCCGCAACGATTGAAAACGTGGTGGACTCAGCCATGGAATCTGGCGCGGGTGCGGGAATTGTTGATGGGGATCTTGGTCCCCGTCGCCTTGGTTGGTCTGCTGCTGCGCTTGGCTCGCTGGGGGTGGTTGCATCCTAGGTGGGGTCCAGCGGATTATGATCCGGTACGTCGAACGGCCGGTCGCTGGCTCACGCAACTGGCGGCGGGACCTGACGACGACGTTATGGCCGATTTACGAAGGCTGCGCTATGGGCCGCGGGAGACGTGGCCAGAGCCGAAGGTCGTTTTTCAGCGAGCTAAAATCGCGCGACGACGCGGCCGCTCTCGCTAATTACTCTACCTTAAAATTGACCGCGGGTGCGGTTGGGGCACGTTCACTTTTCTCTTTCCAAGCTTCGAGAATCGCTTTGACCACTGGGGCCGCATAAGTGCCGCCGTGGTAACCAACACCTGGTTCGGTCCCCTCCATCACCACCGCGATGGCAATCTGGGGGTTATCAATCGGGGCGAAGGCCACCATCCAAGCGAGATCGATCCGGCCTTTTTGAGCCGTGCCCGTTTTATTCGCCATGCGTAGGCCATCGACGTGGGCTAAACGCCCCGTGCCAATTTGGGCGCACTGTTCCATTCCATCCACGATTGCCTGATAATCTGCTGCGGCGAGACCAATGGCGGGGGAGTGTTGCGCGGGCCGCTGAGGATCGTGGAGCAGGGTCGGCTTGGTTTCAGTTTCTCCGCGTGCAAAAGAGGCGATCATGCAGGCGATCTGCAAAGGGGTCACGAGCGTATCACCTTGGCCAATGGCGGTGTTAGCGGTATCACCTGGGACCCAGCGTTCTTTCAGCGTGGCAAGTTTCCAGGTCGGGCTAGCGACATGGGGCGTCGCATATTCAAACGGCAGTTCGATCCCAGTTTTATGATCAAAGCCAAAACGATGAGCCTCGGCGGCGATTAAATCGGGGCCGGTTTCGAGGCCGTATTTATAAAAAAAGACATTACAGGAATCGCGAATCGCTCCGACCAGACTGCGTTCGCCGTGGCCATTGCGGGCATCGCAGGGGAAACGGCGATTACCGACCAGGTAAAATCCCGGACAGAGTACGCGCGAACGCTCCCGTTCGATGGCGCCACTACGCAACCCAGCGGTGGCCGTAAGAATTTTGAACGTAGAGCCTGGTGGGTATTGTCCTTGGATCGCTCGATTGAGCCAGACTCCTGATTTTTCTACCTCCTGTTCAGCGCTGAGAATGGGTATGCGGGTATTGAGATCATAGCTGGGGAGTGAGGCGAGTACGAGTACTTCGCCCGTACGAATATCGAGAGCAACGGCGGCGCCGGTGCGACCGGACATCGCGGCCTCCGCCGCGAGTTGGAGTTCTAGGTCGAGGCTGGTCACGATATTGTGACCTTGCACGGGGCGCCGTTGCTGCAGGCGCTTGCTGATGGGGTGCTCAACTTTGTAACCAGCCGGATCGACGAGATAAATGGCGGCTCCCGTTTCTCCTTGCAGCTGTTCTTCGAAAATTTTCTCCAGCCCGCTACGGCCGACGGAACCCTTCATCTTGAAAGTGAGCAAGTCAGCCCCTTCAAAATCTTCGACGGCGGGATCGTTGTTGCTTCCCGTATAACCGAGGGTGTGAGCGGCGGCGGCACCATACGGATAGTCGCGCGTGCTGGCGGTGTAGACTTGGAGCGGAGAATTAACCGGCAGGCGTTCAATTAACCGAGCGTACTCTTCGGGGGCGAGATCGTTAAGCAACACGTAGGGCAACAGGAGCGTCTGGTTAATGTGTTTTGTGAGATCGGTAGAGCGTACCGTCTCATGCCGGCCGAGAATAAAATTAATCGTATCGAGATAGCGTTGGGCAACACTGGCGCGCGCAATCCGCGCTAATTGATCGGTATCAGGTCGCTCGGTAATCGTGAGTGAGAGATAATTATTTTTAATTTTCCGATACTCAGCTCTAAATTCGCCGCGTAATTCAGCCAAATTAAGCACGACCGAAAAACGCGGACGATTGCCAACAATGATCTTACCATCACGATCATAGATATAGCCGCGCGGACCGGGGACCACCACCCGCCGCAAATTTTGCAGGCGTTCTTTGCCGCTGTAGAGATTCGATTTTATGAGCTGGCGGTAAACGAGCCCGCTGATCAGCACGAGCAAGAGCCCCGCTAACGCGGCATAAAAAACCCAGAGACGTGGATTGCGCGAGTGATGAGTTTCGATGAGTCGGCTCACGGGTGAAAAAACAGGGGGCCTCAGCGCGCGAGCGCCCGCCCCGTCTCAGGATGGATGTGCATTTTTTCAAATACTCGGCTTTGCAGAGCTAAGAACCAAGGAGTGATGAGGAGGATAATTAATTGTGAAACGATGAGGTCGACAAAGATGCGCAACCACGCCTCACCGGGACGAGGATTCTCGCTCACCAGCAGAAAGGAGAGGGTAATGAAAAGAAAAAGGTTAGCAAATTGTGCAACGACGATGCCAAAGATCGACCCTTCGCGGGGGAATCGGCGACGACCATAGAGCAGCGTGGCATGAATCAGTCCTAGGAGTATCATGTGCGTGCCAAAAGGTACCGGGATGGTGGCGTCGAGGAGGAGCCCCGTCAGCAAAGTGGCGATAAAACCCTGCTTGGGGTCTACACGCAGTCCGGCGAACACGACGAAGAGCCCAGAAATATACAAATGCAGCGACAGGGGCGCGAGGTAGTGATTCGCCAAGCCAGTCAGCCAGCCTAGGAGTAGGTTGGCAGATACCACCAGCAGCCAGCGGGGATCGTAGCGGCGCATGGGTAGATTAGGCTCGTAAAGACCTGCGGCTAATCACGCACCGTCGGTTGAGGCAGGTGCCGCGCAAAATCATTTTAAAGTTCCTCGGGGTTTAACG
>CAIVJE010000063.1 GCA_903906135.1 uncultured Verrucomicrobiota bacterium | reverse complement strand
GGTCAGCAAGGGGTCGCTTTCAGCCATTACGATAGACCCACCTGCGCCGACAACCGTTTGGACGATAGCCGCGAGGCTCGCCGCGGTGGCTGAGGTTACTTCAGCTGCTGTGAGCAGGCTGAGAGTGAGGGCGCCGAAGTTTACGACGCTGGCTTCTGCGGGCGGCAGCGTCGCTATTTTGTGGTCAAACCAGCGATCGATCTGGCCTATAGCTTTTTCCATGCCTCCGTCGAGTTGCACGCTAGCCCAACCGAATTGAGCCAGCGGAATACCGGCGAGATCGAGTTGATGGCGCATCACATCGTTGGGAATTTTTTCACAACCGTGTTCAAGGAGCAGAGCGGCGGCGACGTTGGGATGCAGCAGATATCCACGGTAGGTGCGTTGCAAAAGTTGATACATAGTATCGCCCCCAAAGCCGCAGCCTTCCGTGTGCGCGAGCGCGATAAAACGTGAAATGCCCTGTGCGCGGCCGGCGTGGCGTGCGTTGAGCCGATCGGCCGCAATTCGTGCGATCTGTCCCGCGCATAGGCTCGTGGGTAAAACCAGGCCCACGCGTTCAGTGGCAAAGCGTGAGCCCACGCGAAAGGCCTTGAGCGTTGCGTCCGGCGATCGGATGGCTGCACCCGATTGACCGACTGGCGCCGCGAGCGTATCGGGTCGTAAGAGCGGCTCACCGGTAGGAATCGGTCGAGCGTTTAAGTACGCGAGTTGGGCGGTGTCGGTCTGGCACCAATTTCGCCACAGCGACACCTGGGCGTGTCCCGCGTGCTCCCCTTTGGTTTTCTGCCCCGAGGCGGTAGCGATGAGTTGTTCGAACGCCTCGTCCGCCAGGGCGGACATCGATTCACCGTCAAGGTAGCGACCAGCGTTGATATCCATTTCATGCAGCAGCAAATGATGGCGGCGAGTCGTTGTCGTTATCTTTAAGGTTGGGGTAAATGGAAAATTAGTGACGGACCCATTGCCGGTAACAAAAACAATTAAATTACAGCCAGCGCCGACCTGTCCGGCGATACCCTCAAGGTCGTTCCCAGGGCCATTCATAAAGGTGAACCCAGGTTCAGGAATTTCCCTGAGTGGCTGAGCATAATCGATCACCGTGTCGAGGCGGGTGCGCGGATCCTTTTTCTGTACCGCGCCTAGCGATTTTATGGCAATATTGTACAGCCCGCGGAAGCGATTGCCGGCGGAAGGATTGCTCTCGGGGGTGAGCCCATGCCAGTTAAGCTTATCGCGGAAACCATCGAGTTGGGCGATAAATGAACGCGCGGTGGCGAGGTCACGGACGTTCGCGAGCAGGTAGCCTTCTGCACCCATTGCCTCGTCAGATTCAGTCATGACCCCAGTGCCGCCGTGACGAATGAGTTCATGGACCATCGCCCCCGCTAGAGGATTTCCCGATATGCCCGAAAATGCGTCCGATCCGCCGCACTGCAGCGCGACTCGCAGGCCGCTGAGCGGTTCAGCCGTGCGGCGCAGCGCCGCGACTGGCGGTAGCCAGCGGCGGACAATATTTTCCCCCGCCGCTAGACCCGCCGCGAGACCTTGGTTGAGGGTGAGAAATTCATGGAGGACATGATCAAGCGGATAGCGATGGGCGCGCATGAAGTCGCGGAGGCGTGCGTTCGTGATCGGCTCGACGCCGTAGTCGATCGCGAGGACCGCGCTGACATTCGGGTGAACCATAAAGCCCGCCAGCGCCCGCAGAATTTCGGTCGTGTTATTGGGCTCATGTTGGCCGCCGCCCTCCGTGTGGGCAATGGCGACAATTCCGTCGATTGTCGGGTGAACTCGCGCCAGGGGCTGCAGGCGAGCGACGAGTTGTCGGGCGAAGCTAGCCGTGCGTGACGTGGTGCCAATGACTACGATGAAATTACGGGTTCCAACGCCCCGTGACCCTGGACGGCGGTACCCAGCAAAAGTGCGCGGTTGCGCAACTCGCTCAACTGGTGGGGCCGCTCTCAGGGTGCTTTCGTCGAGTCGGTAATGCTCCAAGGAATCTCGAAAATTTGCCACCGTCGGTAATTGGGCGCCTCCAAGTTGACGGACCGCGAGGCTCGTAAGCATCGTTTCATTAGAGACGTAGTCGCCTGGGGCGATCGCCCTCACGGCATGTGCGAATGCTAGACCCCACGATAATAGCGGCTCGCCGGGTTCAATTGCGCGCACCGCGAAGCGATGACCTTCCAGTACCGTGTAAGGCAGCGCCTGCGAACCGTGGGGCAGCGCGATTACCTCACCTGCTTCAATACGGCGGGTGGCGATTGCTACGTTGTCTGCTGGGTTAGGTAGCCGAGCGATGGCCTCAAGGGTTAGAGGAAAGTTAGACATAAAAAATATAAAACAGACAATATTTCAGGAACGTAAAATAATTTTACAGTGCGAAGGAGAAGGCACGAGCCTCGGTTGCAGGGCTAGCTAGCTTATAATCCGCAAGCACTGAGCCGTTAATGGGCGGTGCGCTCGCCGCGGCGCTGCTCCGGCCATGTTAAGGCGAATAATGCCGCGAGGAGTGGCAGTATGCCGGCGACTAAAATCATCGGCGCGAATTTGCCCATCGCGTGGGCATGCGTGTCGGCATAACGGCCGACCAAGGGATGCAGCTGTGAATTGAGCAACCAAGCGGTGGCGCCGATCAACCCAAGGCACTTCGAAGTGTGGCCAGGAGGGATATCCTGCACGAATGCGTAGAACATCGCAAAAACTCCCATCAGGCCCGCCCCCACTAAGCAGTAGAGTGGAACGAGCAGGGTGCGACTTGGTATAAAAGCCACTGGGGTGGCTAGTAGGCAGAGGCCGGCCGCGGCTAGCACAACCAGTTTGCGCGTTCGCTCAACTGAGCGCTCGGGCGTGACGAGTCGCCGCGCAATATAACCGATCGCAATGCTGCCCACATCGGCCGTGAGATAGAACGCAATCAGCAGATACTGCAGCTGCTGATCTGTGAAATGCAAATCAACCACCAGATGGCGGGGCAGCCAGACCCGATAAAAATGCCAGCTAATGTTTACGGCGAGTCCCACCGCCATCGTAATCCAGAAAATGCGGAGGAGGAAAATTTCACGAAACGGGATGACAACGGCTTCGTTCACCGCTTGCGGCGCAGGTAGGGCAATCTCCGCGCCTCGTGCGCCCCGTGTGCCCCAAAGCCACAGCACCACCCAAATCGCCCCAGCGGCCCCCGTGAGCATAAACAACTGCCGCCAGCCTTCGCCGTGCGGTCCGACCAGCCCCAAGACCATTAACGGCGTCAACACCGCGCCAAAGGTCATGCCGCTATTAAAAATTCCATTGGCCAATCCTTGTGCTTCCCGTGGGATTATTCGCCGAATAATATTGACCGCCACCGGCCAGTTAAAGGCTTCGCCCGCGCCGAGGATTGCGCGGCAAATTTGCAACTGGAGGAGAGTTTGCGCGAACCCTGTGGCGAAACCCGCCACGGACCAGACCAATAAAGCGATCGCATAGAGCCAGCGCAGATTCCAGCGGTCAGCCATAAAGCCCGCCACAATTACGAAGGCGGCATACGAATAGCCAAACACGGCTTCTAATTTACCGTAACCTTCCTCGTTTAAGTGAAAGTCTGCCTTGATGTAGGTGGCCAGCGACCCGAGGGTCTGCCGGTCCATATAATTTACCACGGTGGCGAGGAGCAGCATCATCACGATCCCCCATTTCCAGGTAGCAATAGCGGCTTTGCTTGAAGGGGTCGAATGATTGCTGCTGGGGGATTCTATGTTCACGGGGTCGGTTTTTTGGAGCGAGTTAAGGTCACATCATCGCAGTCATTCTTACTGGCCATGCGGCAAAATAGAAAGTGGCGGCAGGCAATTTTTGCCTAGGGCTTGCGCGAGGCTGTCGTGCTAGGATATTCGGTTGCCTTGTAAATGTTTAAAGCTGATCGCGTGGGGTGCCGGGAAGATACAAACTGGTAGCGGGTTGGCGCTCAAATAGCGAGGGTGAGAATAAATTAATTTTCAGCTGTAGGGTAATAAAATGATCAAGGGGAGTTTTTCTTGCGCACCCATGCTGGCGCGACCTGCCGTTGACAGGCTTAGTCGGTTGGCGGCACGGTAAGCCTTATCATGATTCACGTGGTGCTTTTTAATCCGCAGATTCCTCCCAACACGGGGAACATTGGGCGCATGTGCGCGGTGAGTGGTTGTCGCTTGCACCTGATCCATCCTTTGGGATTTGCGATCACCGATAAAAATCTCAAACGCGCGGGTATGGATTATTGGCATTCGCTCGATGTGCATGAGCACGCGGATTGGGCGGCGTTTAAGGCTAGTCCGGCGGCGCCACAGCGGTTGTGGCTTTTCACAACCCACGCCCAACAGTCTTTTTGGGCGGTTAATTATACGGCTGGGGATGGCTTGGTCTTTGGCAATGAGGAGGCCGGCGCCCCGGACTGGCTGCATGCGGAATTTGGCGCAACGCAACGCGTGAAGATTCCCCACGGCAATGCCGCGTTGCGTTCACTGAATCTTTCGACGGCTGCTGGGATTGCTACCTACGAGGCCTTGCGTCAAACCGGCGGTCCGCTGGGCTGAACCCACGGACGTTTAGCCGCGGCGAATTTCTGAACCCTTGAAGCGGATAATTGTCCGGTAAACTTTCTTTACCCGGCAAGTGATCTTGCCGGTTTTAAGATCAAAAGATTCGGGAATTTCAATGCGGTGTACATCAACCACGGCATGATAGCCCCGCTCCGAGAATATATCGATGAGCATGGCCAACGCGTCCGGCTCACTGAGCGCCGGATCCTCGCTGTTGATATTAGAGTGGCCCGACAGGGCGTGCCGCGTGACGATCGGCATCATTTTTTTCTCAATCAAGGTAATCACGCGCTGAAAAAGCCCCGGGTTGCTGAGCTCATATCCATCCAGCCGCTTGACCAATTCCTGTCGAGCATGGACCACAATCTCACTGGCTAGCGGCAGCATGCGTAAGCGATCGAACGTGTGCGCATCCAGTTCCAGCGAGCTTTGGTAATCGAGTTCCCCGACGATGTTTTGCTCAACCTCTGCGAACGTGCCTTGCGCGTTGATGAGGTGATAGTGGAAAAGATCTTTTAAGGAGAGGAGGGCATCCCACGTTTGCTCCTTGAATACCCGGTAACGGCGCCGAGCTAGGGTTTGGTCAAAATCGGTGATCCGCTCTTCTTCCAGCTGCCCTTGCCCACTACGGCGTACTTCCAGATTGTGCGCTTTAACTTTGCGGCCGCGCATAATTTGCCGCGCCACGCTTTCTTTTTCGTCAACGAATAATACGACGATCTGCATGACCGGTTGGCGGAAGTGAATGGCCAGCGGGGTACCATAGAATTCGCGCCAAAGCTGCGTCATTTTCTCATATAACATTTTTAAGCACTCGACCTGCACTTTCGTGCGCGGAAATCCATCGAGGATCACGCCGTCGCGATATTCAGCTTTGAGCAAGCGGCGCAGCAGGACTGCCAGCACCTCGCGATCGCCAATCATGCTGCCCGCGTCCTTGATTTTTTTCATCTCCGGCGTGTCGAGCAGCGAGCTCATCACAATCGGCTCACAAGTCAGCCCGCGGGTCTTGGCAATAAACGCCGTATTGGTCCCCTTACCTGCACCCGGCGCGCCGCCGAGCAGAATAATTTCCTTGGGGAAACGCAGGTGGGAGCGCCCGTAATGGGCTTCGAGGTCAGCCCATATTGGCTCGAAGATAATCCGCGCATCCTTGATTTCCAAGTCATGCGAAGGCGTTGGGCTAGTGGCGGGAGGGGGATTTTTCTGAATTTCGCTCATGCTGAGATCCACAGACTAGAGGCCGAGCCTCGACGGAGGCGACAATATTTACAATCCGTTGCTCGCTCGTTCTGGATTGAGGCACTGGCTAACCCCCTGGCCTAAGTGCCCTTGCGCGGTAAAATGCGGGCTGGGGATTCCATTTGACCGCGAGTGACGCCGAGCTGGTTGAGTAATTTTAGTTCACGCCAAAGTTCCCCGCCACAGGTCTCGCCACGAAGTAACTGCTGATAGCGCTGCACCGTCTGGCTAACTTCCTCCGGGGTTTCCGTCATAAATTCTACGCGAAAAGATTGCGCCCCAAGCGCCATGAGCCGGGCAACGTATTCTGCACCGGTTTGAGCGCGGCTATTGTAGACAGTATTGCGGCAACCGGCATCGGCTTTCAGCGGATGTTCTGCTCCTACCCGATCGCGCAAAGCCACGCGCTGCGTGTCACAAGGCCGGCCACAGTCGCGGTAATCTTTACCACTTGAGAGGAAAGCGCAGAATACACAGTGCTCCATGTGAAACATCGGCATGTGCTGATGAATCGTGAGATCAAACCAAGCTCCGGGCGCTGCGTGCAGCAAGGCCTCGAGTTGGGCGATATTGAGATCATAGGAAGCCGTGACGCGTTCCAATCCAAAGTGATTGATGAAGTAATCGGCGGTCAGGGGATTGGCGACATTGAGCGAAAAGTCACCTCGGAGGCGCTGGCCGGCAAATAGCGTGAGATGATCGTAATTGCGGACGAGGTAGCCGTCGGCCGCGCAGGAGAGCACTTGCTGGATAATCCATTCTTCGCCGGGCTTAAAAATGCGCGGCGCCGCGACCCAAATGGAAGCTGCGTGCGGCGGAAGGTTACTGGCCGCTTGCAAGGCACGAAAGTCGCTGACGGCGGTGCGGTAATGTTTGGGGTTTTCGAATTCGCAATAAATAGTCCGCGCCCCGGCGCTCCAAGCAGCGGCCAACTGAGGGAGTTCGCGGATAACCACAATGAGTTCGGCCGCGTGGACGGCGGCCGGTAACGACTTAAGATTTTTGGGCGTAAAATCTTCTGTGAGCATCCAACGTTTCGGGACTGCCCGTTGTGCTTCAAGCTCGGTGGCAACGCGGCGTCGGAGATCATTGAGGGCGCTGACGGGTAAGATAACATCGCCTTCCAAATTATTTTCAAGGGTGCCGAGCTTGAAGGGTGTGCCGCCAAGCCGGCCGAGCTGGTCGGCCAGCCGCTCACTGGTGAGGGGCTGATTTTCAGCGCGAGCGAGAGGGACTGAAGAATCTGCTTGGGCGACGTGCCCTGCTTGATCGCGGGCAATGAGCGTGAGAGGTGTGCCCGCGTGACCGTGTACTTCGAGGATGATTTCGCGACGAAAGCGGATTTGGTCGCCTTCAAAAGTTTGCCGAACGCGGCGATCGAGGGCGGGGTCATTAGTTTTCCAGACACGGTCGCCGAGGTGGACGCGGGCAAAATTGATGTCGCCTTCGCCGAAGCGCAGCACCGTCTCGCCGTGGTAAGCATCAAGATAATAGATGCGCCCGCCTTCTTCTTTCTCATCGGGCCGGCCGGCATCAAAGACGATGCCATCCCCCGGTTTGGCTGGACCCTCGAGCCGGAGGGTGACGCGATCGCTGCCGACTTGGGTGACGCGTCCCAAGTAGACGCCGCGTTTGGTGCCGAAGCGAGCGTGGGCAAGTTCTTGATTTTGCACGCCGCGAAACCAACCGGTGTAGAGGCCGCGCGAAAACCCCATTTCTAGATCGTAGAGTGATTCACCGCGCACGGCAGCCATGACCGTCGCTTCGGCCTGAGGGTGGGCGCCAAAAATTTCCGCCATTACTTTATCGAGGGCCTGACGATAGACGCGCGTGATGTTGGCGACGTATTCGGCGCTTTTTAAACGGCCTTCTATTTTTAACGAGGCGACCCCGGCCCGCACGAGATCGGGTAAGACATTGAGCCCAGAAAGATCCTGCGGGCTGAGGAGATAACGGCGGTCACCGAGATCCACCGTCTGGCCATTCGAGACGAGCTCATAAGGCATCCGGCAAGCTTGCGCGCACTCGCCACGATTGGCGGAGCGCCCGCCGAGGGATTCGCTGGTTAAGCACTGCCCAGAATAGGCGACGCAGAGGGCGCCGTGGACGAAAACTTCGAGCGGGATCGTCGCCTCCGTCGCGAGTTGGGCGCTGCGAATGGCGGCGATTTCTTTCAGCGAATTTTCGCGCGCCAGCACGACGAGATTCGCGCCGAGCCCGCGGGCGAAATTAACCCCGGCCGCACTCGTGACCGTCATTTGAGTGGAAGTGTGGATCGGGAAATCTGGCGAGAGCTGGCGAATCAATCGGCAAATGCCGATATCTTGGACGATGGCGGCGTCGACCCCGGCCGCGATGATGGCTTTGAGATAATCTGCCGCCGCCGTGAGTTCATCCGTAAAAACTAATGTATTGAACGTCACGTAGCCGCGGACGCCCCGCCGATGTAGAAACGCCATGAGCTGCGGCAGATCGGCGAGGGTGAAATTCTTGGCGCGCATCCGGGCGTTGAATTTTTCTAACCCAAAATAAATAGCATCTGCTCCATTCTCTACGGCCGCGCGGGCGCAGTCCCAGTCTCCCGCGGGAGCGAGCAGTTCAGGGCGCGTCAGCGCCGGCGTAGTCAGAGCGGTCGGGGATGGCATGGCAAATTAGACCGCCGCAATCTCTGGGGGTGGCGGAGCTGGCGCGATATCTTTTTTAGCGTGCCAGGCAACATGGGGCGCTGCGTCGCGCAGTCGCAGCGCGAAAAAAACCATGAGTGCTAAAAATGCAGTAGCGAGGTAACTGAGGAGCGGTAGCCCCAAAAAGTGGCCGTGCGCATCACGGGTGACAAACCAACCCGCCAGCATGCTAGCCGCAGCATTGGCGGCTAGCTGGAGCGCCGAATTGATGCTCATGAAACCACCGCGGTAGCGGGCCTCCACCGCATTGGTGATCATGGTCATAGCCGGAGCGTAGCGGCCGGACATCGATACCATAAATAGGGCCATCATCAGGCTGGCCAAGGCGACGGAAGATGGTCCGAGTCGCATGATTATAATGGTTATAATCGCGGCCCCAGCGGAGACGTAAATCAAAAGACGCAGGCGATCCATGTGGTCACTGAGCCAGCCGATCATTGGCGTGCTCATCGCGGTGGCTAGGCCACCCACGATATAAACGATCGGCAGTTCTGTTTGTTCATTAAGCCCGAGATTAGCGACGAAGGAAGGCGCGAGAAAAGGAACCAAGATGCCGCCGGATAGACCGACCATTGCCCCAAGGGCAAACGCCCGTAGATGGACCCCGTGCGACATGATTTCTTTCATCTGCTGCCAAGGCTCATGATTTTGCAGCGCGGTGCGCAAGTGGGGGAGGGCGATTGAGGCGATCACCAAGTTAGCCACGGCGCAGGCCGCGAGGAAGAAAAAGGCGGCATGCCAACCGAACCTTCCCGCTAACACGAGTCCGAGCGGCACGCCCAGGATTGACGCAACGGGAAACGAGGCGGCGACAAAAGCCATCGCGCGTCCGCGCCGCTCGGGTGGAATAAAATCGCCTAACATCGCCGTTACCAGGGAACTCGATAACCCCCCGCAGGCCCCTGCAGCGAGGCGAGCGAGTAGGAGCAGGTGGTAAGTGGGAGCAAGCGCACAGGCCAAGGTGGCCAACCCAAAACCGGCGTAGAGCACGAGCAGCGCTCGTTTACGATCAAACCGGTCGAGCAGGAATCCACCGGCTAATCCACTCATCGCTGCCGCAATCCCATATGATGCTACGAGCTGAGAGAATTTCGCTGGGGTAATCGCGAATGCCTGCATGAGCTGCGCCCCCAGCGGCATCATGATCATGAAATCAAGAATGTGCGTGAATTGGACCGCCCCTAGCACGAAGAGCAGGGTGCGCTCCTGGCCTTTAGGTAATTCATGGGGATGCGAAAATCGCGACATGCGCAGAGGTTGGGGCGGAAGCACTGAGATGCAAACTCAGCTGGATGAGGGGAGGGGGGGGGCGCGGTCGATGATCTTTATTTGAGCGAGTGGAATCGGTCCGACCACCGCCCGCGCGGCTTCCGCAAAAAGTTGCGCCCCCTCACTGAGTTGGCGTCGACGGTGGCGGACGAGGGCAATATCACGCGTGGGGGATGACCCTGTAAATTTACGAAAAACCAGCCCCGCCGGATCAGTTGCACTCCGGGCGCTTTGCGGCAGTACGCTTACTCCTAAGCCCAGCGCCGTAAAAGATTTGACGGTTGATAGTTGCCCGCAGCGGTGACCGATCCGCGGCTCGAAATCGTTGTCACCGCAATAGAGCTGGGTTTGCGACGCCAGCGTGGAAGCATCGCCGAGCATAATAAAAATTTCGTCCCGCAGGTCAGCAAAACTAATGTCAGCCGCCGTGGCTAACCGATGATCAGCTCCCACTGCGAGCAAGAGTGGTTCGGAGTAAAGTTTTTCAATTAAGAGGTGGGGCTCAGTCAGCGGGAGCGATAAGAGAGCCCAATCTAATTTTCCTTCCAAAAGTAATTCAACTAAAGGCCGCGTGAAATTTTCCTGCGTCTGTAAATTGAAATTGATATCGTTTGACCGACAATGTGCCAAAATTGCAGGGAGGAAGAATGGCGCTACCGTGGGAATGGCTCCGACCACCACCTTAGGACCCAGGCGCGGGCTATTTTTCAATTCACCGACGGTTTGTTCGGCTTCAGCTAAAATACGTCGAGCTCCCGCCAACAGTGTTTTACCCGCTTCAGTGAGTACGGCCTTTCGGCCTAAGCGGTGGAAAAGCTTCTGCCCAAACTCCTCTTCGAGGTTCAATATCTGCTGACTCAGCGATGGTTGAGCGACAAATGAGCGCTGGGCTGCCTTCGTAAAGTTACCTGTCTCAGCGACTGCCAAGAAGTAACGCAATTGGTATAATTCCATAGTTAAATCAGATGGATTGTATAGAATATAAGTATTTCTCCTATTGCAAGCAATGCCGTATACTCCGGCCATGCACCTCATTCGGTGCCCTAAAAAAATACCAACTCATCCACTTTATGAAAAACACTACATTTAACATTATCATCGTCCTCACCGCCATGGGCATCGTCGGTCTGACCATCGCCAGCAAAATTGCCTCTACCAATTTTGAACTGCTCCCCATCGTCGTCAGTTACGCGGCCGTCGCTGTTTTGGCCGCGCTCACGATGTCTGATTATCGCACGAATTCGAGAGGCTACTCGGCCCGCTAAGCAACTTTCCTTAGGTAGTTTATAATTCAACGGAGGTCGGGCTAACGCCCGGCCTCTTTTTATGTGGGGTGCGGAGCACTCACCTCGATCCATTGATCAGGTTGCTGGAAAATTGGGAACAATTTCAGGGCGGATGCGTCAACTTAGCTGGGTGCGGCGTTTACTTTTCGCATCCTTGCTTTAGCGTTTCTCTGATTCCTGATTATCATATTATCTCCATGAAATTGTTCTCCCGATCCTTGTTATTCACTCTGGGCACTTTTTCTATTGTGGCCTCCGCTCAGGCGGAAAAAGAAATAGTGGTCCGTCGTTTTGCTGGTGAACCATCTCAGAATTTAATGCAGCCTGAGGCTGTCGCGGGCGTGAAAAAAGAAAAAATTACTTATTTGGGGGTGGAGACCGCGCCAGTTGATCGGACGCTAGGCACGCAACTGGGCTTAGGCCGAGGCATGGGCCTCGTGGTCACTCGAATTATGGAGCAAAGCCCCGCAGCTAACCTGCTGCGCGAGGATGATATTTTGATTAAATTTGAGGATCAACTTTTGGTTAATATCGAACAGCTCAGCGTACTCGTGCGCGCTCGGGCGGAAGGGGCTGAGGTCAACCTAACCATCATGCGCGGCAGCAAAGAGCAATTGGTTAAGGCTAAACTAAGCGTCCGAGAGGTGGAAATGATGCCGACTCATCACCCTCGCTTCCCTGCGCCTATCAACCCCCATCACCGGAACTCGGGGGGTGCGTTTTTTCATAGAAATTTAGGCGATCAGCATGGCCGCGAGGATCGGTTGGAGTTAGGGGAAACTGACTTGCCGCCGCGGGAGATCATTATCCAGCAGTCCGGAGAGGTTGCTGCGGCTGGGCCCAATCGGCAAATTATCGCGCGGATTCGCCGCGGGGAACATCAACCAGAGCGAGCCGAAAGCACAATTTACTGCACCGATGATCAGGGCTCGTTGGAGCTTACTGTTGATCAGGGACAACAGCGCCTAACGGCAAAAAATCCGCAGGGCGTGGAGATTTTCCAAGGCCCCATCAACACCGACGAAGAGCGTAAGCAGGTGCCCGCAGCGATCCTTCGCCGGTTGGAAAAACTAGAAAGTGAAGCCGTCGAGATCAACGTAAACGCAGCCGCCAAGGGCGAAACCAAGTCACACGTCCCGAAGCCAGCTAAATTATAAGTCAGGTTTTTCTGACTTATAACGCCGGCTTTGATTCTTTATTGGTCGAAGCTTGGCTGGTTTGGTCCAGCTCAAGGGCGGTGAGATGCTTTAACTTTCCTCTGGTGGATTCCGCTTGAGGATAGCTGCAATGATCAAGGCGATGATTAAGCCTATGGCCAAGGTCGCCATGAACCCAAACCCCGCTTGCAGGGCCGGTTGCGTAAACAGCCGCACGCCTTTTTCCGCTCCTTCCATTTGGGCCTCACTCCAATTGGCCGCGGCCCATTTAACGCGCGATGCTTCGATTAAATAGTCTGTGAAATTTGGATTCACCCACGTAAAATGAACGTAAGTGTAGAGGGAGCCGAGGAGCCCTGAGTAGAGTGCGACGAGCATGCCAGTGCCGACCCCCTGCCCATAGGTGAGGTATTGGCCGGTATTTTCTTCGCGCACGGCTTTCAGGCTGAACCAGTAGACTGCGATGCCATAAAGCAGCGGGATGAAACCAAACCAAGTTCCCTGATTTATTTGCTCGGTCTGGTAGCCGAGAAAGAAACTAACCAAGGTCAGCGCAATCTGGCCGCTAGCCATTATGAGTGCATAGAGTAGTGGCGTATTCATGGGGTTTTAGGGAGGGGAAGAAAAGTTGGGGGATCCGTCTCCTCGTAGTTAGTCTGCCATCGGCGGCGGCGGGGCAGGCTTCTCCGCCTCACCGGGGGGCAATATCATCGTCGATGCTGGTGGCGGCGGGGCGTACGGCGGGAATTTTTTTGGCTGGGGCTCTTCCGTTTCCTGCATAGCCCGGCGAACTTCCTCTTCCACGCCACTCGCTGCTTTTTTGAAGGTCCGTACTGATTTGCCAATTCCTTTTGCGAGTTCAGGCAATTTGTTGGCGCCGAATAGCAGCAGGACAATGAACATAATCATCATCAGCTCTGGGCCACCGATGCCTTCAATAAAGGCGAGAGAAGAATGCATGGGTGGATTAAAGGTAAATGGGGCTGGAAAGAAATGGGAAAATGCAGCGTTCCCCTAGTTTTCCCCCAGCCTATCCGTGCTTAGATGAGCTTGATCTCGACGTAAAATTTTTGGGTCTGCCCCGGAGCCACCCGATGGACCCCCACTTTATTTTCCGGGGCATTCGGTGGCCCCATCCAGGGTTCGATGCAGTAATAGGGGGAGTTTTCATCTTGGGTCCAAGTGACCACCGCGAGTTCGCGCGATGGCTCGTTTGTCATGCCACTCCGAAAAAGTAATTGGCTCCCCGAAGGACGTTCGGTGACCGTAAAAGTGTCACGGCGGAGGTCCGTGTGAATGAGATCAATCAAGTTTATATTCGCCAGATTTTCTTGCGCGCTTACCCGTGGGGCTGGGGACAACCCACCGCGCTCGTCACGCTGCAGGTATTTAGTCGCGCTCGTCTCGAGGCTATAGTCTTGCCGCGTGCGACCAACGCTCCAGGGGAGGGTGAAATAAAAATGATGACCAGCGGACCACGGCATCGGCGTGCGGCCGAGATTAGTTAATTGCAGTTCGACAAAAATGCTCAGGGCTTCGAACCGATAGCTGACCACGAATTCGTAATCGTAAGGGTACGCGGCTTGGGCGGCCGCATCAGGCAAGAACAGCGCCGAGAAACCGCGATCATCGAGCCGGATGGGGCGAAATTTACCTTGGCGAGCCAAACCGTGCATGGGCATCGGCCGGCGCACCCCGTCGTCTGCGCGCCAGTGATAAATTTCTCCTTGATCGTAAGTGCGCCCACTGAAGGGGAAGAGAATGGGATTTCCGCCGCGAATGCTGGCGATATTTTCCAGCGTATCGGTCTCGGGCCAGTAAAGAATATCACGCACGGTACTGTCACCCAGCGTGACGTTCCAATTCATCAATCTGGCCCCCAGTTCCGGTAGCGCCAGATAGGTCGAGGCTCCAACTTGCCACTTAAAAAGGGTGTGCCCGAGATACGGAATGCGTTCCATGAGTCAATTGATAGAACAGAAACCTGTGACGTTCCAATCCAAAGTCGCTTAAATTTTCCGCCGCGCGGCCGCGTTCAGTAAAATAGTTGGATTTTATCAAGGGCTTGGCGGCATCACTAGGGGCGCCGCCACCGCCCGGGTCATTCCTCGGCTCGCGTACCTCGTAAATTGAGCCGGCCGGTGGTCTAGGAAGGGCCCGGCCGCTTGAAAAGGGATGCTTGTTTATAAGCGCACGGCGCTTGCGTGCAGTTCAGAGAGCACTACATTGTCACGCGTATGTTCAAGCTGGTTCATCTTCTGCTGACCCTTTCCCTGACTGCGCTCAACGGACTTGCCGCTGAACCTATTCAAGCGGCGACGCGTGCGCCCACAAAAAAAGCTTTAGTCTATGTGATCCCAGTGCGGGAGGAGATTAATAAGCCGACGCTCTACATTCTCCGCCGCGGGCTCAAAGAGGCGATCGAGAAGAAAGCCGATGCCGTTGTTTTAGATATGAATACTCCTGGCGGCGTGCTGGATGTAACCTTTGAGATTATGGAGGCTCTCGATAAATTTCCGGGCCAGACGATTACGTTTGTAAATAAGGAGGCAATGTCGGCTGGTGCTTTTATTGCCGCGGCCACCAGTGAGATTTATTTTGCACCCAATGCCGTGATTGGCGCCGCGGCCCCGGTGCTCGCCACGGGCGGGGATGTCGACAAGACCATGAAGCAAAAGATTGTGAGCTATCTGCGCGCGCGAATGCGGGCGAGTTCCGAGGGCAAAGGTTATCGCGGGCAGGTTATTTCGGCGATGATCGATGCCGATTATGAGCTGAAGATCGGTGAAAAAATCCTCAAACCTAAAGGAGAGCTCCTCTCGCTAACCGCGACCGAGGCTCTTGAGCAATACGGCCAACCCCCGCAGGCGCTGCTTGGCGCGGGCAAGGCCACTGACGTGAAAGCTTTGCTCGGTGCTAAATTTGGTGCGGCCGGTTATGAATTGCGCCAATTCGAAATTACTTGGTCGGAAAAGCTGGCCCAGTATCTCACGGCTTTAACCCCGGTTTTGTTGGGACTGGGGGTTTTGGCGCTCTTCATCGAATTTAAGACTCCAGGATTTGGGGTTTTCGGAATCAGCGGTATTGTACTCTTGGGGGTGGTTTTTCTCACCAACTATGTAGCTGGTTTCTCCGGCCATGAGCCGTTGCTGGTTTTTGCGGTAGGGTTGGTGTTAGTTTCTGTCGAAGTGTTCTTCTTTCCTGGGGTCGCCATCATGGCTCTGTTCGGGTTGAGCTTGATGCTCGGCTCGCTGGTCTGGGCCATGGCAGATCTTTGGCCGGGAGTCCCGCTGACGACTGCGTGGTCTGGTGATGTATTTGTGGCTCCGTTACAAAATCTGGCGTTCGGGCTCGTCCTCGCAGTTGGGCTAGGTGCGGCCTTAGTTCGTTTTTTACCCTCCGGGTGGATGTGGGACAAAATGGTGGTCGGTGCCGCCATCGGCGGCGCTGCCCAAATTGCGGGGATCGCCCCAGAAGCAGCGCGCGAAGTCGCCCAGCTCATCGGACAGCGCGGCCGGGCTATGACAGTCTTGCGGCCCAGCGGCCAAGTCGAAATTGCCGGTCGCCGATATGAAGCTACCGTGGAAGTGGGGGCAGTTGATTCAGGTGATATCATTGTCGTCCGTGGCCAGACAGCATTCGCTCTACTCGTGGAAAAAGCTAACCCATGAACATTGTCATTCCTCTTTTCTTATTAGGGGTTCTCTTGTTGGCCGGCGAAGTTTTCATGCCCGGTGCCGTGCTCGGGGTGCTCGGAGCACTGTGCATGGCCGCTGGCTGTGTGCTGTCTTTCCTCCAATTAGGGACGAGTGGTGGGCTCGTAGCTACCGTCGTCGCACTCCTTTTACTCGGGCTGACTCTTTACGGGGAGCTCATTTGGCTACCGCAAACTAAGTTTGGGAAAAAACTGATTGTGCAATCCACCATCGCCACCACCAGTCAGCCGCCGTTAGCGATACAGGATAATGTGATCGGTAAAATGGCTGAAGCCGTAACGCCTCTAGTGCCCACTGGTTATGTGCTGGTCGAGGGGCACCGCTATGAGGCATTTTCGCCGGCTGGTCATGTCGACAAAGGCGAGTTGCTGCGTGTCAGTGGGCTCGATAATTTTCGTCTCATCGTAACTAAACCTTAATATTCCTCCTATGCCTTCTGCTATCTTACTTGTCGTGCTCGGCGTTCCGGCGCTGATCATCTTCTTTATCGTCTTCTCGTTTTTTAGCACCTGGCTGAAGGCGAAACTAAACGGAGCTCCCGTGGGCTTTGCCAATTTACTCGGGATGCGCCTCGGTGGCGTACCTTATAATCTCGTCGTTGATGCCCGCATTACCGCAGTTAAGGCTGGCATTGAAGTGACGACGGACAAAATTTCTGCCCACTACCTTGCCGGTGGTAATGTGGTGCCGACCGTGCAGGCGCTCGTCGCCGCACAAAAAGCCGGCATCATGCTCGATTGGGATCGGGCCTGCGCCATCGATTTAGCCACGAAGGGCTCCGGCAAATCGGTCGTTGAGGCCGTACGGACTTCGGTGGATCCGAAAGTGATCGATTGCCCTAATCCCGAGAGCGGGCGCACGACCATTGATGGCGTCGCCAAAGATGGCATTCAGGTAAAAGTTAAGGCGCGCGTTACCGTGCGTACTCATCTCGATCGTTTCGTCGGTGGCGCTAAAGAAGAAACCATTATCGCCCGCGTCGGCGAGGGCATCGTTTCGACCATCGGCTCATCTGAGAGTTACAAGGTGGTCCTCGAATCGCCCGATAGCATTTCTAAGACCGTGCTCGCCCGCGGGCTCGATGTCGGGAGCGCCTTTGAAATTCTCTCCATCGATATTGCTGACGTTGACGTCGGAGAGAATGTCGGGGCTAAGCTGCAGGAAGCTCAGGCTGAGGCTAATAAAAGTATCGCGCAAGCGCAGGCCGAAATTCGGCGCGCAGCCGCTGTGGCGGTGGAGCAGGAAATGAAAGCGCGCGTGCAAGAGATGCAGGCGAAGGTCGTTGAAGCGCAAGCGCAGGTCCCGTTGGCGATGGCCGAAGCATTTCGCTCGGGTCGATTAGGCGTGATGGATTATTATAAGATGGAAAATATTCAGGCCGATACCGCCATGCGCGGTTCTATCGCTCATCCCGAGGGGAAAAAATAAGGAAGCCGACGTTCCTTTCACTCCGCCCAGACTGCTAAACGCTTAAGGCTTTTATTCTATGGATTGGGTTACCGAACACCTTCAGTTAATCATTGCCGTCGCGGGAGCGATTGCGTGGTGGCTCAATCAGCGTAAGCAGGGGGCTGAGGATGCCGCGGAGTCTCCGGAAGAACAAATCTTCCAAGACCCTGAGTTAGCCGAAAACACGCGCCGTATTCGCGAGGAAATTCAGCGCAAGATTGAGCAGCGGCGTCGTGGCATAACGTTGGCGCCGCCTTTGGGGCAAGCAGAACCAGCGGAATCCCCCCCTGTAATGCGTGAGGTCGTACTTCGGCCGCCGTTAACTCCGCTGCCATCACGGGCTGCGCGGGCTCATCTTGATGCTCAGCGCACGGCGGAGATCCTCGAGCAACAAGCGTCGTTAGCTGAGCAACTTCGTCAGGCCCAAGAAATGAACGCCGCCACTTTACGGCGCCGACAATTTGAAACGGAGGTCGCGAGCAAAGAAGAAGCCGCCGCCGTCGCGGTGCGTAGCGCTCTCGGCGATGATTTGCGCAACCCAGCCGCGCTCCGGCGGGCCTTTATCTTGCGCGAGGTGCTGGGCCCGCCACTTGGGCTACGTCATGAAACACGCTGATTGAGCGAGTGGCGGCTCCGAATTTAGGACGCGTTCGCTCCAAGCTGAAGGCGCCTAAGCATTAATGGCGGGAACCTTAATCGAGGGCGAAGCGACCGTAGCCTTCGAGGGGTATGGCATAATTACGACCATTGACCTCCATCCGGAGGTTTTTACCCGCCTCAACCGTAATGAGCAGCTTCCCTTGTTTTTTAACTGATTTTGATTCGCCGCGAGCAAGGGCGGCATTGAGGAGCACCGTTCCATCTAAATCCTGCACGATTTTTACCCGCGTGGCTTCGGTGGCAGTCAGCGTAAGAATTTGCGCAGTCTCTGCTTGAATGGTGGCCGCAAGTGGGGGCGTGATTTTTACGGGTGCACTGGGGAACAGCACTTTGATGAGTAAGATAATCGCAATAATTGCTACGATGGCGCCTCCCCCGAGCAGGCCGAATTTTAGCAGAAGGGCTTGTTCTTGGCTTGAGCGTGAGGCTGGAAGGTTCGCTTTGCTTTCGCTGCCGGCGTTATCACCAAAATCAACCCGACCGTAGACTTCACGATTATCTCGACGTCCAGCTTTACCCTCGCTGTTTAAAATTGTATTTAAGTCACTGACGATGCGCTGGGGATCTAGTTCAAGATAGCGAGCGTAGGCAGTGAGAAATCCGCGAATGTACAGCGGCGGTAAATTAACATCAAATGAGTTAGCCTCAAACTTTTGCAAATAGTCGCTGCGGATTTTCGTGGCCTCCGCGGCTTCACGAACCGAGATCCCCTTGCGTTTACGCGCTTCCTCAAGTCTTTCGCCGATAGTCTGCATAGTGGTGTGTAAACTGGATTTGACGGTTTTTTTAAAGTCTAATCGTTGTTCAGGATTGGTAAGTATCAAGGTCGACCAAGATTTCCCGCGGGGAGGAACCATTTTCCGGGCCGACAATACCCTTTTCTTCCATGATTTCCATTACCCGCGCCGCACGGTTATAGCCGATGCGTAATTTGCGTTGGAGCATCGAGGTGGAGGCGCGGCGGGTCGAGCGGAGTACATCTAAAGCTTGCACGAATAGTTCCCCATCGTCCCCGAGGTCGCTATCGTCACTATTACCATCCTCATCCTCATCTTTCGAATCACGGTCGATTTGCTGTTGGACGGCCTGCACGTATTGGGGCGGCGCGTTGTTTTGTTTGATAAAATCGACGATCGATTGAATTTCCTCGTCCGAGGCCAACGCGCCTTGGGCGCGCACGATCCGCGAAGTGCCTGGCGGGGAGAAGAGCATATCGCCGCGGCCAATGAGCGTTTCCGCGCCTTTACCATCGAGAATGGTCCGCGAATCAACTTGGGACGCCACTTGGAAAGCAATGCGCGAGGGGAGATTGGCCTTAATGACGCCCGTGATAACATTTACGGAAGGCCGCTGAGTTGCGATGATGAGGTGAATGCCCGCCGCGCGCGCAAGCTGGGCGAGACGCGCAATACTCGTCTCAATTTCCGCTGGTGCGACCATCATGAGGTCGGCGAGCTCATCAATAATGGCGACGATATAGGGCAAGCGGTCCGGCACCTCAATATCATCAGCCACCCCGGCTAATTCCGCCTGCTGCTCGGTCGGCTGGAATTCGTGCTTGGGGTCCTTTTTGCGATTATTGAAGCCAAGAATATTGCGCACGTTGGCTTTCGCGAAAATCTGGTAACGCTTTTCCATTTCACCAAGCAACCATTTGAGCGCGGCAGGCACTTTCTTCGGCTCAGTCACAACTTGAATGAGCATGTGCGGTAAGGCGTTGAAGATTTTTAATTCAACGACCTTGGGGTCCACCATAATCAGCCGCACATCCTTGGGGCTCTTGGAGTAGAGGATGGACGCGACGATGGAATTAATGCAGACTGATTTGCCTGAGCCCGTCGCGCCGGCGATGAGCAAATGAGGCATCTTCGTCAGATCGGAGATGAGCGGGCGACCGCTCACATCTTTGCCCAAAGCGATCGGCAACTCAGCCTTGGCCCCGCTCCAGTCTTCACTTTCGATAATCTCACGCAAGCCCACGGGGGTTGATTTTTGATTAGGGACTTCGACCCCCACGGCCGCCTTGCCGGGGATGGGGGCGAGAATGCGCACCGATTGTGCGCGCATCCCCAGGGCAATATTTTTATCTAAGCCCGAAATTTTTTCAACCCGTACGCCTGCGGCTGGCACAACTTCATAGCAGGTAATAACTGGCCCCACGTGAATTTGCCCAAGAGTTACTTCGACGCCAAATTCGCTCAAAATACGCAAGAGATTCGCGGCATTCTGCTGGTGCTCCTCTTCACTATTAAGCCCATCGGTTTTGACCTGCTCGCGGAGCAACTTAACCGGCGGGAATACGTAGCCCTTATCATCACTTTGCGGGAGGGTGATTTTAGCTTTTTTGGTCTCCTCCAGTTTAACAATATTGAGGGCGATCTTGCCGGCCATGGCTCGCGCCAAATCCTGGGGTTCATTAGCTGGGGTGACTGCCTTGGGTGTAGGCTTAGGGAAAGGCGGCGGTGCGATCACCTTGCTGGGTTCTGCCACCGGAGCTTCTGCCTTGGGGGGCGCAACTTTTTTCAAAGTGCTAATCGATAAAGCTGGGGGAGGCGTAGCGGGAATAAGGGCGGCGGCGGCCGCCGCATTTTTTTGTTGAGCAGCAGCAGCGCGTTGCTGACGCAATTCATCAGCCTGGGCCGCTTGAAGCGCCGCTCGCTGCTGGCGCCACTCCGTGAAATAATTGATTAAGCGGGCGAATTCCGCGGCAATATCACGGGTGAAGATAAATAACATTCCTAAGAAATAAACGGTGCCCAGAATTAGCAGGGAACCAAAGACCCCGAGACTGTCTTTTAATACTTCTTGATAAATTAATCGACCGAGCACTCCCCCCGGTCCAGCAGTAAAAATGAATTTGTTGGTAAAAAAAGTATCCTGCATCGCCATGAGCGGGGCGAAGGCCGCGATGCAGCAGAGCATCGCAATCAGTCGAGTCGTGGCTAAGCTACGGGCGCTGCGCAGATAGATTGACGCCATCCATAATAGAAAAATCGGGAGCAGCCAGGTAGAGACGCCAAGCAAATGATAGATCCACCAAGAGAATTCCGCTCCGATGACGCCGACGAGGTTAATGCTCGTGGGATTAGTCGTGTTTTGGATGCTTTGGGCGGGCTCAAAATCAATGAGCGCGACCGCTAGGAGAATCCCAAAGACTAGGCACGTAAATGCCGCCAGCCAGTGCGGGCGATGCCGCGGGCCTTCGAATGACGTTTTCTCTTTATCCTTTGGATTTGATCTCTCCGCTTTGGGCATTTGTGTAGTCAGTAGAATAGCAGGTCTATCGGGTCGGAGGGTCAATGTAAAATCCCTGCCGACATCTGCGCAAGCCACTTACAAACAACGATGACGCCATTTCTTCAATTTAAGCCGATTTACCAGGAGCGCGTCTGGGGTGGGCGCATGATCGAATCTTTTCTTGGGCGAAAATTATTGGGCGCCGCACCCATTGGCGAAAGCTGGGAAATTGTTGACCGGGCAGAGGCTCAATCAGTCATTATTAATGGCCCATGGGCGGGTCGTTCGCTGCACAACGTAATGCGCGAGTTTACGAAAGAAATTATGGGGCCAGCTTGGTCGTCTGAGCGACCATTCCCCATCTTAGTCAAATGGCTCGATTGTCGTGATCGTCTGAGCGTACAGGTCCATCCCCCCACTGGAATCGCTGCTCAGCTCGGTGGTGAACCCAAAACAGAGAATTGGTATTTCGCGCAAACCGATCCCGGGGCCGCAGTCTATGCGGGCCTCCGGGCCGGGGTCACCCGAGCTGATTTTGAAAAGGCAATCAGCGCCGGGAAGGTCGCTCAATGTCTTGATCGCTTGCCCGTGAAGGCGGGTGATTCCTTGTTGATTCCTAGCGGCACGATGCACGCAATTGATGCCGGCAATGTGATTTTAGAGATTCAGCAGAATTCCGACACCACTTATCGAGTCTATGATTGGGGACGGCAGGGTCTGGATGGGCGGCCGCGCGCTTTGCATCTTAGGGAATCGCTCGAATGTCTCAGCGCCAATGCGGCGATGCTGCCGCCGTTAAAGCGCGGTGACGGTCAGTTGGCGCAGTGTCGTGAATTTACCATCCGTCGCCAAAATTTGCGCGCCGGGGAATCAATTGACTTTGCCGGATCTGAGCAGGCGCGAATTTTATCAGTTGTCGGTGGCGAGTTATCTTCCGGCGATACACTACTGCGACTCGGCGATAATATTTTGCTGCCCTATGCGACCCAGGCCTCTTTTACCGCAACCGCCGCGGCGATCTTGTTAGTGACGGAAGATTTTTCGCACGCATGACCGTGCGGGGTAGCTTAAGCCTCAATCAAATAAAAATCATGCCGATCGCGAGACTCGCTTGATAAGCGGCCGCCTTCCGCTATGATTCACTTTTCTCATGAACGAATCAGCCTCTACTGAACCCAAAGATACTGCCCAAACTGCTCCAAATGATGTTGTTGTGAAACTAGAGGAACAGCTTCTTGCTGCCAAGCAAGAGGCGGCTGCTAGTTATGACCGTTTCACACGAACGGCCGCTGATTTGGAGAATTTCAGAAAGCGCACTATTCGCGAAAAAGACGAATTGCGCCAATTTGCTACCGCTGGACTGATGGAGGACGTAATTCCCATTCTTGATAATCTTGGCCTAGGTCTCGCTGCGGCTCGCCAGCAAGCAGAAGGTAAATCGATCGTCGACGGCTTGGTGCTGGTGCTGGAGCAGTTGAAAAGCACCCTAGCCCGCCATGGATTGAAAGAAATTAATCCAGCTGGGCAGAAATTTGATCCTCATTTCCATGAATGCATTTCGCATCAACCGAGCGCCGAATTTACCGAGGAATTGGTGATGCAAGTAGTCCGACTTGGCTTTAGTCTCAACGGACGTTTGCTGCGTCCTGCTTCGGTGGTGGTGTCCAGCGGGGCCGCTGGGGAGGTTAAAGCTTAAGCCATGGCAACTGGACACAAACAAGATTACTACGATCTGCTCGGGGCGGCCAAGGGCGCGACTGAAGAGGATTTAAAGAAAGCCTATCGCAAGAAGGCGGTTCAATTTCATCCGGATAAAAATCCCGGCAATAAAGAGGCCGAGGAAATGTTTAAAAAAGTTTCCGAAGCTTACGAAGTGTTAAAAGACACCGATAAACGGGCGGCCTATGATCGTTACGGTCATGCGGCGTTTCAACAAGGGGGTGGTCAGCGTGGCCCCAGCGGCGGTGGCTTCCATGATCCATCCGATATGTTTCGCGAAGTTTTCGGCCAACAAGGTGGCGGGGGCGGCGGTATCTTTGAAGAGCTTTTCGGTGGTGGCGGTGGCCAAAGTGGCGGGGCCGGTCGTGGTGCGGACTTGCGTTACGATCTTGAAATTAGCCTCGAGGAAGCGGCGCACGGTAGCGAAAAAGAAATTTCCTTTCGCAAGCTTGGGCAATGCGGGCACTGCCACGGTAACGGCGCCGAGCCCGGCTCGAAGCGTACGACTTGCCATACCTGTCGGGGCGCTGGTCAAGTGACCACTTCCCGGGGCTTCTTTCATGTTCGGCAGGCGTGCCCTACTTGCCATGGTTCTGGCCATCGTTTTGAGAAAGTTTGCGCCAAATGTAGCGGCGAGGGGCGGGTTAATGAGACAGCCAAAATTAATGTCAAAATCCCTCCGGGAGTGGATACAGGCAATAAATTGCGCTCCTCTGGTAACGGCGAAGCCGGTACCATGGGAGGCGAGGCCGGCGATCTCTACATTGTCGTGCACGTTATAGATCATGATGTGTTCGAGCGGCAAGGTGACGACCTCTTCTGCGACATTCCCATCAAGTTCACGCTCGCGACACTCGGTGGCAGTATTCATGTCCCCACATTGCAAGGTAAGGCGGCGCTCAACATCCCCGGTGGGACCCAGTCGGGGACTACTTTCCGCTTAAAGGGACGAGGTCTGCCGCACTTGCGTGGCAATGCGCACGGGGATCAGTTGATTCGCG
>CAIVJE010000062.1 GCA_903906135.1 uncultured Verrucomicrobiota bacterium | reverse complement strand
TATGATGCAGCGGCTTGGAGTAGTCTCATCGAGCTTTCGGTGCATTCCGTCGCGACGGGTAGCATGCCGGTCGTGATCCCGGACTTCACGCGCGGGCTATGGTCGGAGCTTAAGCCGCTCGGGATCGCTGAGGCCGCCGCGGTTTAAGTCAGCGACTGGCGGGTTCCGAGTCGGTCAGAGCTTAGGCTGGGGTGGCTGCATAAGCCTCAGGCTTGCGCTACGGCATAAGCCTTAGGCTTGCGCTGCTGCATAAGCCTTAGGCTTGCGCTGCTGCATAAGCCTCCATCCCCACGCAGCTACAAATTAAATTCCGATCCCCATAAACATTATCCACCCGACCAACCGCGGGCCAAAACTTGCTCGCGCGCGTGTGCCGATCGGGGAAGGCCGCCGTCTCCCGTGAGTACGGATGGTTCCACTCTGTGCCGCACACCGCCGCGGCCGTGTGTGGCGCGTGCTTGAGCGGATTGTTGAGCTTATCACTCGTGCCATTAGCGACGGCGGTCATCTCGCCGTGAATGGCAATCAGGGCATCGCAGAAACGATCGAGCTCTACCTTAGCTTCGCTCTCGGTCGGTTCGATCATCAGGGTGCCCGGCACCGGAAAGGACATGGTTGGGGCATGATACCCATAATCTATGAGCCGCTTTGCTACGTCCTCGACTTCGACCCCCTGTTTTTTCCATGGGCGAAATTCTAAGATGCACTCGTGTGCCACGAGGCCACTGGCGCCTTTGTAGAGCACCGGGAAATAAGCATCAAGACGTCGGGCCGTGTAGTTGGCATTCAGCAGGGCAAACTGGGTCGCGCGCTTGAGTCCGTCTGGTCCCATCATGCGAATGTACATCCAAGTGATGACGAGAATGGAGGCGCTGCCGTAGGGGGCGGCGGACACCGCCCCCAAGGATTCGGCTTGAGGGGTGAGGTTCGAGGTTTTTACGACTACGTGACTGGGTAGGTAGGCTACGAGGTGTTTAGCGACGCCGATGGGTCCCATGCCGGGGCCGCCGCCGCCGTGCGGGATGCAAAAAGTTTTGTGTAAATTAAGATGGCAGACATCGGCGCCAATAAAACCGGGCGAGGTCAGGCCGACTTGGGCGTTCATATTGGCGCCATCCATGTAAACTTGGCCGCCGTGCTGGTGGATGGTGCGGCAAATATCACGAATCGAAGTTTCGTAGACGCCATGCGTGGAAGGATAAGTAACCATCAGGGCCGCGAGCTTGGCGGCATGTTCGGTGACTTTGGCCTTGAGGTCGGCGACATCAATATTGCCGTGGGCATCGCAGGCGACGGCTACGACCTGATAGCCGCACATGGCCGCGCTGGCGGGATTAGTGCCATGCGCGCTGGTCGGAATAAGGCAGATGTTGCGGTGGCCTTCGCCCCGCGAGGTGTGGTACGCGCGAATGACGAGCAAGCCGGCGTATTCACCTTGGGACCCCGCATTGGGCTGCAGCGAAACGGCGGCAAAGCCCGTGATCTCAGTGAGCCATTTTTCGAGCTGGGCAAAAAGTTTGGCGTAACCTTTGGTCTGATCGGCGGGGGCGAAGGGATGTAATTGACCGAACTCCGGCCAAGTGACGGGCAGCATTTCACTCGTGGCGTTGAGTTTCATCGTGCATGAGCCCAGTGAAATCATCGAGTGGCACAGCGACAAATCCTTGGCTTCCAGCCGTCGAATATAGCGGAGCATTTCGTGTTCCGTATGGTAGCGATTAAAAACGGCCGCAGTCAGAAAAGTCGAAGTGCGCGCCTGGGGTGCAGGATAGTCGCTGAGCTCTGTGGGATCGGCGGACGCGGAGGAGCCAAACAAGCTGAGCAGGGTAGCGACATCGGCTTGATTCGTGGTTTCATCAAGGGAGATCCCGACGGTGCGGGCGTCGATCGGGCGTAGATTAATTTTAGCGGCCAGCGCGGCGCGATGAACTTTGGTCGCATCGATTCCGGATACGGTGAGCGTATCAAAAACCGGCTCAGCATTGATGGTCGCACCGAGATTTTTGAGGCCCGCGGCGAGCCAATGGGTGAGCAAGCGGGTGCGCTGGGCGAGGCGCTTCAGTTCAGTGGGGCCATGATAGACCGCGTACATCGAAGCCATGACGGCCAGCAAAACCTGCGCGGTGCAGATATTCGACGTAGCCTTGTCGCGACGAATATGTTGCTCGCGAGTGCCGAGGGCGAGACGCAGAGCCGGGTTGCCATGGACATCTTTGGATACGCCGACCAAGCGACCTGGCATTTGGCGTTTGTATTCATCCTTGGTCGCTAGAAAGCCGGCGTGCGGTCCGCCAAACCCCATCGGGACACCGAAGCGTTGGGCGGAGCCGACGGCGACATCAGCGCCAAATTCGCCGGGGGCACGAAGGAGAGTGAGGGCGAGCAAGTCAGTGGCCACCACGGTAAGTGCCCCGGCCGTGTGGGCTTGAGCGAAAAACTGGGCGAAATCGTGAATGCTGCCCGTGGTGTCAGGGTATTGCACGAGCACGCCAAAAACCGCGGTGGAAAAATTAAATGTCCGATGATCGCCAAGAATGATCTCAATTCCCAGTGGTTGCGCGCGGGTGCGGACGATATCGATGGTTTGCGGGTGGCATTTTTCTGAAACAAAAAAGCGCGAGCTGGCGTGGCTATCGCCGAGTTTGAGGCGATGACACATCATCATGGCCTCAGCGGCGGCGGTGCCTTCATCCAGCATGGAGGCGTTGGCTATTTGCAGGCCGGTGAGATCAGTGATGACGGTTTGAAAATTCAACAAGGCCTCCAACCTGCCTTGCGCAATCTCGGCTTGGTAAGGGGTGTAGGCGGTGTACCAACCGGGATTCTCTAGAATATTACGCTGAATAACGCCGGGCACTTTGGTGTCGTAGTAGCCCATGCCGATATAACTACGGAAAACTTTATTTTTACTCGCGATCGTGCGGAGTTCGGCG
>CAIVJE010000061.1 GCA_903906135.1 uncultured Verrucomicrobiota bacterium | reverse complement strand
CGCCAGGTCAACCACAACGTTTGCTGGCTGGCTGGTAATGAAGAATTGCGGCTGCCGCCGAGGCACAAGTGGCGAAAAAATGCATAGGTTAGCCTGATGGGCCACATAGCCTATCGGGCTTTCGCCAACGAAATTGAGGGAAAAATAGTCAGCGCGCCGGATTTTGGCTGCAGCCGGTTCCGGGCCTCCAACCAGATCCAGCGCGCCGACAAAGTAAGGCGAAAAAGATAAAGGCCCGGGCACCTTGCGGTACCCGGGCCAAAATCGGGGGTGGGTGCTCGCCACGCACTCTTCCCCATTCGCACAGCATTGGGCGCCTCGCTTTCGCGGGCCGTGTGCTTCCCGACGCTACTCACCGCGGCATGCGATGCTATCGATCTCATAGCGGGACCGTCCCGGTCTTTTCAGGCCGGAATTTATCGAGTGAGGTCTCTTCGCCCGGTTCGGTTCCATCTGCCGATGGTTAACTCGCCGGACGGGTGTTGGCACGCCTACAACGTCTACGTTTCGCACCAACACCGTGCCACGGGGACGGCCTCAGCTTTTGGCTGAGCGTTGGCCCTGTGTAACGGGTCTGACCTCTTACCTCTCAGGTTGCTTTCGACTTGCAGTTGGGTGACGCGGTTTTACGCGCCGCCCCAAGGAGGAGGTTTTGCGAGCTTTGCCAGACTCGCCCGCTCCCCGCCGCGCCGTGTCCCTTTCGCGCCCCGCCTTTGCAGGCCGGGCCTTTTGGTGGGGTGGACCCACCGAAACATTGCGCTGCGTCCTGATCATACAGTAGCAACCATAACCCTCTGGGTAACTGCATCAATCCAAGGTCTGAAACTGACCATGGATCTGACTCGACTTGGTCGCGGTTTCTAAGTTCGCGCCTCGCCGCACAGCTCCTTTGTCGCATAGCTGGATCGGCTGCGACGCCGTCCAGAGGAACTGGTGATATTTGCCTGCGCGTGGCTCGCGCCACGGAGGGGAGGGCGACACCAGTTGTCGCCCGCCTTTCCCCGGTTGCCCGGGATTATCCCAGTCGTGTTCTCAGCGGGTTTTTCATGCCGCCGCACTGCGACTGTTCTATCAAGGAACGTCATTAAATTGCGTCCGCTTCGTCGAAAAGTCACGGGGTTCTTCCCCTCAATTTATTCACCGGCAGGGGCAGTGAATAACTTGTGCTTAATGTCATTCCCCGAGTTATTCACCATCGTGCTATGATCGGGGCAGGGCCTGAAGCACGGAACGCTAGGTGTACCGCAGGCGCGGACGATCCGCTCTGCTTTGCGACCTATTCGTTAGGGTGAAGGCGAAAGCTTAACACCTTATCAGGGGTTCCGCGCAGTATGACTAATTTTCCGGCTTTGATGCTCGCTTCAAAAAAGCTGGTTCCTGGGGTGAGCGTTAGTTGCATATCACCGGCTTGAAGATTTGTGCCGCCGCTGAGGAATAGATATTCGATTTCATTATTCGTAGCGCGACGGATGAGGCAAAAATCAGCATCAGTCGCTACGGCCCAGTTCGGTTGGACCAATCGGCGCCGCGCTGAATTTAGCGGTCCCGTCGCGGCGGCGATCAGCAGATCGCTTTTCCCGCTGGCTTGCTGGACGATCACGCCGACATTGGCCTCATCAGCCGTTTGGCCAGTCTCGGTTTGTAGGTTTATCCGACTGATTGTCTTGATTTTTGTACGGTCGGTATAGGGTTCGAGGATTGCGACAAAAGTGGAGGCGAGTTTCTCCGTAGTGGTACCTTGTCGGCGTACCAGCAAACTGGGCACCCAAGTTTCATTACCGCGCTCGATGAGCCAACTTTCGGCGAGGGCGGCTTGGGTTCCGCTGGTTAGATCAGTGTAACGCAGATGCACCTCGGCACCCGGCGGAAGATAGCGATAACGATCCTCAATTTTCCAATCAACTTGCCAGCCTGGGGTCGGGGTGCCTCCGCGGAAATTACGCATTTGGGTCTCGTGCCCAAAATCCACCAGCGGAGTTAAGGGGATTCCGGTCGCATGGATGGTCCCGAAATAACCGTGCATAAATTTGGCGTGATCGTGGCCGCCGGTGACGCGAAAAATATCCAAGACATAACTATCCTCGGGTGACAGATCGACAAGGAGAAGCGACCGTTCAAATTTTTGCAGCGCGGTGGTTTGGACCAAGGCAGGCCCCTCTGCGCGGATTAATTTAACCACTTCCCCTGCAGCCCATGCCGTCGTTGTTCCGACCACACTGCCTTTGCGGGGATTTAATTGAACCTGCAGAGGCTCGGTCTCGGGCACGCCAAAGCGGGCTAACTGATTTTTAGCATCCACGACCACTGTGTTATGGGCAGCGGTCATTTTGTACCAATTAGCTCGAGGAGAATACCATCCCCCGAATTGCACGGGGGGATAACCAAAGCCTGATAATATTTCTAGGCCGTGCGCAAATAACCCGATATTCAGGGCATCTCCGCGGCCGTGGTTGCCGGCGATATCGTAATCCAGCCAAACCGCTCGCTGGTGGTCACCGGTGCCTGATCTTAAAATACCCAGGCCCCACTGAGGTTTATTTACTGATTCAGTTTTAATGGCCGTGCCGTGAGTGCGGATGGCGGCCGCCACGTTCTGTTGAAACTGCGCGGGCTGCGCATTTAATAAATCATAAGGTAGGTTGGTGCTGGTGCTACCGTTGGCGCGGTAGAGCAGTTGCACATAAAGCGGATCATGGGTAATTTCATAGAGCCGCCAGAATATTGCATAATCTGACACCAACGGAATGCCGCCAAGCGCGGGCTCAAAGAAATTTTTACTGAACGCTGCGCCAGCGTAATTAAGGTCCTGCGTACCGAAAGCGCCCGCATCGCCAATTTTTGGGTAATATTTTTCACCCAGCCAAGTATCGACATGGAAGCGATGCGTGGAGTGCAGGTTTGGGACCGCTTTAACGAGGGTCGGCAGTAGGTCCGGGGACAGTCGGTCAAAGAGCGCGAGTACATTAGCCAGGGTACGCGGGACGAACGTGCTGTAGGCCGCCAAGCCCTTTTCACCGCTGAGACCATCCACGGCGGTGGCTTGTGTGAGCATGCTCTGGAGTGAGCCGATTATTTGGTCGCGGTTTTCAGGCCAGGCCAAAACGGCTTGGCTGATGATCAAGGTGATATCAGTGTTGGGGAAATTGCTGAATATTTTCTGCGGCTGCCGGGAAACTTCACGTAAAATTCCTGTTTCAATGTTATTCTTAATATCCGCGATATCGTTTTTGGCCCTGGGAAGTTGATACTGGCGAGCCTGACCGGAGAGAAAGCTGACTAGGGCTGGATCGTGATCCAACGCGGGGAAAATCATATCGTAGGCGAGCGCTAGTTCCATGCTTTCCCGGCAAGCATCATGCCAGACGGTCACCATCCCCGCACCCACGACGGGATCGACCCGCTCATACGATAAACCCTGTTTTAAGAAATCAAAGGTCGGATAGAGATCCGCCACGCGATCGAGCATGACGGCTGCTTTGTGGGCGTAAGCGGGGTCACCGGTGAGCACGTAAGCCATCGCGAGGGTGCGAATGCCCGTGAGCATGACTTGTTTCCATTGGCCGTAGATCAAGTAAGCACCGATAAAATGCCAACGGTTGGAGCCATCACTGTAGCCGGTGCCATCGTCGACGCCAAACAGGAGCAAGGGATCGGTGGCGGTGGGGTGGTCAGGGTTGACCAAAAGCGAACGGTCGGCGCGGGCTGGATCGAAAATTCCGTGGGTATCGATCCCTGACTTATAGAATGCGGCAAAATCATTTTTGGGAAAAGTTTCCTGACAATGCGGGCAGG
>CAIVJE010000060.1 GCA_903906135.1 uncultured Verrucomicrobiota bacterium | reverse complement strand
TGACACTCGATACAATTTAATTTGCCGTGGGCCGAATGAGCGTAGGCGGCCGATTTAACTCCAACCCACGTCGGGGGCTGACCTTTTTTTAAGGCGCGGAGTTCCGCTTCATGACAATCTAGACACTCACTGTTAGGCACGGAGACGGCTGCGGTTGAAAGCTGCCCTAGGATCAGCAGCATAAATACCCAGCCCAACATTTGCCAAGATGAGCGCGTAAAGTGCATTTGCTAAACTGAGTATGAGGCCGCGGCCACTTTGCTACTGCGCAGCCCTTGTCGACTGGTAGGCGTATCTTGTTTCAGAACGCAAGATATGCGCAGTGTTCGCCAATGCGGCGGTAGTGGGTACGGCCAATTTTTGTAATACTGTGTCGGCAGTTAAAACCACGCGAACTCTCCTTGTATCTTATGAAAAACTCTACCCTTCTCACCACGATCTTCATGCTCGCGTTGGCGACCGCCGCTACCGCCGCTACGCCACAGGCTAACTGGGATGAGCACTGCGCCAAGTGCCACGGTGCTGATGGCAAAGGCCAGACTAAGATGGGTAAAAAATTAGGCATCCGCGATCTGACTGATGCCAAAACCCAAGCTGAGTTCACTGATGTCCAAGCACTGGATGCCATGCAAAAAGGGATCACCGATAAAAAGGGTAAGACCAGCATGAAAGCCATTGAAGGCGTTCCCGCTGATGAACTAGCCGCCATGGTTCCCTTTGTCCGTGCCTTGAAAAAATAATCTCTCCCCACCGTCACCCCGCGACTGGGCGAGCTTTCCATGAGCCACTCATCAACTCGTACAGGCTATGCGCTCGGGGCGATTACGATTTTGTTTTTTGGCCTCACCGCCTTGCTTTTGAGCAATTCGTGGGGCCACCCCCCGGCTCGCCAGCAAATCGCGCTAGTCGATAAAGCATTTCTGGAAAAGACTCCTTGGCGCCAAACGTATACCGATTTGGTGCAAGCCAAGGAAGACATGTCCGATTTTGATTGTTACGGCTGTCATGACAAAAAGAAACCGCCCGTGCTGCGTTTTGATGCCAACAGTATCCTCATCGTCCCGGAGGAGCATAAAAATATTGTGATGGGCCACGGCTCGCACAATCGAAACAATCTCTGCTATAATTGTCACAACGAGTCGAATCTCGAAACCTTCCAGGTCCGGGATGGTCGCGAATTAAAATTCGCCGACAGCACGCAACTTTGTGGCAGTTGCCACGGCCCGAACTATCGCGATTGGGATGCCGGCGCACACGGCCGCATCAACGGCTACTGGAACACCAGCCTCGGCGAAGCCCAAAAGCTCGCCTGCGCCAACTGCCATGATCCGCACGCTCCGCGCATTCCGACCCATCATCCCGCCCCTGGTCCCCATGCGCTGCGCACCCCGATAACGGCGGAGTATTCGCCCGTACCCACTCACTGATATGTCTTCGCCAGAACCCACCCTTCATTCCGACCAACCGGTGACTGGCTCGACCGATCGGCGGAGCTTCCTGCGCTCCACCGCTGCTTTTGCCGGTCTCTCCGCGCTCGCCGCCAGTCTCGCTCCTCTCCGCGAACTCAAAGACTTCTCCTCCTCAGAAGAATTTTTACAAAAATACTATAAGGAGCTTTCGCCCGAGGAGATGAAAAAAGTTCTCCTACGCATTACCGATGAAGTTGAACACCAATATGGCATCCGGCCCCACGTGCGGGATCTTAAGCCCATGGATGGCGTCGAATTTGTTTACGCCTTAAACCTTACGCGCTGCATCGGTTGCCGTAAATGCGTGCACGCTTGCGTTGCGGAGAACAACCAGTCGCGGAGCCCCGAGATTCAATATATCCGCGTGCTCAAAATGCCGCACGGCTCCATGGACGTTGAGAAAGGCAATCATGTCTACGACGATAAAGAAGTTCCCGACAAAGGCTTCTTTTATATGCCGGTGCAATGTCAGCAGTGCAAAAATCCCCCCTGCGTTAAAGTGTGTCCCGTTAACGCCACCTGGCAGGAAAAAGACGGTATCACCGTAATCGACTACGATTGGTGCATCGGTTGCCGCTACTGCGAAGCGGCCTGCCCTTACTGGGCGCGGAGATTTAATTTCACTAAACCAGAAATTCCCGCGGATCGCCTGAATCCCGAAATGGCTTACCTCGGCAACCGTCCGCGCAAACAAGGCGTGATGGAGAAATGCCATTTCTGCATCCAGCGTACCCGCGTCGGTAAATACCCCGCCTGCTTGGAGGTCTGCCCGGTCGGTGCGCGGAAGTTCGGCAACATTCTCGATCCGGAAAGTGAAATTTCCTACATCCTGCGCACCAAGCGAGTCTTCATTCAACTGAAGGAAGAAATGGGGACCTCCCCACGTTTCTTCTACTACTTCGACAAATGACCTCCTTCAGCCCGAGCGCTCTCCGGTCAGGTTTCCCTCGTCCATGATCACCGCCGCCCGCCAGTACCTCATCTTCCTCCAACGCAGCGCCCGCATCGCCTTCGTCGGCGATTGGCGTTACTATACGTGGATGGCCGTGCTGACGGCGATCACCTTGCTCGGACTCAATGCCTACGCTAAACAGTTGGTCCATGGCCTCGTCGTTACTGGCATGAGCGACGAGGTTTCGTGGGGCGTTTACATCGCTAATTTCACCTTCCTTGTCGGCGTGGCCGCCGCGGCGGTGATGATGGTTATCCCCGTCTACATTTATGATAATGAGGAACTGCACGATCTCGTCATTTTTGGCGAACTGCTGGCGGTTGCGGCCATCATCATGTGCTTATTATTCGTCACCGTAGACCTCGGTCGCCCCGATCGATTCTGGCACTTGATTCCTGGTATTGGACAAATGAATTTCCCCAACTCAATGCTGAGCTGGGACGTCCTCGTTTTGAACGGCTACCTCCTCCTGAACGTGCATATCTGCGGCTACCTCATCTATTGCCGCTACCAAAACCGAAAACCGACCAAGTGGTTCTACATCCCTTTTGTCTTCGGCGCAATTATCTGGGCCGTCTCGATTCATACCGTCACCGCTTTCCTCTATGTCGGCCTCGGCGGTCGTCCCTTCTGGAATGCGTCAATCGTGGGTCCCCGCTTCCTCGCTTCCGCCTTCACCGCCGGCCCAGCCATCATCATCCTCGCGCTCCAAATAATCCGGAGCGTGACGCAGTACCGCATCACCGATAAAGCCCTCCTAACGCTACGCAGCATCGTCCAAGTTTCGATGATCATTAACGTTTTCCTGCTCGTCTGCGAAATATTCAAAGAATTTTATTCTGGGACCACGCACGGAGCCTCGGCTAAATATCTCTTCTTTGGCTTACACGGCCATTACGCCCTCGTGCCGTGGATCTGGACAGCCATCACCTTTAATCTGATCGCGATGGTAATCCTGGTACTGCCGGTCAGTCGCAGTCTCCGCTGGCTGGATGTCGCCTGCGTCCTAAGCATCGTCGGCATCTGGATTGAAAAAGGCATGGGCCTCGTCATTCCCGGTTTTATCCCCACCCCGCTCGGTGCCGTCGTCGACTATGTACCGTCGCTCAATGAAACTCTCGTCTGTCTCGGAATCTGGGCGTTCGGTCTCTTGTGCTACACCATCTTTCTGCGCATGTCGGTGCCCATTCTCCAAGGACGTCTCACTCAAGCCAATGAGGGTCTGCCAGAAATTACTGAGGATGCTCCGACCGACACAGCTTTGCCCCGCCCCGCTGCTCATTAACCGCCCTCGGTTCCACGCCCCATGGCTACTCAACTAACCGCTACCGACGCTAAACAGTCGCTCAACGCTCACGTCGCGGCTAAGGGCACCGATATTTTTGAGAAATACGGCCCCCAGATTGGTTGGTCTCAATTGCAGGCGATCCTCCTTGATCGCTCCTTCGTACGTTATCCCTGTAATTTGGTTTTTGATAGCGCCCGGCTTAATCCGGGTGAATTTGCTTTCCCCGAGCCGAAAGGAGATATGCCAGAAGAAGGCTTCACCCTTTATGTGCATCCCGTCTACATGACGCAGCTTAGCCTCGTGCCTTACCTTGCGCTGTATCAACTCGTCACGGTAAATTATGGTGAATTCGCTTCAGCGGATGACGCCGAGACCTTTGCCTCAACCGCGCTCGGTTTGCCTCGTGAAGAATACTACGAGACACTCTGCGGATTAGCCGATGAACTGGTCGTGGGCATCGACCCTGGCTCTGGGCTCACCGCCAGTGGTGGTGGTTGCCAGAGTGGTCACTGCGGGTGCTCCGCATAAACAGCCGCGCCACGCGCGCCTCTTCTTTAGTCTATCCCACCTCAACGTATTCATCAAAATAACTTGAGCGAAATTCCTTTTAACGCTTCGGAGCCGAACCTCCCGACGACTCTTCGGGTCCTGGAGCAGCGACTCGCGCGCATCGAGCAACATTTGCAGCTACCCCCCGCGGAGGCAGCCAGCGCGACGCCGAAAGTATCCGCCGCCCCCAACGCAGCACCTCTTTTAGCCCCAGTCTTTGAAGCCCAGACCGAAGAAGAATTGGAGTTTGTCGTAGGTCAAAAATGGTTTGCGGGCTTCGGCGTGTTAGCACTCACCCTCGGTGTCGGTTTTGCCCTCTCGTTGCCGTGGCTCGTTTTACCGCCCGCTGCCCCCGCGCTGATCGGCTTTATCTTAGCGGCCAGCTTACTCCTCGTCGCCCGGGGCTGGCAAAAATCATTTGAGTCGGTGGCCAACCATCTCCGCGGCGCCGGCCTCGCCCTGGGCTTTTTCTCCACCCTTCGATTGTTTTTTTTCGGCGCCACCCCCGTGCTCGCCGTCAACGCACTCAGTGGACAGATCGTCCTGGCAGTAGTCGTGAGCCTCAATCTCGCGTTCGCGTTGCGTCAACAATCTCCGTGGCTTCTCGGCTTAGCGCTCCTGACTGGCTTAATGAGCGCCACCGTTGTCGGCGCGACTCCCAGCACTTTTATCATCATAGCTGGGCTGGCCGCAATCGCCAGCAGCGCGTCGAGTCATCATCGCTGGCCGGGCCTGCTGCTGGCAGCTATCCCCGCCACTTACCTCACTCACTTAATTTGGGCGATCAATCGACCCTGGTCGGGGCGGTCATTCAAGGTGCTGTTCGAGCCCACGAGTGGAATTTATTTTCTACTCGGTTATGCGGTTATCATCGCAGCCGGTTCCTACCGGCGAGCCGATCGCACCCACGAAGATCCGGGTACGATTCTGGTAGTTATTTTGAATTGCAGCGCAAGTTATGCCTTAATTCTCCTGCAAACCCTAGCCCTAGCGACACCCGTATTCGCCCCGCTACATTTAGTCGCCGCCTTAGTCTATCTGGGCTTAGCCGTAGCTTTCTGGCGGCGCGAAGCGAGCCGCATTGCCACGTTTTTCTACGCGATGACCGGCTATCTCGCGCTGAGTGCCGCGATTATCAAAATCTTCCCCGCACCCGAGGTCTTTATCTGGCTCTCGTGGCAAAGCTTGGTGGTTGTGGCCACCGCGCTTTGGTTCCGTTCTCGCCTCATCGTCGTCGCAAACTTTTTTATCTACGTCCTCATCGTCATTGCTTACATGACCGTCGTTCAATCTGAATCTGGGGTTAGTGTTGGCCTGGGCATCGTGGCGCTTCTGACCGCGCGCATCCTCAACTGGAAAAAAGCCCGACTGGAACTCACCACCGAGCTCATGCGCAACGCCTACCTCGGCTGCGCCTTTATCGTTTTTCCTTACGCTCTCTACCACCTCGTACCGAATGCTTACGTGAGCCTCTCGTGGATCGGCATCGCCGTTGCCTATTACGTGATGAATCTCATCGTCCAAAACTCAAAATATCGCTGGATGGGACACCTCACGCTCCTGCTGACCGTACTCTACGTGATTGTCATCGGCCTCACTCACCTCCCCGCTACCTATCGAATAATTTCGTTTCTGGTATTGGGCACGGTGCTAGTCGCCGTTTCGCTTATCTTTACCCGGGTCCGTTCCCAGCGAGGTAAAATTTCCGGCTAAGCAGACCCGGTCGATCGCTTTGAAGCGGCACTTAAATTGTCCGCCGCAAACCACTCAGAAGGCTTCGCCACGGAGCAGTTGATGCTTGCGCCGCATATAATGCTCAAAATTTGCGAGGGAAACATCCGGCGGGACCAAATGATCAACCGTGGGAATAAATCCGCCATCTGCGATGAGTGGTTGCAGGGAACGCAGGTGCGTATCGATCGCGGAAAAATCTTTCGCGAGCTCGCGTTTATCAATGCCCCCCAACAAGCGCAAATCGCGGCCAAATTTTTTGCGAATCGCCCATGGATCCATGTCGGCAGCGCGTTCCAAAGGCCAAATAGCATCTACCCCAGCTTCCATAAAAGGCGGAATCACGAGCTCACAGTTGCCATCGGTATCCACGATCACCCAACGCACGCCAGCTGACTTAAACCACGCCACCAAGCGCTTCATCTGCGGAAAAATAAAAGTGCGATAGGTTGCCGGACTTAATAGCGGACCATTTTTCATACTGAGGTCTTCATTAATAAAAATATAATCAGGACGCACGCCACTCGCGAGAATTGGGCGGGCGGTCTCAATCGTGAAGTCGGTAATGAACTCCATCATTTCATGCATCAAAGCCGGCTCATCATACCACGCATAACTAAGATTTTCCGTCCCCATCCACTCCCGGGCGCGCCAATAATAACCAAGCGTACTGCAATTGCGTCCGAGCACGAGGGGATGCGTGCGCTGCCCCCAGCCGGGCAGTTGGAATTGATCCCAATACGCCGGGTAACGACTGGCTGTCGACGGACGATAGCGGTGCTTGATGGCTTGAAAATCCGCCGGCGTTTTGACCGGAAAATCAATATATTCATCCATACTAGCGCGCATGCCTTCCGCGGTACCGGTAATTAAGGCTTTCGAAATAACCCCGTTAGGTCGCTGAATAATCTCCGTCTCCCCTTCCCGACTCAGCACTTTCTCTTCGTAAGGCGGGATCATATCAAAACGCACATCAATGTACTCGCGTGGATCGAGATCCCAGTGCGCTTCGCCGGTAAACCAGTCCCAATGGAGGTCATCTGTGGCCAGACCTTCCGCCTGCCAGCGTTGCTTGGTCTGCACCCACACGCCAACCTCGTGGTTGGGCACCCGATCAACGGGTTGATAATTCATGCAGGCATTAAAACGATCGAGTGGTGTCATGGTATAAAAGTGGAATTGCTCCGGAATTTAGTAAGTGCAGCGGCGGGCTTCATCCGCAAACGCATGGAGGAGCTCCGGCTGCGCTTCAAAAAAATGATCGGACGGGCTGAGAATAAATCCCCCACCTGCGCCAGCCTCCGCAAAGCAGCGTCGCACTTCCGCCCGCGTTTCGGCCGGGGTCGCCGTGGTAAAAAAACGGTTTTGATCGAAGCCGCCAATAAAGCAGACCTTGTCGCCAATGCGCCGCTTGGCTTCCGCTAAATTCATATCTCCCCCCATGGCGGGCGGGGTAAAGGTTTCCAAGGCATTAGATCCCAGGTCGACCAACCGCTCGAGAATCGGCATCATCCCACCGCAGGTATGGTAAGCCACTCGTTGCCCCGCCGCGCGCGCATGAGCAATGACAGCCCGATCATAGGGCGAGACAAATTCATCAAATAATTTCGGTGAGATCACCGTGGAGGAAGCATCCCCACCCCCATGTTCCAGCAGATCATAGCGCGCCCCCCGCATCGAATCCGCATAGCGCACTTTGCGATCACGCAAGATCGCGAGAAAAGCGTGCACCCACGCGGGATCGTCGTAGGTCGCCAGAATCATATTTTCCACGCCGTAGAGTACGCAGGCATCCTGCCAACAACCCGGTTGGCCATAGAGATCAAAACAATTGATATGGCCGCGGATCAGCGCCGTCTCACCCCGCTCGTCGACGCAACGGTTGATCGCCGCGACATCACACACGGGCTGTGGGGCAAATTCACCAATGAGCTCAATGTCAGCTTTTTCCTTCAAGAGATGCTCGGATACCCACGAGGTGAATGCATTGCTCTGCAATTCCATCGTGAGCGTTCCGCGCGGCGTAACGATCTCATGCCGAATCGTCGCAAATTCTCGGCCCAAAATTTCTCGGTGCGTAAAACGCCAAGTGGGACTCGTAAGCCGGCGCGCTTCCAGAAAGCCGGGCACGTGACCCGGCTCAAACTCGGCGCCGGAACCGGGCATGGGCTGGTGCGCTACCTTCCAACAAATCGGATCTAAACCGAAGGTCGCGAAAAAATCGTCCTCCGTCTGACCTGGGAAATATTTATCAAGATACGAACGCATCAGGTGATGAGTCGTAACCGGCAAGCGATCCAGCGGCTGACGATCCAGCGCCGCGACGAGTCGTTGTTTAGGGGTGAGTGGTGGCATGACAAAAAATGCGCAGTAAAGATTGGTACGGAGTATTGATTTTAGGGCCGACCCCGCGCATCACCCTGCGATGACATCGATCGAACGAGTACAGCGGCTCATTCGCGGCGAGGCGGTTGACCGCCTGCCCGTTCAACCCATGGCGATGATGTTCGCCGCCAAAAATGCGGGCATGTCTTTTTTGGATTACACCAAACATGGGCACAACATGGCAGAGGCGCAGTTGAAACTGGTCGCTGATTACGGTCTGGATTGCCTGCTCACCTGCTCCGATCCCGCGCGCGAGGTCATTGATATTGCAGGCGAAGGGAGCGTGGACTGGTTCCTCGACCAAGGTCCGGCCATCAATGAAGAACGCGCGGCCTTGAGTGACAAAAATCGACTCGCCACGTTTAAACTTCCCGATCCGCTTGGTGGCGGCCGCATGCATGATCGGGTTAATTCGATTGAAATCATGCGGCGCTCCGCTGGTCCCGGCATGTCCATCGTGGGTTGGATCGAAGGCCCTCTCGCATTGGCGGCTGAGCTGCGCGGCGTGAACACCATCATGTTGGATTTTATTGACGACCCCGCCTTTGCCCATGACCTGCTGGCGTTTTGTGCCGATGTCGCGCTGGCCTATGCCCCGGCACAAATTGCGGCGGGGGCTGATACCATCGGCATGAGTGATGCGGCGGCGAGCTTGATCGGCCCCCAGCTGTACGCTGAATTTGTGTGGCCCGAACAACGTCGCGTCCTGACGACGTTGCAGCGGCGCTATCCGACAGTTTTGCGCCGCCTGCATATGTGCGGTCGAACCGATGCGCTGTTTCCCAAAATGGCGGAATTGCCGGTCGATATTTATGAAATCGATTTCCCCGCTAACTTGACCCTCGCCCGTCAACAACTCGGCGCCCATCGCGTCTTGGCTGGCAATGTTTCTACGATCACCGACCTGATGCAAGGCACCCCCGAAATGGTCTACGCGGCGTGTCAGCGGTGCCACCGCATTTCCGGTCGCGATTTCATTGTGGGAGCGGGCTGCGAACTCTCTCCCCTCACTCCGCCGGAAAATCTGCGGGCTATGGTGGCCTATGCCCGGGAGCACCAACCGGGCGATTTTGGACCGCTGGAAAGTTAAGGCCATTCGCGTCACAGGTTCATGGCAGCGCTAATTGGTCGATGTAAGTATCCTCAAAACCGGGCTGTAGATTGAGCTCGATCGTTTCCAGCCGCACGCAGGCGGTCTGCATTTCTGCCAAGAAGCTGCGATCGTGTAATGCCAGATAAGCACCGCCGAGCGACGTGTTGCCCACAATCTGAATCTGCGCTGGTTTAAAACCGGGGAGCAAGCCGCCACCAATTGCATGTTCGAGTGACAAGTGCATTCCGAAGCCCCCCGCCAGATACACTGTTTTTACGTCAGCGGGAGCGGTCGCCAATAAATCCAACAGCGTCTTGATGCCCGCCGCAATCGCCGCTTTCGCTTGGAGTAAGCGCGCAACATCGACTTCCGAAATCCAAAGCGGCCCCGAAGCCCCGCTCGCGGTGAGCTGCAACTTGCGGCCATACTTATCTTGCTGAATCGCGGCACCAGCCTCCTGCACAAAATCGTCAGCGAAACGTCCGCTGCTCTGCAAAATTCCGCAGCGCCGACCTTCCCACAGAAAATCAATATAGGCCGAACCACAAATTCCAATCGGGTGAGCCGCCCCGCCAATCACCCCGAAATCAGCCTGCCACGGAGCTCGCTGCAGCGTGATCCGTTCGACCGCACCCTGCACCCCGCGAGTTCCACTCGTCAGCCCACCGCCCTCAAAGGCCGGACCCGCCGCGGTGGCACAACCCACCAGACGATCACCCACCTTCGCGATAATTTCACCGTTGGTCCCCACGTCGACGAGCAACACGGGGCCTTCCTCATAGAGCATACCCGTGGCGACGAGGCCCGCGGCTAGGTCAGCCCCAACATAAGCCGCTGGACTCGGGAGCAAATGGACCTTCGCGTTCGGACCACCGAAATTAAGTCCGAGTTCGCTCGGCGCATACGTGCGATGCTCGAGGAATACAGGCTGAAAGGGATGCACGCCTAAGGGACTCGGATCCACCCCGGCGAGCAAATGCTGCATGGTGGTGTTACCCGCCACCGTCATGACGCCGATGGCGGCCAACGTGAGGCCCGCTTGCGCGCAGGCCTGTGCGAGCAGGGGCTGGATCGTTGCTTGAGTGATCGCTTGCTGTAGCTCACTCACCCCAGCGTTATTTTGATAACAATGCTGGATCCGCGTGATCACATCTTCGCCAATTTTAATTTGGGCATTAAAACCAGAAGACTCCGCCTTAATTTTTCCCGTGCTGAGCTCGACGAGTAAGAGGGCCACCGTCGTCGTGCCCAAATCAACCGCCGCCCCAAAGCTAACCGTAGGATCAAGGGGATCGCTCGCGGAGGGGACATTTATCTTAAAAGAGGCCACCACCGCGGGGGCATGTTTCAGCAACGAGCGAGCCGGCACCCGACATGACGCCGCCGTTCCTGGAGCTAACCGCCACTGACATGATCGCAAGCGAGTCCCCAGCACGGGGACGCTGATGCTCTCATGGTCATGCGCACGCACCGCACCACCCTGCCATTCAACTTCACACCCCCCGCACAAACCGCGTCCGCCGCACCGCGTGTTTAAAGGATGGCCGCGCCGCGACAGTAATTCCGCTAAAGTGAGCTGCTCATCACCCGGTCCGACCGCAAGATCCGTGGGGCCGTCTGGTAAGATTAATTGGAGCGGAGCAGCCATCAGGGTGAATCTTGTGGTACGGCGCGGATAATGGTTTCATCAGCGGTCAGGCGAATGACATGCCGCGGGGGCACCACCAGAAAGCGCTGCTCATCCCATTCACCAGCGAGTAAAGCCCGGAGCAAAGCGGGATCCCCTTTTACTTGATCGTAATCCCACCCTAAACAAGCCGCACAGCGTTGCGTATAAGCCTGATCTTTCTGCGTTTCGCCAATGCCTAAGCCCACATAGGCGGCACGATTATAATTCGCCACCCAGTGCGACTCCATCTCCATGAGATACTCGACGTCATCTGCATCAAATTTTTCAGCGTACTGCGCTCTTAATTTTTCCGTGCGCTCCGGTCCGGGGGGCGTGTGGCTCTTAATCCAGCCAGGACTATACCAATAAGTGCCAGGATGCTCGCGCAGATAAGTCGCGTAGCGTTCTTTGTCGCCGAGGAATAGCGTCACACAGTCGTGCGCCCGGGCAATTATCAGCGGACAGCGGTCATGCCGAAGATTTTCCACCCCGCGGCTACAGAGTCCATAGACCAGCGCAATCGCGGTGATATGCGGGTCAGCCTCCGCCGCGGTGACCGCTAACTGCAATTCATTTTGCAGCCGCGCTGGTTCATTATGTAAACCTTGCGGCATGAAAATTAATGTTCGGATGTGCGCGAGATCCGCAGCGTAGTGACGCACCTCCGCTTCGAGCACATTGCAGGCGATGACGGCGAGCATGAAAGATATGGTTGCGGGTTAAATGCTAAATTACGTGAGCATCTTTCTATTTAGCAGTATAAAATCGTCATACACTCAAATGACAATAAATGCGCAATGTAAGTTATGGGAATAGTTATGCGTGCCGCGGGAGAATCGCATGGTTCCATTTTACTTTCGTGATCCTGCCTCTAGAAAGTAAGCATGTCTCTCCTCACTGATCTTACCGCCGCGGTGGCCGCTGGGAAGCGGATCGACACCGTCCGGCTCACTCAAGAACTCCTCACGTCCGGCGCGCGGCCTCAGGATATTGTCGAACAAGGCCTCGTGCCGGGCATGGCGATCGTCGGTGGACAATTTAAGCGCAACGAAATCTTCGTCCCTGAAATGTTGGTGGCCGCCCGCGCGATGAAAGAAGCGCTCAAGCTGCTCGAGCCACTGCTGGCCTCCGCTGGGATCAAACCCAAATACACGGTGATCATTGGGACAGTGCAGGGCGATCTGCATGACATCGGCAAAAATCTTATCTCGATGATGTGGCGCGGTGCTGGATTTGCGGTCATTGATCTGGGCACTAACGTTAGCCCCGAGCGCTACGTCACCGCGGCCCAAGAGCATCAGGCCCACATTGTCGGACTGTCGGCTCTGCTCACGACCACCATGCCGGCCATGAAGGAAACGGTCCGACTCCTTAAAGCCGCTGGACTTCCCCATACCAAGATCATGATCGGCGGTGCGCCGATTACCCAAGCTTTCGCTGATGATATCGGGGCTGATGGTTATGCCGCTGATGCAGGTACCGCGGTTGACGTTGCGCGGAAACTTGTGGGCGAGGCTGCTTAAGCGCCTTCCTCCCCAGGCGGCTATTCCCTCCTCGACGGAATTTTTCCGGATGGCTCCCGCCTATTTCAGCAAACTCAGATTCTCCCTCCTCAGCTCGTCACTCGCCTTTTGCGTATGACCTCTCGCGAAAAAGTCCGCCGGGCTCTCGCCCATCAAGCCGGTCCCGTCCCCGTTGATTTTGGCAGTACCGGCCTCACCAGTCTGCATGTCAGTTGCGTCGCCGCACTGCGCGCGCACTATGGTCTCGACTGCCACCCCGTTAAGGTCACCGAACCATTTCAAATGCTTGGCGAGGTAGAGGATGATCTCGCCCGAGCACTCGGCTCCGATTGCGTCGCCGCCAATGGTCGCGGCACCATGTTTGGCTTTCCGAACGAAGGCTGGCATGAATGGCGCACCCCGTGGGGCCAAGTCGTCCTCGTCGCCGAGGGCTTCCGTCCACGCGAGGATGCTTCCGGCGATGTTTATCTTTTCCCGGAGGGGGATACCACCGTAGCGCCCAGCGGCCATCTGCCCGCGGGTGGCTATTTTTTTGACGCCATCGTTCGCCAAGAACCCATCGATGAAGATCACCTTAATGCGGCGGATAATTGTGAAGAGTTTAAACTCATCAGCACCGAGGACGTCGCGCACTGGCGTCGCGAATTCGCTCGGATCAGCGGCGAAACTCGCGCCGTGGTTTCGGGCATCGGCGGAACTGGCTTCGGCGACATCGCCCTGGTCCCCGCGGCCTTTCTAAAGCACCCGAAAGGAATTCGCGATATCACCGAGTGGTATGTCTCCCTCGTCGATCGCCGTGATTATGTGCACCAAGTTTTTGCCTACCAGTGCGAGATCGCCTTAAAAAACCTTGCGACGTTCGCCGCCTTAGCGGGAGACAGTATTGATGTTCTCATGATCTGCGGGACCGATTTTGGCACCCAAAACTCACAATTTTGTTCTCCCGCCACCTTCGACGAACTCTACGCGCCGTATTACCGTCAGGTGAATGATTGGGTGCATCGCCATACGCCCTGGAAAACTTTCAAACATTCCTGCGGTGCCGTGCGGCCGCTCATTAACCGCTTCATCGAGGTAGGCTTTGATATTCTTAATCCCGTCCAATGCTCCGCCACCGACATGGACCCCGTGCGGCTCAAAGCCGACTTTGGTGATCGGCTCGTGTTCTGGGGCGGCGGTGTTGATACCCAGCATACCCTGCCCTTCGGCACTCCGGCGGAAGTCACCGCTCAAGTCACCGCGCGACTCCGCGCTTTTTCCCCTAACGGCGGCTTTGTTTTTAACACGATTCACAACGTGCAAGCGCGGACGCCAACCGCTAATCTCATTGCGATGGTCGATGCCGTGCGCGCCTTCAACCAAGCCGGCTAAGTCACCATGAATGCTCGTCTTACCCGCTTGCACCAAACCCTCGCCCGCCGATCACTGCTCGGTGATGGCGCAACGGGTACGCAACTCCAGCAACTCGGGTTACTGCCTGGGGCGTGCGGTGAACTTTGGAATATCACCCAACCCGATCGCGTGCGGCAAGTGCATCAGAGTTATCTCGCGGCGGGCTCTGATCTGCTGACCACGAATACTTTTGGCGGGACCAGTTGCGTCCTCGCCGGACATGGCGCCGACCAACGGGTCCATGAACTCAATTACGCCGGAGCGAAACTCGCGCGCGAAATCGCCGGCGACCGAGCGTGGGTGCTCGGCGACATCGGTCCTTACGGGGGCATGCTCGAACCCGTCGGCGATGACCTGCCCGCGACAGTCGAACTGGCTTTCCGCCAACAGGCTACCGCCCTACTGGAAGGCGGCGCCGATGCTATTCTGATTGAGACGATGTCCGATCCCGTCGAAGCCGCCCTAGCCGTCCAAGCTGCACGCGCCGCCGGCGCCGAATTCATCATCGCCACTTACACCTTTCAAAAAGCGGGCGCTGACTATCGCACGTTAATGGGAACCAGCGTGGGCGCAGCCTTAGCCGCGGTGCTTGCCGCAGGAGCTGACATCGTCGGTGCAAATTGCGGCACAGAACTGTCTTTGGATGATTACGTGCAGCTGACCGCCGAGTTAGCAGCTGCGACGGCCGGGCACCCTCTCATTGTCCAGCCGAACGCCGGCTCACCGCGTTACGTTGATGGAAAAATTCGTTACGATGAATCGGCCGCGCAATTCGCCGCGACGGTCCCCCGTTTAAAGACGGCCGGCGCCACGCTGATCGGGGGTTGCTGCGGCAGCACCCCCGAACACATCGCCGCCATGGCGACCCACTTTCGCTGATGAATGCCCGGGAGAACTTTCAGGCGATGATGTCAGGTCAACGCGCCGCTTGGCTGCCCCTTAACGTACCGGTCACTCCTCCCGTAGCTGACCTGATTGCCGCGCGCACGGGAGTGCGGAGCGCCGAATTAGCTTTTGAAACAGATTTTGATTTTGTGGCTGCGCAATATCCCGTGACCCCGGAACGCTGGCGCGCCGCGTTCCAGCAGCTCGGATTTGACGCACCTGCCACTGCAGAAATTGAAGCTTTCGGCGTAACCCAAGTCGCCCCGCCCAGCGATACTCTCGGATCAGCCTATCATCTGCGGATGCTGCTGCATCCGCTCGCAACCGTGACATCCGTCGCGCAGTTAAAAAACCTGCCGTGGCCCGACACGGCAGCCGCCGACCACTACGCCGCCGTCGCCCCGCGCGTGCAACAAATTCACACGCGAGGAAAAGTGGCGTGGGCAGGACTGGAATGCACCCTCTTCGAACTGAGTTGGTATCTGCGCGGCATGGATAACCTTTTCCAAGATCTCGCCGATAAAAATGGCATCGCTGATTGGCTCTTAGATTATTTCACCACCCGGTCCATTCACGCTGGCCAAGCTTTTGCCCGCGCAGGCGTTGATATCATCGCACTCGGTGATGATGTCGGCATGCAAACCGGCCTGCTCCTCTCTGCTCCCATGTGGCGGCACCACCTTAAGCCCCGCCTGGCCGCCATCATCACGGCTATCCGGGCTGCGTCGAGCGGGCGCAAAATTTGGATCCACTACCATTCTGACGGCAATATCTTGCCCATTATTCCCGAGCTAATCGAAATCGGCATCGATATTCTCAATCCCATCCAACCGGAATGTATGAGCGCAGCCGAATTGGTTCATCTCCACGGCCGCACCCTCGGACTCAGCGGGCTAGTCGGTACGCAAACCACCATGCCCTTCGGCACACCCGAACAGGTTCGCCAGCGCGTCCGCGAGATTGCGGCCCTCCATCGCGACCACGGAGCCCGGGTCATGATAGCGCCCACCCATGTGCTCGAACCCGACGTCCCATGGGCAAATATTCTAGCGCTCGTCGAAGAAACTAAATCAATCCGTTTTTCCTAAGCTCATTTTTATGTCTTCTCCTAAAATTAATATCATCGGCGAATTAATGAATAATGCTTACGCACGCGCCCGCACCGCTTGGGAAAAACGCGACGTTGCAGGTTATCAGCATCTCGCCCAACTCCAGGCCGACCAAGGCGCCGCTATTCTCAACCTAAACATTGATGGCACCCAGCGCGTCAGCGTCACGATGGCAGAGATGATCGCTTTCCTCCCCCAGCTCGTCCCCGCCGTGCAGGCAGTCACAACGGTACCGTTAAGTTTTGATAATCCTAATCTTGATTATCAGCGAACGGCGATGGCCCATTATGATCGCGCCCGCTCCCACGGAAAGCCGGTCTATAATTCCCTCGCGGCCTCCCGCCAACGTCTGCCCGAGATGATTCAATTTATTCGGGAGCACGATATGCGATGCATCGTCATGGCCTCGGAACGATTCACGACGGGCGGCGGCTCCGATATGACTTTTAAGGCCGAAGAAGCCCATGCGACGGTGCGCATCTTTGCCGATATGCTCGTCTCTCAAGCCGGCCGATCACTGGATGATATTATCGTTGATCCGGGTTTAGCTCCCGTGGCTGCCGATATGTACGGCCTCATCAATTTAGGTTTGGACACCATGCGGCTCTGCCGCGCCGACCCCCAACTTCAAGGCATTCATTTTTCGGTCGGCCTATCTAATTTCGCCTTTGGCTTACCTAAGAGTATTCGGGCTTCACTGGAACGAGCGTACCTCACCCTAGCGGGCCGCGCCGGCCTCGACTATGCGTTGGCCAACGTTGAGCTCAACGCGACCCCGCTGCCCGCCACAGACCCGCTCGTTGATGAATTAGCTGCCGTCCTCGAGGCTGGCCGGGCCACGGCCGGCGAATCGGCTGAAGATGCGGGCTATCGTCAGACCGAAAAAATCATGGAACTTTGCACCGCCCACCACGCCACCCGCGCTAGCGTGGCCCCTTAATTTTCAATCAATCTTCCTCATGAAAAATCTCCACCTTGTTCTCGCCCTCATTTTTATTCTGGCTGCAGCAGCCTATCGCGTTGGCGTTCTCTATATACCCGCGCTGGCCAATTTCTCACCTGTGATGGCGATCGCATTTTGCGGCGCCGTCTATGTCCGCCCGCGTAGTCTCTGGCTAGTACCTTTCATCGCCCTCGCCGTCAGTGATCTTTGGATTAATCACTACTACGCGACGGAATATGGCTACACTTGGGGCCTCAGTGGCATCTTGCTGCGTTTCGCCTGCTTTGCTGCCGCCCTTGGCTTGGGCGCATTGGTGGCCCGCCGCCGCTCGGTGCTTAACCTCCTCAGTGGAGCCCTCGGCTGCTCCCTGCTTTTTTATTTAGTGAGCAATACCGCTTCGTGGCTGGGTGATATTTATTATGCCCGCAGCCTCGCTGGTTGGTGGCAAGCGCTGACCATCGGTCACCTCGAATTTCCACCCACGCTTTGGTTTTTTCGCAATACGCTCGGCGGCGATCTCCTCTTCACCAGCCTCTTTGCCAGCGCAATGGAATGGATCGCCTACCGAAAAAAAGAACCCAGCCTCATCGAGGAAAACCCTGAAGCCGATGAGCAGTCAGAGGAAATCGCGGAAGAAGCCTAAGCGAACGTTGGCCTACCGAAACCCCAGCCCATCATTTCAACTGATTAAAAGCAGTCGCGAAAACGGAGTGACCGGAGCGCGGTGCAGACAAGGCGGCACCAAACTGCCCGGATGCTCGATGGCAATGCGCCAGAGGTGACCCAAGCCAAACGAAAAAGGCTGCGCTTCGGGCGTAGGCGCATAATGGAGATCATAACAATTTTCTTTTAGGTATTCTCGAAAATCTTCGTTATCCTCTCCGCCGAAAGTTTGCAGGCAGGCTGCGCGCGTCGCCGGAAGATCTACCCGCCGCTGCGCCTGATCATTTCGTAAACCTTCACTCGCAGCGCCAGCATACGTGCACAACCAAGTATCCGCCGGCACCGGTGCACTGTCGGCATGAAATGAGAAAACATCCGTCGCCACCGGACCTGGCTCCTCATCGCGCGGGTAGCCCACAATACAGTTCAATACTGGCTCGAAGCCCTGCGCCCGCAGTAACCGCTGGTCCTCGAGCAAAACCTCGCGCGCCAGCTGTCCAGCTGGACTCAGTCTCAGTCCCTGCAGTCGAGCATCCGTGATGTTTATAATGCCATCACCACCGCCAATAAGATCCAGAATTTCTGTAAAATCACCGGCCAATTGCCTTGGCCAATAAAGCGCATTAATCCCCGCGGCGAACGGCGTCGCGACCAATTCGCTAAAATCATCCACCCGCTTAAGGCGGGGATAGTCGGGTGGAAGCAGCAAGGAATTCATGACCCGCCTAGTTAAAAATATAAAAATCAACGTTGTCAGTTTTAACTTTGCGCCGAGCCAACCAGAATTTTTTACCCAAGTCCGGCCGCAAGCTCCCGTTGCCCGATTTTCTACTTTCCCAATTTCTTCTTTTCCGCCGCGACGCCTTGCCCGACTCTGCGCCTTCGGTGCTTTTTGCGGCGGCTCGTAGGCTAAAGGCTAGCGGTCTGGACTCTTCGCGTCATTTAGCGCCTTTCGCGGTTAAAAATGCCTGGGGCGATCCGATCCGAACTTAAACCTAAGCTTCGCGCCCCCGTTTCCCAATTTCATTTTTTTCTGCAGCTAAACCTTGGCCGATTCTGCGCCTTTTGTGCTTTTTGTGGCGGCTTTTCGGTTGGAGCAACGAATGAGCCCTCCCTGATTTTTGCTTTCGCTTCGGGATGACCTAGCCCAACGTGCCTCCATGAGTACCCCTGCTGCTGGACCTGCTTCCCCCTCTCCGGCCGCAAGCGAAAGCGCCGGCCTCTCGCGTCGCCATTTCCTCCAAGGGGCGGGCGCACTGTGGGGAACCGCCGCTCTCGGTCTGCCCGCAATTGCTCTCAATGCTGAAGTGAAGGCCATCCAAGGCTTCGAATCAGCCGGCTCTCAAGCGAACGCAGCACCGGGCTGGGAACCTCTTTCAAGCCGTAAAATTCGGGTCGGCATCGCCGGCTATGGGGTTTGTCAATTCGGCGCAGTTTTCGGCTTTCAAGATCATCCGAATGTGGAGGTCGTGGCCGTCACCGATTTGATCCCCGAGCGTTGCGCCGCCCTCGCCCAAGCCTGCCGCTGCGCCCAAACCTATCCCTCCCTCGAAGCGATGGTGAAAGATCCCCGCATCGAAGCCATCTTTATTGCCACCGATGCACCGAGCCACGCCCGGCATTGCCTCGAGGTTCTCCGCCATGGCAAACACGTCGCCACCGCGGTGCCCGCCGTGTTCGGCTCGCTCGAAGAAGCCGAGCAAGTGTGGGCGGCCGTGAAGACTAGCGGCCTCACTTACATGATGTTTGAAACCTCCGCTTTCCATGCGGACCTGCACGCGATGCGGACCATCTATCGGGCCGGCGGTCTGGGCAAACTCATCTACGCGGAAGGGGAATACTATCATTATATATCATCGCCGATCGACTCCTACCAAGGTTGGCGCATCGGACTGCCGCCCCAGTGGTACCCGACTCACTCCAATGCCTACTATCACTGCGTGACCGGCGAAACATTTACCAAAGTTTCCTGCCTCGGCACCGCCAGTCTCCTGCACGATTTTCAAGCGGCTAACAATGCGTACCAGAATCCCTACGCGACCGAGATTGCCCTTTTTCACACGAGCGAAGGCGGCATGGCCCGCATGGCGGTCAGTTGGGATACGCCTGGGACCGGCGGCGAAATGGGCCGGGTTCGCGGACAACGGGGTTCATTTTACGGCCAATATAAAGGGCTCACCGAAAAGCTTCCCGACCTCTCACGCCCCCCTTTCCCAGCGAGCATGGTAGGCGCTTATTCGGGCCATCACGGTGGCTCCCATCCTCACTTGACGAACGAATTTGTCAGCGCGCTGCTCGAAGGTCGTCAGCCCCTCGTGCATGTTGCGATGGCGCTCAACTTAACGGTCGCCGGCATTGTGGCCCATCAATCGGCCCTGAAGGGCGGCGCGTGGTTAGATATTCCTCAATATAAAATGTAGGCATCGCCCCGGCTCCCGCCGCACTCGCCTCGGGGCGAGCTTAAGTTTAAATCCCGATCACCCCCTGCCCGCCCCAGTTCCCCCAGTTTCTAATTTCCCAATTTCATCTTTTTCCGCAGCCCTGCCTTGGCCGATTCTGCGCCTTCTATGCTTTTGGTGGCGGCTCGTAGGTTTCAGTCTAGAGGCTAGAGGTCTTAGGTCTGAACCCTTCGCGTCATTTCGCGTTTTTCGCGGTGCTTGCTGAGGTTTAAATTTTAAGGGGTGAGTTTTAAGATTTGATCCGGATAACCGTTTCCCAGTTTTCTACTTTCCCCAAGTTTCCTCTTCCCCCCCCCTGCCTTGGTCGATGCGGATCGTCGTTTCTCAATTTTCCACTTTCCCAAATTTCATCTTTTTCTCCGCTGTCTTGGTCAATCCGGATCTTCGTTTCTCAATTTTCTACTTTCCCCAATTTCATCTTTTCCTCCCCTGCCTCACTTGCCCTGAATGCCACCATTATGGCAGTCAGCGCATTGCAAATCCTGATCGTACTCGCCACCGGGGTGTTTGAATTCCATACCGGAGGCCGAGAGCACGCCGAGCTCCGCGCCTTTCCCTTGAGAAATGATAGTATGGCAGGAGGTACAATCACTGGCCCGCACGGTTTCTCCAGCAGCAGTCTTGTGCTTGTCATCATGGCAGCGGAAGCAGCCCGGCCAATCTTTGTGCCCGATATTATTCGGATAAACACGCCAGTCAGCTTTGCGCTCAGGGAAAATGGTGACCGCATAAATTTTTTGCACCTCGGCAATGGCCGCCGGCGCCTCCGGATTATCCGCATACTTGGCCTTGATAAAATCAGCGATCTTCGCCGGGGCCGCGGCGGCCGTGGTGATGTCTTTCTGCACCATCGCCTGCACCGCGGTCCGCTTAATATTGGGTAATTTATTAGTTAAGGTACCCAACGCGAGCGCATGCTCGACGGCATCATTGGCGGTCGGGAAAACGTGCGCTGGGCGATTATGGCAGTCGATGCAATCCATGACCCGCACCAGTCCAGCCGGTGGCTCGCCTTTGAATTCTTCATTACGGAAAATCTTCGCGGAACCATCTTTTTTATTGGTGACGCGCATCCAGACAATATCCTGACGCTGCGCATCCGCCGCATAGTACTCAACCGAACTATCTGGACTGACGTGCCAGTGAATGCCCCCGAGCGGACTACCTGGGCGACCGGTATTAACCCGCATCAGCATGCGGACACTGTAGGGGGTGTTTTTTTTATCCGACAGGGAATGATCAAAAGTGACGTCAAGATTGCCCAAGAATTTCTCCGGCCAGTGACATTTCTCGCACGTCTCGCGCGCTGGTCGAAGATTTTTAACCGGCGTGCCAATCGGCCGATTATAATTATCCAGCGTATAAGCGATCAGCTGATGCGTTCCATTGATTTTGGCTTTAATAAAAGCCTCTACTCCGGAACCCACATGGCACTCCACACAATCCACGCGCGCATGCCCGCCGCGTTGATAGGTGGAGAACTCAGGATTCATCGCCTGATGACAGACCTCACCGCAAAATTGCGTCGACTCAGCATAATGATAGGTCTGGTAGCTCCCGAAGGTGCTCAGCAAAAGAAAAACGACCCCGCCGACACTGAGTAAAATCAAATAGCGTCGTTGCGCTGGATTGGAAACATCAAGCCGCCATTTATCCGGCATGGTCGCCGCGTGCTTGATGGCCCAGCGCCGCTGTGCCCAGGCCCCAAAAAAGGCGATTGCCAAACCCGCAATAAGAAAACCCGGCGCAACAATATAAGTAAAAATTCCCAGATAGGGGTTTTTATGGTCACCCGTAAAATCCATCCAGGTGAGTAACGCGAAAGAAAACAGCGCACCAACCGCGAGCACTGCCCCAATTGCGCTGATCCAATTATTAAAATTCGAGCGCGGCGTTAACACAGCGACCGGTGGTTGATCGTGAGACTCAGTCATAAAAATAGCGGATGATCAAAAATAAGTGAGGCTAAAACTGAGTCAGCCCACGCCATGACATCGCTGACTCGATGCACTCGGACGAAGGCCATTTAGACTTTAAATTTACGCACGTAGGCTACGAGTTCCTGAATTTCACTGCCGGAAATTTCTTCCTTGTAGGCCTTCATCTTTTCTTTGCCGTCAATTTTAACCCCGTCGGTAATCGCCTTGGCCATCGCGTCATCCTTCAGCTCGGCTTGCACCTTAGCCTCAGTGTAATCGCGAAGCTTGAGTTTTTTCCCCGTCTTAGTCTGCGCCTTGCCATCCGCCCCGTGGCAGGAGGCGCAAAGATTATCCCAGTTTTCTGCCGCCGGGGCAGCGAGCGCCAAGCCCGTAACCAGAAAAAGCATGAGGGTAGTGAAGGCTAATTTTGTCGTGGTTTTCATGATATAATAAAGAGGACGCTTTTAAAATGACCCCGGGTGCTCGAAATGCGAAGAAATTATAGTGCGACCGGGTACACTTTGATGATTTTGCTCAGCGCGCTGACCCCGCGAAGAGGATGCTTTAAAAATAAAGCCGGCGGACGTCGCAAACGACCCGTCGGCTTCTAGATTAAATAAGAACACAGACCTCAGGCCTTGAATTTCCGAATATAAGCTACGAGGTCGCTGATCTCAGCCGAGGAGAGTTCGGCTTTATACCCTTTCATCTTCTCCTTGCCGTCGACCTTCACCCCGTCGGCCGTAGCTTGGATCATGGCTTCGTCCGTCAGCTCGGCTTGCACCTTGGCATCGGTGTAGTCGCGCAGCTTCAGCTTCTTCCCCGTCTTAGTCTGGGCCTTACCATCAACGCCATGACATGAGGCGCAGAGGTTATCCCAATTGTCGGCAGCAGGCGCAGCCAGCGCCACACCTGTGCCTAGCGATAAGACGAGACTCGTCAGGGCGATTTTTGCGGTGGTTTTCATGAGAAGGAATGCCAAACTCAGCTCAGAGAGCGTAATCGAGCGAAACGTAGGCCAGCGGTCCCTTGAAGTTGGTATTGCCGCCCGTCGTGTCGTTCTTCGCATCATAATAACCGAGCTTAGCATTGCCGATGCAGCGATTAGAGAATTTATGCTTCACGCCCGCCGTTACGGAATATTCCGTAGCGCCAGCGCCGTAAGGGAGAGTCATGGACGCCACTTCTGGATTATAGTTATCCGCTTTGTAGTAGGAAAACTGCAGCTGCAAATCGTCAATCTTGGTCAAGACCATGCCGGAGACTAGGCTGGCCGTGATGTAGTTGTTATTCGAATTTTGCAGCACCCGGTTAGCATCGAAGGCGATATTTGTGCTCGTCGCCGCAAACACCCCAGCTCGAGGATAGACGGTGCCGATCACATTGAAAACGATACTGGCGTTGGCCTGGAGATAGAACTGCGCCGTCGGCGTCCAATCGATCGTTTCCGCAATCGTGTGCGTCACCATATCCATGGAGTCATATTTCGGATAAGTAACCGCGTAGCCCGTCAAAGCCGTACCCGTCACACTGATGCCTTGAACCGTAGCATCCCCTTTTTGGTAGATATAACGGGTCGTCGACGTCAGGACCGCATTCGGCTTGGCCGTAGCGGTTAATTTTAACCCAGTAAACTTAAAGCCGAGGACATAATTATCCGCATACCCATCCGTCCGCAGCGTGTAGCCAATCGCTTTGCTGGTATTATCTTTGTGGAAAATTTCACCCCGGAGCGTGAGCAACGCAGACTGATGCCAATTGCCCCCAATCGTGTATTTGAGCCGATTTTCCGACATATCGTTGTAAGCCAATTTGCTGTTGGCGAGCACGGGCGTCGTCACAAAATCATTTGGGGTCGCATAACGTTCATCCCCACTGACGCTCCGCACGCTCGCCGAAGCATAAAGCGCGAGATCCTTAATCCCCGTGTAATTGAGATCGAGCACAGGCGTTAAAGATTTTTCTTTTACCCGCGAATAATAGGTCTGCAAACTATTGGTCGTGGTCACAACACCGGTGGTCGCAACAACTGACGACGTAACCGCTGTGAGCGCGCCGGTGCTTTTAGTATATTTATCTTCAGCCCGCAGTGCCAAATTGCTCGACCAATCGGGGGTTGGTTTCCAATCGAACGCTAGGCTGCCCACATAAACTTTAACCTGGGAACCTCCCGTGATTCCGAGACTGTTATTAGCCCGCAGAACCACCACCCCCACGGCCGTTGGCGTTGTCGTATAGAGGGGGCGATCGCCACTGAAGGCGCTGTCTACATCTTGATAATTAAAAGCTGCCAGCACCTTGACCGTGTCGCTAAACACCGTCTCGGTCTTGGCAATCAGGCCCGACATCTTGGTAACCATCCCATCAGTCTGCGAGTATTGCACCTGATTATTCATGCTCCCAGCTGGCATTAAAAGTGTCGAGGCTGGCGTAGGATACGGTTTCACCTCACCGGCAAAACGCATGCCATAGCGCGTATCATTATCATCAGTTTTCTCATGCATCATCGTGACATGGAAGGTTGTATTCGCCAGAGTGTGGCTTACTGAGCCTTCCAACGTTTCGTGATGTTCATCAATTTTCCGGAAACTCGGCAGCATTTTACGCACTTGCGAGATTGGCGGGATATTATTTGGCAGGCCGGTGAAATCACTATCACCCCAGATTGTGCTATCTTTCTTACCCGACCGCGTCCCATCGACATAGCTCAACTCAAATCTAGGTGTATTTGGCTGATTCAACTCCACCTTAACCCAATATTCGCCGCGATCGATGTGTAGATCTTCTGGAGTCATCGCATTCCATTGCTTGTTCAAGGGAAAGAATCCGCCGATGCCATCATAGAAGGTCCGAAAGCTCTTGTAGCCCGCATTGAGTGAACCGTATTCGGTCTTCGTTAATTTCATCTGCGCGAGATAATCCTCAGCGCCCGTCAAGGCCCGCCCATCGATCTCCATGGTGGTATCCTTGTTCACCTCTTTTATGAAATGAAGGTCCTCAATGCCCAGGCCGCCACCTTTGGGTTGAACGATGCGCTTCTGAAAAGCGGCTTTGTTGCCCGTGATCGAGGGCACCTGACCACTGAGCTTGATATAGCTCTCAAAGGTCGGGAAAGCATCGGCCGGTAAGGCCGCGGCTTGCGCTCCAGTAAGGGCGAGCAAAATGCCCGCGAGCAGACTCGTTCCGCGTAAGTTGGTAAGATAGTTAGCTTGCATGGCTGGTATTTGGTAGAGTTTCAGCGACGGGTGTGGTTGTTGGCATTGGAACCGTGCGGGGCCTCATGGCAGCCGGCGCTCCAACAGGTGCCTTGCATCAGGCGGGTGTTATGATTTTCCGGCGTGTGACGAACGGCGTTAGCGTTAATCTCACCACTGACAGTCGGGGCCTCTAGATGGCACCGCAGACAGAGGTTAGCATCGCGCGTGATCAGCATCTTCTGATTCACCGAGCCATGCGGGTTATGGCACGAGGTGCAGCCTTCTTTCATCGCCGCATGCTCATAAACAAAGGGCCCCTTCTGTGCGGAGTGGCACTTGGTGCAGGTTTCATTCTGACTTTCCAAGGCGGCACCCGAGCCCTTAACCGCGCTGTCAGCATGGACGTCGTGACAATCGACACAGGAAACTTTACCCGCCAACACGGGATGCGTGTTCGGCAGACTGAACTCACCGCGTTTATCCAAATGGCACTGGAAGCAGGCCTCCGGGGATTTCTGCGGATTAACAATGGTGCCCTTGCTCCCACCCGTCTTGACGTGCAGCGAGCCACCACCATGGCAAGACTCGCAACCGATCTCTGTGCCCTTGGCGTCTTTCAGCACCAGTTTAGCATGAGTCGAGCCAGCAAAATGGCCGGTTTGCTCTTCGTGACACTCCACGCATTTTTTCGAGCCAACAAAAGTTGCTCCGGCAACATTAGGTGGTGCGACCATGGTGCGGTCGGCGACTACGCAGCCAACCAAGAAAAGCCCCCAAATGGTGGCTCCTCCGAAAATTAAGGTGCTTTTATTCCAACGCATTTTGTAGCTCATGATGACATTTGGTTTCTAAAAATAATTAAGGTCTAAGAGTGATTTCCCGGCTGAGAGCATCTTTCTTCACGCGCTGATTATCGCAGACCCGCGCCCTGAAAGCTCCGCATGATTTGCAGTCTTCTGTGCATTCATTGCGCATATTATGCCTGCCGCATTATCTACGATTATGAAGCTGGCTAATTAAGATCATAATTATTCAACGACCCAACTTAGCCTCAACTTTAATACTTTTCTGCGCTGCGCGGGATGAACATTAGCCGAAATATTTCTCATCGCACCCAACCAATACTCCCGCGCACACGGCGCCCATCTGAGCCGAGGATGTTATCGTAATTTTTATTTCACCGCCGCCCTAGCCTGAGCCGAAATAAGCAACGCCGCGTCACACATCGCACAGCACCACTCCGGCCCGCAAACCCGCAAGTGCATCCGCGTTACGCGGAATGAATTCTTGCCCAACAAAACCGGTGTACCCGGTCGCTAAAATTGCGCGCATGATCGCAGGATAAAATAATTCCTGATTCTCATCCAACTCGTGCCGTCCGGGCACGCCCGCCGTGTGATAATGACCGATATACTGATGATGGCGTTGAATCGTGGCGATCACATCACCTTCCATGATCTGCATGTGATAAATATCATAGAGCAGCTTAAAATGCTCTGAACCCAAAGCCTGACAGAGCGCCACGCCCCACTCGGTACGATCGCACATGTAGTCCTTATGGTCGACCCGACTATTCAGCAATTCCATGCAGAGCGTTATGCCCAATTTCTCCGCCAAGGGTAAAATCCGCCGCAAGCCCACCGCGCAGTTAGCCAAACCTTGAGCATCGGCCATGCCCGCGCGATTGCCGGAAAAACAAATCAAACGAGTCAAACCCGCCGCCGCGGTCGCCTGCAGCTGGACTTCATAGGCGGCGACAAGGGCGTCATGATATTCCAACCGATTCCAAGCTCGCGGAATTCCGCCGACCGTAACGTCACCCACTTTCGTGGTTGGATTGCTCACCAGGGCACACGTAAGACCATGTTTTTTGGCGATGGCAAAATCTTTGGGCTGCAGCAACTCCACCGACGCCAACCCCATCTCAGCGGCGGCCGCACACAGTTGTTCGAGGGGAATCTTGCCGTAGCACCAAGCGCACACTGATTGCTTGATGCGACCCGAGCGCGCCGGCATCGGTTTATCAGCAACTGCGGCCGGCAAAGTCGTCGCTCCCGTCAGCAAAGCAGCTCCGACTCCGAGTTGACTAAGCGCCTGCCGCCGCGTGATCGGTGATGTCATGTCGGGAGGATAAAATAATGATTTTATACATAGCAACTGACAACCCGCTGCGGCCACCCCCACCTCCCAGCCACCCAAGCTGCGCCGGATTCTTCGGCCGCCGCCCTACCCTTTCAGCAGCTCTTCCGCGTGAGCCATCGCGCTCTTGGCGTTGCGATCACCCAGCATCCGCGCGAGTTCGCTGACCCGAATTTTGCGATCGTCATGAATGGCTTCGATCGTCACCGCCGCGCGCTCCCCGCTCTGATCCTTAGTCACAACAAAATGGTTCTGCGCCTGAGCTGCAACCTGCGGCAGATGCGTGACGCAGAGCACCTGATGACGCTCGGCGATATTCGCCATCTTCTCACCCACGATGCGGCCAATTTCACCGCCGACATTGGCATCCACTTCATCAAAAACCAGCAGCGGCACATCATCAATTTCCGCCAACACTGCCTTGAGGGCCAACATCACGCGGGCCAACTCGCCACTCGAAGCGATTCGATGCAACGCGAGGGGTGCCTCGCCCACGTTGGGCGAGAAAAGGAATTCCACGCCGACATCGCCCTGTGGTCCCAGCTCCGAGAGTGCCACCAGGTGAACCCGAAAATCTGCTTTCTTAAAGCCGAGCTGCGCGATGACCTTCCCGGCCGCCTTCGCCAACTGCAGGGCCGCTTTTTCCCGAGTCGCGCGCAACTCATGCGCAAATTTCTTCGCCAACGTGTGGGTCTCGGCAATCTGCTTTTCGAGCTTCGCCAACGTGCCCTCAATATCGCCCTGCATTGCCAATTTCCGCCGCATCTCTTCCCGCGCCGCCACCACTAACTCCAATTTAGTCCCGTGCTTACGCTTCACCTCGAGCCAACTATTCATCCGCTCCTGCAGCGCTTCGGCCTGCTCAGGATCAAAATTCAATGATTGCGCGAGCGTGGAAAATTCCGCCTCGAGATCACCGAGTTCGACGGAGCAAGCCAGCAAGCGCTCGGCTAAGGGTTTACTCGCCGTATCGAGCGACTCCAACTGACGCGCCTGCCGCAGCAACGCCGCCAACGATCCGAGCACCCCGTCGTCACCGCTCAACCCTTGGCTGAGGCCGGCGGCTAATTGCGTAATTTCCTGCGCGCTTTGCTGACGCGAAAAATCGCGCTCGAGCGTGGCGAGCGCTTCTTCGGTCAACTCCAGCCCATCCAGCTTGGCCAATTGCGCCCGCAGAAAATCGATCTGCTCCACCGACAATTTCTCAGCTCCCGCCAATCGCGTGCGTTCGTCGACCAATTCACACCACGCTTGATAATGCAGTCCATATTTCTGCAGCTCCGCCGTATTTTTGGCAAAGAGATCAAGCAATTCTCGCTGGCAGCCTTCTTTCAGCAAGCGGCGCGGTTCGCCGGGACCATGAAAATCAATCCAGTACTCCCCCAAAGCCTGCAAGCCCGCGAGGGTGGCCATACTGCCATTAACCGAAATCCGCGGCGCTTTATCGCGCGGCAGGCTGCGTTTCAGAATGAGCACACCGTCGTCACAGGGAGGCAGATCTAGCGCCGATAAGGCCGCATCAAGCTTTCGGCTATCGGTAAAAAACAACGCTGCCTCAACTTCGGTCGCGGGAGCGCCTTGGCGGATAATGGTTTTATCGGCCCGGGCGCCGGCCAGCAAAGAGAGCGCCCCCAAGAGAATACTTTTACCCGCGCCCGTCTCACCGGTCACGGCCGTAAACCCTGTCTCAAAGTCCAATTCGACTTCCCCCAGGAGGGCCAGATTACGGATGCGGAGACTTTGCAGCATGTCGGCAGGTGATTTACTCGGCATGGCCTGAAATGCACGCGAAAACGCGCCGAAATCCGGCCAAAGAATGATCAAGATTTTTTCTTGCACCGTCCGCCCCGCGTCCTTCATAGATAGCCCTCTGCTGGACCTTTAGCTCAGTTGGTTAGAGCGTTTCGTTGACATCGAAAAGGTCACTGGTTCGAGTCCAGTAAGGTCCACCATTCATTATCCCCGGCGGCGGGAAGGGTCAGAGGTCGTACTCTTAGCTCGTTACCGCAGATGAGGGGAAAGCGACTGGATAATATTGGGAGTTTCTAAATGGGCGCGAATTTGGCTAGCTGCCTCTGGCCCAAGTGTCCTCAGAGGGAACCGGAGCTGATCGCTATTAAAATGGCCGTGCAGGTGAAGCACGTTATGGTAGGCGGCCCAGTGACTAAGGTAATAAAACGAGCCGAATAATCGGCTCGTTGGCTGCTCGATCTCGCGCACGATTTGCAGGGCTGCCTCGCGTTCCCCTTTATCGAGATGATCGGCAAAACGAAGCGTGAGCTCAGGCGCGATCATACCCAACGCCACAGCAAATGCCGTGGCCCCGAATTCATGCCCATGCAGGAAGGACTCCATGGAACCACCGGTCATCGCAGCGAATGGCCTGCCTCCCTTGCGGATAGCGGCCAAATACGCGGTCTGCTCGTAGAAATCCCCAGTGTCATTTTTGAATCCCACGAACTGTGGCAGCTCGAGAATCCTTTCGAGCAGACGCACACTCATTCCTCCCGTCAGCCCAGGCTGAGCCAGCGTATAGGCGAATAGTGGCAAAGGCGAAGCCTCGGCAATCTTCCGGTAATGCTCAAAAACAAGATCTTCAGACGGAAGCCAGCGCCAGTCTACCTGTAACTTGACAATATCGACGCCACATTCCGCTGCGAAATGGGTAAATTCGATGCAGCGCTGCGTGGACCAATGAAAAGCAGTGCTGGCTATGAAGGTCGCGCGTCCGCGGGTCACCGCGGCGACCGCACGGGTTAGTTCCATCAGTTCTTCGTCAGACAGCGTCATGAAGTGGGACGTGCCATAGGTGGTCCAGAAAAGCCGAATGCCGCGGTCGATGAGACTGTCGATCCACCGGCAAGTGGATGCGAGGTCAAGCGCCTCATTCGGGCCAAACGCCGGCATGACTGGCACCAATGGTCCGCGCAACCGCGCAACGATATCTCGATTATTACTGCT
>CAIVJE010000059.1 GCA_903906135.1 uncultured Verrucomicrobiota bacterium | reverse complement strand
GGGCACCGTGGAGTGGGCTGACGGGCGCATTGTGCGGCTGCAGGCGGAGCCAGGGAAAAGTTACCCACATTACATCGCGCCTGGATTGGTTGATGCGCATATTCATATTGAGAGCTCGCTCTTGCCGCCGGCAGAATTTGCGCGCTGGGCCGTGTGCCATGGCACGGTGGCCACCGTTTCTGATCCCCATGAAATTGCTAATGTTTTAGGGGTGGCCGGGGTCAATTATATGATTCGCGATGGGGCGCGGACGCCTTTCAAATTTAATTTTGGCGCGCCCTCGTGTGTACCGGCGACAACTTTTGAGACCGCCGGAGCGCGGTTGGGCGTCACCGCAGTGACCCGATTGCTGGCGCGGCGGGAGATTAAATTTCTCAGTGAGGTCATGAATTTTCCGGGGGTACTGGCGCGCGATCCTGCGCTGATGGCCATGATCGCGGCCGCTCAACGAAGGGGTAAAAAAGTCGATGGGCATGCGCCGGGCTTGCGCGGTAAAACTGCCGCGCGCTATGCGGCCGCCGGAATTACGACGGATCATGAATGTTTTACGCTGCCGGAGGCGTTGGATAAAATAGCGGCGGGCATGAAGATTTTAATTCGGGAAGGTTCGGCGGCACGCAATTTAGCGGCACTCATCTCGTTGCTGAAGACCCATCCAAGGCACGTGATGTTCTGTTGTGACGATCTGCATCCTGATTTGTTGATGCAGCGCCATCTGGATGAGCATGTGCGGCGGGCTTTGCGGTCTGGTGCGGACCGTTTTGACGTGCTCCGGGCGGCCTCGGTTAATCCAGTCGAACACTATGGGCTGGAGGTCGGGCTGTTACGGGCGGGTGAGGCGGCTGACTTTATCGTCTTCACGGGCTGGAAGAACTTCCGGGTGCGGCGCACCTATTTGCGCGGCGAATTAGTGGCGAGCGAGGGGTGCAGTCGCTTGCCGCGACAACCTTCGCCTCAGCCCAATAAATTTAAAGCAACGGCGAGAAAACCAGCCGATTTTGTGGTGCCGGCCGCGCGCGAGGTGCCGCCTGGGTCACGGGCTAAAACCAAAAATCGTCGCGTCTTGCAGGTAATAGAGGCGATTAATGGGCAGCTCATCACGCGGCACCGGCGCGAAATTCCCACGATTATTGAAGGTGTGGTGGGGACAGATCTTAAGCGCGACATCCTGAAAATTGCCGTAGTCAATCGTTACAAGGCTCAGGTTCCGATCGCGCTTGGTTTTATTCATGGCTTTGGGCTTAAGGCTGGGGCCTTGGCTTCCTCCGTGGCGCACGATTCGCACAATGTGGTCGCCGTGGGTGTAGACGATGTGGCCTTGTGTGCGGCGATCAATCTCGTGCTCAAAGCGCGGGGCGGCATCAGCGTAGTCGGGCGTGGAAAGTCGGCGGTTTTGCCGTTACCCATCGCCGGTCTGATGTCGGGGCTCGATGGCCGCACGGTGGCCCGGCGCTACACGCAGCTCGATCAACAAGCGAAGCGCCTTGGCTCCAAACTCGATGCGCCGTTCATGACATTATCCTTTATGGCGCTCTTGGTTATCCCTGACCTTAAAATGAGTGACCAAGGTTTGTTTTCAGCGCGCCGCTGGGGTTTTACGCCCGTGCTCGCCAAGTAAAGTGGTAAATGCGGCGGGGCTCCGCCTCCGCTACTTTAAATCGCTCTTCGCCGCGGTCTCAAAGGAGGTGCGGTGCCGTTCCTGCCAGCGTTCATGACCCGCAAAAAGAGGCAGCGAATCAGCCACCGGAATGTCCTTCACCAATAGAAAATAGCGGGCAAACAATTCATCGGCGGTACCCCAAGCAAAACCAAAGGGTGGCCCCGCTTGGAGATCAGGGGTCTGATAATAAAAATAACCGAGCAAGGCGCCGCGATATTTCAACAAGGCCGCGATGCGGTCGCGATAAGCGTTCCGTTGTTCCGGCAATAGAGCGCAGATAAAAGTTCGCTCGTAGATGACATCAAACTGGGTGGCCCCAAAATCGTGCTGAAAGAAATCACCGGCGAAGATATTAGGTGCAGAATCCGGGCCGACGAACTGCCGCGCGCGATCAATGGCCACGGAAGAAAGATCGAGGGCGGTGACGGTGTAACCAGCGTCGATAAAGGCTTTGATTTCATAACCTGAGCCGCAGCCTGGAATGAGCACGCGCCCGCCCCGTGGGTGGGTTTTAAGGTAGGCCTTTAAATCGGCCGGCACCCCGCCAAAATCCCACGGCGTCTGGTTACTTAGATAACGTGAGTTCCAGAAATCTGGGGTGGTGGACGGAAGAGAATCCATAGACGGAAAGTTATCGTCTCTTAATCGAAACGGCTGAGCCGCACATTCCTGAGCTCAAAAGATACTCCTTCCAACTGAAATCCGATCCGACTTTCAGCTGGGTTGCGTTGCCTGCCTAGATCAGCCCGAGCTTCATTTTCCCTTCTTCTGAAATCATTGATTGATTCCACGCTGGCTCCCAGGTGATGCGGACGTCGGCAGCACTAACGCCAGGCACGAGCAGGATTTTTCCTTTAGCGTCTTCCGCGATGGCTGGCCCCATTCCGCAACCCGGGGCGGTGAGAGTCATGGCGACGTCGACCTGAAAGCCGCCTTCGGGCGTCTGGGCAACATCCATGGTGTAGACAAGGCCGAGGTCGACGATGTTAACCGGAATCTCTGGGTCAAAAACCTTGCGCAGTTGGTCCCAGATAGCAGCCGGATCAGGCGCGCCATCGGCCAGCGTAGCGGCGGTGACGGTTTGAATGGCGACCGTTTCGCCAATGGCATCGGCGTCCTTGGCATCGATCCGAAAAAGTCCGGTCGAGGTCTGCACGGTGAAGCTACCGCCGAGGACCTGATGGATGAAAACGGTATCACCCATAAACAGCGTGTGCTTATCGCCGCTGGGGATTTGCGTGACGGTGATTTCTCGGGAGAGGGTACGATCGCGTTTATCGGTCATAGGAAAAAATGTTACCGCGTTAAAGCTTAGGCCTTAAATTTCTCACGAATGATCTCGGCGAGAGAGTCGTGGAGTTGGGAGTTTTCTATTTTGCCTAATACTTCCTCAAAAAAACCGAACACCAAGAGTTCCTGCGCCTGAGTAGGATTGATGCCGCGGGATTCGAGGTAAAACTCTTGTTCAGCATCGATGCGGGCCGAGGTGGCGCCGTGCGTGCAGCGTACGTCGTTCGCTTGAATCTCGAGGCCGGGCAGCGAATTGGCTTCCGCTTCATCGCTGAGCATTAAGTTGCGGTTGCTCTGGTAGGCGTCCGTTTTTTGGGCGTCAGGATCAACGACGATGAGGCCGGAAAAAATGGTCTTAGCCTGGTCGAGCAGCGCATTTTTATACAGCAGGTTGGAGCTGGTGTTGGGCGCTTGATGAATCTGCAGGGTGCGTTGATCAAATTCCTGCGTGCCGTGCGCAATCGTCAGGGCGAGCATCTCCGAATGGGCCCCGGGGGCTTGAAGTTGAGAAAAACTTTCATGGCGGGCTTGGCGCGCCCCGGCGTGAAGATTGATCGAAAGCACCCGGGTGTCGCGTCGCGCCACCGTGGCGTTAAATTGAAACGACAAGGTTTCGCGGCTCCAATCTTGCATCGCGAGGTAAGTGACTTGGGCGCCATGGCCCGCGTAAAGATCGTTGCCGCCGCAGGCGAATTGAGCGCCGGCGCCAGTCGAGGAGCGAAAGAAGTCCGCGACCGTGACCTTCGCATTTTCCTCCGCGACTACCAAGGTATGAGGGAACAGGGCCGTGCCGGTGCCAGAGGCGTAGTGAAATACACCCAAGGGCAGGTCGACCGTGACATTGCGCGGCACGTAGATGAAGGCGCCATTTTCCAAGAAGGCCTCATGGAGGGCGACAAATTTTGCGGACCCTAATTTGGAAGGTTGGGCGAGGAGGTGCGGACGTACGAGATCGCTGTGCTTGAGCAAGGCTTCTTGGAGCGTGGTGAAGATGACTCCCTGCTGAGTGAATTTCGCCGCGAGCGGTTCTGCATAGACGAGTTGGTGGTTGGCGAGCAGCAGAGTGCCGGCGCCGGGGGCCCCGAGGTCTTGTTTGGTGACTTGCTGATGATTGATCGGCTCAGCCAATTTATAGCCAGCAAGGGAGAGGCCGCTTAAATTAGAGAAACGCCAGCCCTCATCCGTGCGCTTAGGCAACGGCAGAGCGGCAAAGCGGTCGTAGGCTGCGCGTTTGCGGTCCAGCCACCAAGCGGGCAGGTGTTGAACGCGCGCCAGATGCGCAGCAAAAACTTCGGCCGTAAAGGCGCCGACGGTAGTAGCAGAATGAGAGGTGAGAGAGGCCATGGGATTGTCTGGTGGTCGGGGAGGGTTTAGGCCGCGATCAGAATCGTGGCGGCGTAAAGCGGTTCCTCCTCGTCGGAGTTGATTAACCGACGGAGCCCTCCATTTCGAGGTCGATGAGGCGTTTTAGTTCGACGGAATATTCCATCGGGAATTGGCGGGCGAGGTCGTTGATGAAACCATTGACCGCGAGGCTCATGGCCTGGGCCTCTGTCAGTCCGCGTGATTGCATGTAGAAGATCATATCTTCGCTGACCTTCGAAACGCTCGCCTCATGCTGCGTGGCATTGCGATCGCCGCGCACCGAGATGGCGGGGTAGGTGTCGGTCCGGCTATTGGTATTAATCAGCAGCGCATCACACTCGGTGTTATTTTTGCAGCCCTTGAGGTGCTTAGGAATATGCACCACGCCGCGGTAAGTGGAGCGGCCTTGGCCGACCGAGATAGATTTGGCGATGATGTTAGACGTCGTGTTGTTGGCCGCATGGACCATTTTGGCGCCCGTGTCCTGATGTTGGCCGTCGTTAGCGAGAGCGATGGAGAGGACTTCGCCGCGGGCCCGTTCGCCCTTTAGGACCACGCCGGGGTATTTCATCGTGAGGCGACTGCCGATATTGCAGTCGATCCATTTAATTTCTGCGTCCTCGTGGGCGACGCCCCGTTTGGTGACTAAATTAAAAACGTTATTAGCCCAATTCTGAACGGTGATATATTGAATTTTTGCGCCCTTGAGCGCGACGAGTTCCACGACGGCGCTGTGCAGAGTGGAGGTGGAGAATTTGGGTGCGGTGCAGCCCTCCATGTAAACCACTTCAGCGCCTTCGTCCGCGATGATGAGGGTGCGCTCGAATTGGCCGAAATTTTCGGCGTTAATGCGGAAGTAAGCTTGCAGCGGCTGGGCGACTTTAACGCCGGGCGGCACATAGATGAAGGAACCACCGGAGAACACCGCGCTGTTCAAAGCGGAGAATTTATTGTCACCCGTGGGAATAACTTTGCCGAAGAACTTCTTAAAAATCTCCGGATGTTCGCGAAGGCCCTCGGTGGAATTAACAAAAATAACGCCCTGCTTGGCGACGATGTCCTTGATGTTGGAGTAAGCGGCCTCGGAATCAAATTGCGCTTCAACCCCCGCTAAAAATTTCCGCTCCTGCTCGGGGATGCCGAGGCGCTCGAAGGTTTTCTTGATGTCATCGGGCACTTCATCCCAGGTGCGTTTCGGCTTTTGGCCTTGCGAGAGATAATAACGGATTTTTTGAAAATCGATATTCTCCAGATCCTTGGTCGCCCAATGGGTGGGCATGGGTTTATCCCAAAAGGTTTTGAGAGCCTTGAGGCGAAATTCCAGAATCCACGGCGCTTCTTTTTTGACGGAGCTGATGTAGCGGACGGTGTCTTCGCTGAGGCCGGTGCCGGCGTCGAAGGCGTAGTCGACCTTGTAGCTAAAGTTGCCGGCGGTTTGATCGATGCCGACGACGGGGCTGGCGGAGGCGGGTGCGCCGTCGATTTCAGTGATTGGTTTCATGGGAAAAAAGGGAGGCGGCGTGGCGCAACGAAGAGCGGCGTGAATTGAATTTAGGCATTCGCGGCGGCGAATTCCTGTTTTACCCAATCATAGCCCTTGGCCTCGAGTTCCAGGGCGAGGGATTTATTGCCGCTCTTGACGATGCGGCCGTCATACATGACGTGCACAAAATCGGGCACGATGTAGTCAAGCAGGCGCTGGTAGTGCGTGATGAGCAAGATGCCGAGCGGGCCGCTGCGGAGGGTATTGACGCCGTCGGCCACGATGCGCAGGGCATCGATATCGAGCCCTGAGTCCGTTTCATCCATGAGCGCAAAGTGCGGCTCGAGCATGGCCATTTGCAGAATTTCGCAGCGCTTTTTCTCGCCGCCGGAGAAGCCATCATTGACGGCCCGCGAAGTGAATTTCCGATCAATCTTCAACAGGTCCATTTTGCTGTAGAGTTTTTTGTAATAACCGGACGCATCGAGCTCTTCGCCTTCGGCCATGCGGGCTTGCACGGCGGCACGGAGGAAATTGGCGATGGAGACGCCGGGGATTTCGCTCGGATATTGGAAGGCGAGGAACAAGCCGCTGCGCGCACGTTCGTCCGGCTGCATCGCTAAGATGGACTTGCCGTCGAGGATCACGTCGCCCCCGGTGATGGTGTAGCTCGGGTGGCCGGCGATCGCTTTGGCGAGGGTGCTTTTGCCGGTGCCGTTGGGCCCCATAATGGCATGCACTTCGCCCGGCTTGATGGTGAGATTAAAGCCTTTAACGATGGCTTTATCCCCGATGCTAATGTGCAGGTTTTTGATTTCGAGTAGGCTCATGGGAAATAGTTAGGCTCAGTTGGTGCCGTGTGGGTTGTTCAGCGTCGGCGCACAATCTGCGGGGACGGTGGGCTGCGCGGTGCCGGCGGCGTCGCCGCGGAAAGTGAGCTCAACGCTGGAGGCGTTAAAACCCGCCGGTAGGACGTCGTGCAGTTGAGCCATGAGTTCGATCGGCAGGTCGATGTCATGGATTTGCCCCGTAGTCTCATCATGAAAATGGGCGTGCTGATGGAGATTCGGGCAGTAGCGAGTGGGGGCCCGCTCGAGGTTGACCTGACGGATCAGCTGGCACTGCACCAAGGTCTCGAGACAGTTATAGACCGTCGCGAGCGAGATGGTGGGCATCTGCGATTTTACTCGGGCAAAAATCTCATCGGCCGTCGGATGGTCGCGCTTTTCTAGAATGACTTTGAACACCACTTCGCGCTGGGCGGTGGGCCGAAGACCGCTGTCGATGAGACGCTTGGTAAGGGTGGCGGAATTTTCGCTGGGGGTACTCATGGGATGATTATTTCAAAACGAATTGGAATAAGACTGAATTGCAACAAGGATTTAGAATAATTCTAAACTCTTTTCATGATAATCATATAATTATGATAATAAGTTACTTATAAACTATCATATTATTTAATAACCCTGTAATTGGCTCCCCTGGCAAATATTTTGCTAAATAAGCTGTTCAGCTACTCGCCTGATTTCAGTTAAAATTCAGCTCAGTAGCATAGCCCGAGGTGGGTCTTAACTCCCACCGCTTTCGCCATTTTCTGGGTCCCCCGCACCCGTTGGCGCCGATGGATTTTTTTAACCTGTTCGGGCGCGCTACTGGGGATCACGGCGCCCGCGGGACGCGCAAGAGAGGACACGCCGGCTCATGATTCTCGCTGACGTGTCCCCGCTCATTCGAGCCCATCCGTGAATCAGTCAAAAGAGGGAGCGGCCCCGCCGTTGTCGGCGTTAGCTCATACTGCCAAGGGGCCGCTGGCGAAACTGGCACGGTCAATTGAGTAGATGACATGGCGGACCATTGTGCCGGCCATTTCGGCGAAATGTTCGCGGTTAGTTAGTTGGGCGCCGATTTTTTCCAGAGCGCGCCGCGACCGGAGGTTGGTTTCGCCCACCAGAAAAATGACTCGATCGAACTGGGTAAGGGCATGACCGACCATCAGGAATTTCAGGGCGGCGTTGGTCGGGCCACCCCAATAGCGACGAGCGAGGAAGGTCCAGCCGATCTCGATCTCGCCGGGTTCGGCTCGCGTCCGATCAAAGCGTGACGAGCCGATGAGATTGTTCGTCGCGGGATCGATGGCGACCAGGGCGCCGCCGCTGGCCAACGCGTCATCGAAGAAGCGGCGGAATACCGGTTCCTGCCAGCGATCATGTGCCGGATGGACGGCCCAGATCAGCGGGTCGCTCGCGACGGCGTAGAGCGCTGCCCAGTCGTCGACATGAAGCGGGCGTAGCTTAACGCGGGGGTGAAGAAGTGATGGCTGCAGTATTCGCACGAGGTCGGTATGATGGGATAAGGCAGGTGGCGCCCTCATTTCTGCTACTAGTTGGGAGCGTCGGCGGAAATTTTAAGCTGGATCAGGGCGTTGGCGGCCGGTGGGGCGCCAGCACCAGTGCCAGGGTTCGTAGCCGATGCGGTGGCGGTTGCGGCGGGGGTAACTGAGATGAAAACCAAATCGGCCGGCATTCTTTTTTAACCAGCGGAATGCTGGCGTGCGGGCAAAATGTTCTTCCAGGCTGGGATCCTC
>CAIVJE010000058.1 GCA_903906135.1 uncultured Verrucomicrobiota bacterium | reverse complement strand
GGCGATGCCGGCTTTCATTAATTTAATATTAATCACCTGCGCTGCCTGCGCCTGCACGATCCGCTCGACATCCTGCACGGAGCACACGCTTTCGTCCGCCGCGACGGTCCACCCGCTCTCTGCACCCAGCGCCCGCATCCCAGCCAGATCGTCTTTAGCGAGCCACTGTTCCAAAAGTACCGGCGCAATTCCGCGGTCCCGCAAACCGCGGACGACCGTGCTCGCATGGGCGCGTGAGAGCCCTGCGTTGCCATCTAAAATCAGCGGAGCAGTGGGTGCGACCGCATGAATTGCCGTCAACCGAGCTAAATCATGTTCGGGGCCACCCGCGCCACCGACTTTAACTTTAATCTGCCGAATGCGCCGGGCCCCAATCGCCCGCGCCGCGTCTGCCGCCTCCGCGGGCGAGCCAGTGGTCACCGTCATATCAGTTTCGAGCGTCGTGCTCGCGCCGCCGAAATATTTCCATAAAGGCAGACCAGCGGATCGCGTCAGTGCATCGAGCAAAGCCAACTCAAAAGCATACTGCGCGGAGCCGCAGCCCTGGCCCCCGCGCGCGCGAAATTCTTCCGCCAAGATTCGCCAGTCCGTAAAATTTCGCTCGAGTAGCCAAGCTCGAGCCGCGGTCAACACCGCGAACGCGTCGGCCTGAGTCTCGCCGTTATATGGCGGCAGCGGCGCCGCTTCGCCGTAACCCATCGTACCATCCGCCAGCATCAGCGTAACGAGCACATTATTAGCCACCGCCTGCGCCCCGCCGGAAATCCCGAAGGGCGCATAGAGGGGGATATCCAGCAGACTAACCTCAAAGCGGTGAACTTGGTGAGCGGAAAACATGGCGAGCGAAAATTATTTTCTTTGGGCGCGCGGCTCAGCCGCTGCGCGGAGTAAACTACGAATCGTCGGGCCATCCACCCACTCACCCCGCAGGGTGATCGTTTGTGGATCAGCGGGCAGCCCGCGTTCGTTACGATGAATCTGCGCGACTAGTGATTCGACCGCGACCTTACCCTGCAATTCAGGACGCAGCTCTAAGCCTGCACAGGGGCGGGTCCGTTCATTCCAATTTAAATTAAAGTAACCCGTATGGCTCGGGACCCCGCAACCTGCCGAACGCAACCAGGCGACCGCCTTGTCCACGTGCCCAAGCACGAGATCGGGGCGATGCTGGCGATGCCAGGCGAGAAATTTAGGGGCGGTCATTTTCTCCAACTTCAGCACCGGAATGCGCCCGATGCCTCCCCGCGCTTCCTGATAAGAACGAAACGCCGCAGTCCATTTAAACATAATCCGTTCATCTTTGTGCCCTTCGATAAATAATCCGACCTGCGCATACCCGAGGCCCTGCAACCGATTCAGCGCACTGGAAAGCGTGGCATAGTGATCAATCGAAACACTATGCTGCACCATGGTTGGCGAAGCATAATCAATGGCCACAGAAGCAAAATGCGCGAAAGGAAATTGATCGATGGTCGTGAGCTGCCGCGGATGAATGAAAACAACCCCCTGCACGCCACGCGCCCGCAAGACCCGCCCCAGAATTTCCGCCGTTAATTGCGGCGGATCCAGGCGAAAGGAGCCCAGCGTGAATCCTAATTCGCGCGCCCGAACTTCCGCCGAAGCAATCATTTTTACCTGCATCGGCATGGGTTGCGACTGCTCCGCCGAAGGAACAAAAACGATCGCCAGATTGCCGTGGAAAGTCTGGGTCCGCGCCGCGCGCACATGCGCCATGACCGAACCCACCAATTGGTTGGGGGTATAGCCCTGAGCTTGAGCCGCTGCCTGCACCCGCGTCCGGACGGCAGGGCGGACATTGGGATGACCCGACAAAGCGCGCGACACGGTCGCGGCCGAAACTCCGCAACTAACCGCGAGCGTACGCAGGGTGATTTTAGACATAACTTTGCAACGCATCCAGAATTGGGGCGCTGACGCTGACGGAGCAAGGCGTTTTTCTGGGATAGAGTACCGCCCACCTCGCGGCGTTGCCCTCACCTCAATCCATGCTTGCTGCCTTAGCTTTTCCGGCCACCCAACCCCGACCCCGCCGCCTAACAATCAGCCAGGGTCAAAAATGCCCGCTGATCCCCACCCGATGATTCGCGCGGCACTGGTCGGAGTATCGGGTTATGCTCGCTGGCATTTATTAATGGCGATGGAGCAGGCACTCGTGGGTCGCCTCCAATTAGTTGGCGTGACGATCATTAATCCGACGGAGGAGCCCATGATCTGCGCCCGCCTGAGCCGGCAGGGCATTCCTATTTTTAATCGCTGGGAAGATATGCTGCGCGCATTAAGCGGCCGGCTTGACCTCCTGTTGCTGCCCACCGGAATTCAGTGGCATGCGCCGATGACGATCGCGGCGCTGCAAGCCGGCGCCAACGTATTGGTCGAGAAACCTCTCGCCGCCACGCTCCAAGAAATTGATGCCATCATCGCGGCGCAAGCCACCACCGCGCGCCTTGTAGCCGTCGGCTTTCAAGATCTCTACGTGCCCGCGGCCCACGACATCAAACACCGCATCCTCGCCGGCGAGATTGGCCCACTGCGCCAAATCACCGTCTGCGCCCGCTGGCCCCGCCCCAGTACCTATTACGCGCGCAATTCTTGGGCCGGAAGTTTGCGGACGACCGAGGGCTGGGTCTTGGACTCCCCAGCGAATAATGCTCTCGCGCATTTCCTCATGCTCGCCCTTTTCTGGGCCGGGGAGCAGGCCACTACCGCCGCCGGGGTGACCGAATTGGCGGCGGAACTTTATCGCGTTAACCCCATCGAGAGTTTCGACACTATTAGCCTAGCCGCGCGGACCGCTGGTGGCGTG
>CAIVJE010000057.1 GCA_903906135.1 uncultured Verrucomicrobiota bacterium | reverse complement strand
CCGGATGTCCGTTTCCCAATTTTCTACTTTCCCAAGTTTCATCTTTTCCTCCGCTGCCTCGGTCGATCCGGATCTCCGTTTCCCAATTTCTACTTTCCAAAGTTTCATCTTTTCCTCCGCTGCCTTGTTCGATTTTGCGCCTTCTGTGCCTTTTGTGTCGGCTCGTAGGCTTGAGGCGGAATAGTTTTAAGGTTTAATTCCGGATTTTCATTCGCGTCGTTTCGCGTTTTTCGCGGGCCAAAATGTATGGGTCGATCCGGATGTCCGTTTCCCAATTTTCTACTTTCCCAAGTTTCATCTTTTCCTCCGCTGCCTTGTTCGATTTTTGCGCCTTCTGTGCCTTTTGTGGCCCCGCCTTGGCAGCGGCGAGGAACCGCCCCGCACGTAATCCCCCATTGACGCGAGGGGTGAGATAGCCGATTAAAGCGCACCTTCCCCATGAGTACTGGCGCCGAAATTAAACCGACCGACCTGCGCGGCATCCTGAAATACGTTCCCCGTTTTCAGGGCCAAACCTTTGTGATTGCCGCCGACGGCATTATCGTCGCTGACGAAAATTTTCCCAATATTCTAACGGATATCGCGGTGCTGCGCAGCTTGGGCATCAAAATTATTATTGTCCATGGCATCGGCCACCAGATTGAGGAACTCGCGAAGACGCGTAAAATCCCCATCACCGACATTTCCGGCACCGGCGCGGCCGATGCGGCTACACTTGATCTCGCCATCCGCGCTTCTTCGCGGGTGACCCACCTCGTGATCGAAGGTCTAACGCAGAACGGCCTCAAAGCCGCCCTGACCAACGCGATTCGAGCCGTGCCGATTGGGATTATCAAAGGGGTCGATCACCAATTCACCGGTCGGGTAGATCGGGTGGATAAAGAATTTCTCACGCAACTGATCGAATCGCAAGTGGTGCCGGTTTTGAACCCGATTGGCTTCGATCGCGATGGTCGGCCGCTGCGGATCAACTCTGATTTGCTCGCGGCGGAATTAGCCGAAGCCTTACACGCGACTAAAATTATCTATCTCACCCCCCATGAGGGCCTAGAGATCAACGGCAAGCTGCAGCACCAAATATCGGCCGCTACCCTGCGCACCGTGCTCGCCAACAAACCTGAGTCGATCAACGAATCGATGCGGATCACCGCCGTGCACGCGATTAAAGCCGTCGAAACGGGCACGCCCCGGATTCATTTACTCGATGGTCGCTTGCTCGATGGTTTGCTGAACGAAATTTTCTCAAACGAAGGCGTCGGTACCCTCATTCACGGCAACGAATACCAACAAATCCGCCAAGCCACCAAGCGGGATGTCCGGGCCATCTATAATCTCACGCGGCAGGCCGTGAAACGGGAAGAGCTGATCTATCGGACCCAGGCGGCGATCGAGAAAAACATCGAGCAATTCTACGTCTTCGAGATCGACGAGAACATCATCGCCTGCGTCTCGCTGCACCATTACGCGGAACAGGCAAAATTAGCAGAGATCGGTTCCCTGTACGTCATGCCGTTCTACCATCACCGCGGGATCGGCAAGAAGATGGTCGATTTTGCCTGTCTGCAGGCGCAGGAAAAAGGCGCCAAGACCGTGCTCGCGCTCTCGACCCAAGCTTTTTCATTTTTCACCTCCATCTGCGGCTTTGCCGAAGCGGACAAGGACGCCCTCCCCGAGTCACGGCTCAAAGCCTACGAAGAGAGCGGTCGCAATTCGAAGGTGCTGACCAAGCAGCTGTAAGGGTCGTCAAAGATATTGCGCTGACCCCTCCGGCGGAGGCCGGCGGCGGAATTTACGCTTTGAGTTCGACGATTACTTGAATCTCGACGGTGGACCCGCGCGGTAAACCGGCTGCCGCCACCGCGGCGCGGGCGTGCTTCCCGGCTTCGCCGTATAATTGACCGAAAAGCTCGGAGGCCCCGTTGATGACGGCCGGACTTTCGGTGAAACCGCTGACGGCATTCACAAATCCGGTGACGAGGACAAATTGCTTCACGCTATCGAGACTGCCCGTCGCCGCCTTGATGTTGGCGAGCGTATTCAGGGCACAAATTTTTGCCGACTCATAGGCGGTCTGCACCGTTTGCTCCTGCCCCACCTGCCCGACATGCGTCATCTTGCCATTATAAATGCTCACCGTGCCCGCGAGATAGAGCAGATTCCCCGTGCGGATGTGCGGCACATAACTACCGGCCGCCGCGGGCGGCTGAGGGAGTTGCAGACCGAGTTCGGTTAATTTGGCTTCGATTAAGTGGTTCATGAAATTGGAGAGAAAATGATTTAACGCTGTGCTTAAATTCTAAACTGACTGGTTGAAAATTAGCTCAAGGTTGCGCGGGAATAAACTCAAACGTCGCGACCTCATTGACCGCGACCGGCTTATCCAACACCCCGATCTCCTGCAACAAGGCGATCTGCTTGGTCAGGCGAGCCGCCGTGAGCAGACCCGCCCGTTCGCCCTTGGCGGCGTTGCCGAGGACCAGCTGATAATCATTCATCGCCTTGATGCTATAGGCCATAAACTCTGGCGTCAGATCGCTGCGCTTGGCCGCCAGCAATTTATTCGCGGGCGCGGGATCCCCCGTCAGATAATCAATCCACCCGCGTAGACTGGCCCGGACAAATTTAGCGACCACTTCAGGGTGTTGAGTCAAAAAAGCCTGCCCAGCAAACATCACGCGGTAGGGCTCGTAGGTGTCGTTGGCGATCAGGAGAGCCCCTACCGGTACGCCCCGTTGCCCAACAAAATAGGGTTCATTGGTCACAAAACATTGCTGAACGAATTCGGGATTATTTACAAAGCGCGCCAAATCACCGACCAAGGGAATGAGGTTAAACTTCACCCCTAATTTTTGCCGCACCACCTCAATCCACGCGGAGCCCGCGCCGGCCATGATGGTCTTGCCCTGCAAGTCCTGCAGGGAGCGAATCGGATGTTCGGCATGGAAGAGAATGCCCTGCGCGTCGCGCTGCATTTCCGCCGCGACCATTTTAATCGGGACGCCCCGAGCCACGGCGACGATGACATCATCGCCATTGGTCATGCCCAGATCGGCGCGCCCCACAGCGACCGAGGACATCACCTGCGCATTAGGCCCGCCGGGTAGAATTTCCACGTCAAGCCCCTCGGCCGCGTAATAGCCCTTCGCGAGGGCCTGATAATAGCCGCCGTGTTCGGGCTGGGGAAACCAGTCGGTCTGGAAGCGCACTTTAACCAACGTCGCGCCCGATGCCGAGACGGCGGGGGTTTTCTGACCGCAACCGCTCGTGGCAATCAGCGCAAGACCCGCAAAAAATAATCTTAGGAGATAAGATGACATAGATTAAATAAGTAAAAAATTAAGTGTGCCGCTGGGCTAAGCAATCTGTGACCGTGTCACGGTAAAGCAAATCAGCTTAGGTACCGAATGGATTGGTCGCACCTCAGTGATCGGCTCGCTCGTAGGAATCATGCCACTTATGCAGCAAGGCCCAGTTGAGCCAGGCCACGGCGGCGACAAAAACGAAGCCGAGCAAGCAGCTCGTCAAGGCGGTAGCGAAAAGCGCCGGGATTTTTATCTGCGTGTTGTAACTATACACCAGAAACCCCAGCCCGCCCGTTCCGCCCGAAGCGTTGCCCACCATGTATTCGCCAAAAATAGCCCCGATCGGCGCCAGGGTCGCCGCGATCCGCAGGCCCGCGAGATAGTACGGCAGCGCCGCTGGCACGCGCAGCAGCAGGACTTCTTGCCACCGGTTGGCATTGCACATGCGGAAGAGCGCCACGTGATTCATATCCGTTGAGAGCAAGCCTTGGGTGAGGTTGGCGACGATCGGAAAATAACTAATCAGCCAGGTGATCGTGATAATGCCCGGCATCCCCGGTCCCGCCCAGAGCATGATAATCGGCGTTAACACAATCACCGGCGTCATCTGCAGCATGAGCAACCAAGGATACAAGCTAGCCCGCAGTGATTTGGACAGCCCCAGCAGGAGCGAGGTAAAAAAGCCCAAGATTGCCGCCAATAAAAAGCCGCCTAACGCGCCCAAGGCGGTGTGACCAGCCGCTGCCAACAAGCGGGTGTGTTCATGCACGGCGGCCGCCATGATCTCTACGGGCGTAGGCAAAATCCAACTCTGCAGCCCGCTCACGACCCGCACGCCATACCACAGGCCGATAAAAATCAACCCGCTCACGGCGGGGAGCAGCCAAGTTAAAACGGAAAAATGTTTTTTCATGACGAGGGGGGAATTTCGACCTCATGCAGCAAACGCGTGACTTCATTAACCTTCGCCTGAAAATCAGGCTGCCCCCGCAAATCCGGCCGCCGCGGATAAGGAAAATCAATCGCGACCTCCGCGTGGAATCGTCCGGGATTCGCCGCCATGACCACGATACGGTTGGAAAGAAAAACCGCCTCGCTCACGGAATGCGTGACAAACAGGGCCGTGAAAGGGGAAACCGCGCGCACCGCGAGCAATTCCTCATTGAGCCGATTGCGCGTCATCTCATCGAGAGCGCCGAACGGCTCGTCGAGTAAAAGCAGGTGCGGCGCCAGCGTCAGGGCGCGGGCGATGGACACCCGCATCTTCATACCGCCCGAAAGTTGCCGCGGATAATAATCCGCCACCTTCGCCAGTCCGACTAACTCCAGCATTTTGCGGGCAGTCGTCTGCCGTTCCGCCACGGGGCGACCGCGCAAGCGCAACGGAATTTCCACATTCAACTGCGCCGTCAGCCACGGCAACAAGGTCGCATCCTGAAAAATAAAAGCCTGCCGATCGCGGGCCTCGCGCGGCTTAACCCCCATGACCGTTAATTCACCCGTACTCCCGGGGCTCAGCCCTGACACCAATTTGAGAATGGTCGATTTGCCGCAGCCACTCGGCCCGATGAAGGAAATAAAATCGTTAGGCGCCACCGTGAGATCAATCGTCGCCAAGACCACGGGGCCCACGCCGTAGCGCTTTTGCAGCGAGGTAAATTTGACGATGGGCGGAACGGACTCCATGAATGTCACTGAATGGATACAATCGCCCAAAAAATGCCAGCCACTTTGCCGTGGACGGCTTGGTCAGCTTTAGCGCCGGCCGCAGCCGCACGCGCCATCCAGACTCGCGTGGGGGCCTTAGCGCCGGCCTTGCGCTCCGCAGCACTGGCGTGGTTGCGACCGGAGCATGAGTTAGCCTTGGACTTAGCAGCGAAAAGTGCGACCGACCCCCTGCACGGAATCCCTTATTTCTTAAAAGATCTTTTTGATTTAGGCGGCATCCCGACCCAGGCGGGCTCTACTTTTCTTAATGAAGTCCGCGGCACCCCGACCACGGACAGCGCCATCGTGCAGCGACTGCGGGCACTCGGCGCCAGTTGCGCGGGCAAGACCCAGCTAGTGGAATTTGCCTCCGGCCTCACGGGAGAAAATCCTCACTTTGGTGACTGTCCGCATCCCCAATTTCCTGATCGTCTAACTGGAGGCTCCAGCAGCGGATCAGCTGCGTTAGTCGCGGCGGGGGTTATTCCGCTAGCGATTGGCACCGACACCGGCGGATCAATTCGCGTGCCCGCGGCGTGGTGTGGACTTTACGGTTTTCGCCTCACTCCGACCCAGGACTTGATTGCCGATGCCATTCCCTTGGCCCCGACGATGGACACGGCGGGTTGGTTCACCGGAACCAACGAAGGGATGTTAGCCACTTGGCAGGCCTTAGTTGGTCCCGCGAGCCCGCCGGCCAACTTCCGCGGCTGTTACCTTCCCCTGTCAGCGTTGCTCCCAACGGCGGATCCAGTCACGAACCAGGCTTGCACGGCAGCGGCTGAAAAGATCTGTCCCTTGGCCGATGCCGCCACCCAAGCTGAATTGCTCGCCGCCTGGCGCAACGCGGTGGACGCCTATATCACGATTGGCATGAGCGAGGCCTACCTCGTGCACCGCGACTGGCTAGCGCCGTATCGGGAGCACTATGATCCTGTCATTTGGCAGCGCTTCAGCGCGGCCGCGCATTATCCCGCCGAACAAATCACCGCCGCCCACGCCACCTTGGCCGGAGTGCGCCGAACGTTTGAGAAATATTTTTTGACTTACGATTTTTTGATTTTACCCGCGGTGCCGTGCGCGGCGCCGCCCAAGGCAGACTGCACGCCAGAGTTGCGGCGTAATATTCTGACGCTAACCGCACCCGCTAGCCTGGGTGGACTGCCCGTGTTGAGCCTCCCGGTATCATTGCCTTCCGGTCTGACCGCTGGCCTGCAAGTTATCCTGCCGCGCGCCAATAGCTCGGTGGTGCCGTGGTTATTACAGCCGGAGTAAACGCGCGGCGTTTTCACCGAGCGTAGCCGCAGAGGCGCCAGCTCTTATTGCTTCGTCCAGTAAACAACTGAAAGTGGGCGCAGATTCTTTTTTCGGATAAAGCACGAGCGGGTAATCAGTGCCAAAGAGCACGCGTTCATTGAGCGCGCGCGGCCAGACCTCCGCCCCGTAAAGCAAAGGTGAGGCCGCGGTATCAAACCAAACATTAGGCAGCGCCGCGGCGACGGGCGACCACGCCAAGCCTCCACCCCAATGGGCGAGGATAAATTGCGTGGCGGGGAAAGCTCGGGCGAGGTCCAAAAAATCCTCGAGCGGTGTCTCCACCCGACCCGGATAGGGCCGACTCAGGGGGTCGGTCACATGCAGATTGACCGGCAGCTGCCACTGGGCGGCGAGCGTGAGGACCTGTTGCCAACGGGGATCAGTGATCGAAATTTTTTGCGCATGCGGCGACAGTTCACCCAGCCCGATGAAACCATGATCGACGGCCCGTTGAATTTCAGCAGACGCAACTGGTCCAGCCGCCGGTTGCACCGCGGCAAACGCTGCGAGGCGATCGGGGTGCTGCCGCACGCATTCGGCGTAAAATTCATTTTGCCGCACGCAAGTCGCGTGATTTTCCCAGTACCATCCCAGCAGGATGGCCTTGGTCACGCCGGCGGCGTCGAGATCACGGAGGAGTTGATCCACGGAAGGAAAAGCCTGTACCGCTTGACCCGATGCGCGGCGACGCGTGCAAAGTTCGGCCCAATGTTTCTCCCCGGCAGCCGCGGCCCAAGCCACGGGATCGCGGTTCACCTCTGGCGGGTAAAGATGCACATGGGCGTCGATGATGGCCACGCCTTACCTTTTACCAGCTGCGGCTGACGTGCAAGTCGGGACCAAGCTTATAAATCTGCGCAGAACACCCAGAGCAATGCACGGATCGTCTTCAGCTGGCGGTGGACTTGGTCTTAGCGTTAACGATCAGCAGAGGGACGCTGGAATTATGGCGCACTTTATCGATGGTACTGCCATAAACAAGATCGCCGATGAGCTTGTGGCCGTGCGAGGCCAAAGCGATGAGATCACAAGCAGTCTCCGCCGCAATTTTCACAATCTCAGTGGGCGGATTACCCAAAGCCAGGAGCGTGTCGACGCGGAGTCCGGTCCCGCGAAGTTCGGCCGCGCGGGCCTGCAAGTAAGCACTGTCCGCTTTCATCTCCGCCGATTCCGTCAGTTTTAACTGCTCAAAATTTCTGGCGGCCCAACCATCGGCGACGTGCAACAGCAATAATTCCGCGCCGACTTGGCGCGCCAATTGACCGACGTGCGGTAGGAGGCGCTCATCGGCTTCCCCATTTTCCAACGCCACGAGAATTTTAGTGTACATGAGAAATTTACTGACCGCCGATCAGACCGGAGAAATCAAGCAGCAGCTTGAGGTTTAGCCCGATAATAACCAGCGTGATGGTCCAGCCGAGCAATTTAATCCAAGTGGGATTAACGAATTCCCCCATCTTGGTGCGGTCGCTGGTAAAACGCATGAGGGGCCAGCAAGCGAAGCCGAGTTGAAGGCTCAGGCAGACCTGACTAGCCACGAGCAGATCGGTCGACTTACTTTCGCCGTAGATCCCGATGACCACCATGGCGGGAACGATCGCGATGGCGCGGGTGATCAGGCGCCGCAGCCAAGGCCGCAGGCGCAGGTTCAGGAAACCCTCCATGACGATTTGACCCGCGAGCGTGCCCGTCAGGGTCGAATTTTGACCGGAAGCCAACAAGGCCACCGCAAAAAGAATCCCCGCAAACGTCACGCCCAGCACCCCATCAAGCAAATGATAAGCGGTCTGGATTTCGGCGACTGCGGTATGGCCGCGCCCATGAAAAGCGGCGGCCGCCAGCACCAGAATGGCTCCATTGATAAAAAGAGCGAACATCAGCGCGAACGTGGAATCGATGGTCGCAAATTTTATGGCCTCGCGCTTTCCGCCAGGTGTCTGCTCATATTTTCTCGTCTGCACGATCGAGGAATGCAGATAGAGATTATGCGGCATAACCGTGGCCCCCAGAATCCCGATGGCGAGGTAAAGCATGGCCGGATTGCGCAGAATCTCCAAGTTCGGCTTAAGTCCAGTCACGATGCCCGCAAGATCCGGCCGGGCCAGATAGAGTTCGACCGCAAAGCAGGAACCAATCGTCAGAATGAGAGTGATGACCACCGCCTCGAGATAGCGAAACCCCTTATGTTGCAGCAGCAGCAGGAGAAGCACATCGGCCACCGTGATGAGACAGCCCCAGATGAGCGGGATGCCAAACAGCAACTGCAAGGCGATGGCCGAGCCAATGACTTCCGCAAGATCGCATGCGGCGATTGCGAGTTCACACAAAATCCAGAGAAACCAAACCACCGGACGAGGATAATGATCGCGACAGGCCTGCGCCAAGTCGCGCCCGGTGGCGATCCCCAGCTTCACGCACAAATGCTGCAGCAAAATCGCCATCAAATTGGAGATCAAAATAACCGACAACAACGTGTAGCCGAATTGCGCGCCGCCGGCGAGGTCCGTGGCCCAATTACCGGGATCCATGTAGCCCACCGCGACCATGAAACCGGGACCAGAAAAAGCTAAGAGCTTGCGCCAAAAACCAGCGCCAGCTGGCACCGTCACACTCCGATGAGACTCGGGTAGACTCGGCATCACGCGCGCCTGGCGCCAATTCGGATCCGGCAAATGAGGCGGTAAATTTTCCATCACGGAATGACCCAACTCAGAAACCCCAATTCAACCGGAGGACGTGCTGCCAATCGGAAGACCCGGACGTCAGGCCCCGATACAGAGCGTAATCCCACGACGTATTTTTCGACAGCGCCAACGTCACCCCACCACCAACAACCCCCTCCCACGGAGCGCCGCTCGTCGATTTCCCGAGCTTGGCTTCGGCGTAAACACCGATCGCCTGCGTCACGGCTCGCTGGAGTGCCACCGAAGTTGACCAGACCGAATCATAGCCATTATCACCATCATTACGCCGGAAATCGATTTCGCCCATAGCCGTGAGATGAACGCCACCCACGAGCGCCGCTTCCCACGGGATGATCAGCCCCCCCTCACGCGCTTGGTTACCGACCCCACCCGTATTCGTCGGTAACTTAACATAGGGCATGATCGCGATCGACGTGCCCGTGTCCGCGTCAGCGTAAAACCGCCACTTAGTCCGAAAATAAACATCCCCCAGACCGGAATGTCTTTCGGTTAAACCACTCGAATCAAATTTTTGGTCTAAGAAAAGTTCGGCGCCCACCTGCACATCCCAATTGGCCGTCAGTCCCGTCGTCAAAAACGTTGTGGCGACCCCCCAAGCCGTGAAGCGATCCCCGCCGTCACGATTTATTTTTAAAGACAGCGCATCCATTTCTATTAAAAAACGCCCCGGGGCGACCGTGCCGGGCGTCTCCGTGATTTGTCCGGGGAGCAGATTAACGAGGACCAAGGCCAACCCAGCCGCGGCGACTCGTACTAATTTATCCATAATGTAGCCTTAGCTACATTACAGACTGGACTTGTCAAGCGCCGACCTCACTACTGCACCGGTGCCTTCGCCGAAAATTGCTCGTCCCTCCTCCCGCCCAGTTCGCTCCGCGCCCCTCCAAGCCGCCAGCTTGCGCCAGACGCGCCGCGCCCACGCGACCGAAACCGCCGAGGATTATGTTGAAGCCATCGCCGATCTCGCCCTCGCCATGGGCGAGGCGCGTGTCGTGGACTTAGCCCGCCGGCTTGGCGTGACCCATGTGACCGTCAACCACACCCTCGCCCGACTGCAACGCGCCGGCTACCTCTCCGCCTTACCCTACCGCGCAATTTTTCTCACCCCCCACGGCCAGCGCTTAGCTAAAATTTGCCAACAACGGCACGAAGTCGTCGTCGCTTTTTTGCAAGCACTGGGCGTTCCCCCTAAAATCGCCGAACGCGATGCCGAGGGCATTGAACACCACGTTAGTCCGCGCACCCTCGCGGCGTTCGCGCGGCACTTGGCCCAATAACTCCCTGACCCGGGGCGGCGGCTCGGCGCGTACTTGCCCAGTCAAGTCTCGCCCGCTTCCGGCTTGTGTCTAACCGCGGGCCGCGGCATCCCAGCTTTTGCATGTCCCAGAATTTTGCCCGCCTCATTTTTGGCGTTACGCTGCTTTTTTTCTGCGCCTTTTTTCTGTGGCCAATTCTGCAGATTCTTAAGGGGGGCTTTATGGATGCGGATGGGCACCTGACTTTCGCCTACCTCGGCTCGCTGCTCACCGATCCGCTTTATCTCGGGGGCCTAGCCAACTCTTTTGGGCTCGCCCTCACCACGACGATCCTGGCCCTGCTGCTGGCCGTGCCGCTGGCGCTGGTCACGGATCGCTTCCTCTTTCCTGGGAAAAGTTTATTAAGCGCCCTCATTCTCGTTCCGCTCGTGTTACCGCCCTTCGTCGGCGCGATTGGCTTGAAACAAATTCTCGGCCAATATGGCGCGCTGAATGCCCTCATCATCGAACTCGGTCTCCGCCCCAGCGGCTGGACCTTCGACTGGCTAGCCGCCAACCAGTTTCTCGGCATCGCGCTCGTTAATGCCTTCAGCCTTTACCCGATTATTTATCTCAATGCCGTTGCCGCCCTCGCCAATCTCGACCCCGCCATGAACGAAGCCGCGGCCAACTTAGGCTGCACGGGCTGGCGCCGTTTCTGCAAAATAACCCTGCCCCTCATCAAGTCCGGTCTTTTTGCTGGTGGCACCATCGTTTTTATCTGGGCCTTTACCGATCTCGGCGTCGCGCTGATTTTTGATTACTCTCGCCTGACCGCCGTGCAAATTTTCTACGGCTTAAAAGATATGAGCGGTAATCCGTTTCCTTACGCGCTGGTCGCGGTGATGCTGTTCAGCTCAGTGACTTTTTATGCCTTGGGTAAAGGCCTCTTTGGTCGCGACCATTACGCGATGATGGCGAAAGCCACTGCCCTGGGCGGCCCGACTGCGCCGAGCCGTGGGCGCGCCTGGTTGTGCACACTGTTTTTTAGTACGGTCACCGCCTTCGCCCTGCTGCCGCATCTCGGCGTCGTACTCGTCGCCTTCTCGAGCGACTGGTACGCTACCGTCAGCCCCAACCAGTTAACCCTCCATAATTTCGAACTCGCCCTCGGTCACCCGCTCACGGTTCCCGCCATCGCCAATAGCCTGAAGTATGCGAGTATCTCGACCATCATCGATCTCGTCCTCGGCCTCTTGTTGGCCTATGTGATCGTCCGCTCAAAGATCGCGGGGCGCCAGGTGCTCGACTTCCTCGCGATGCTGCCCCTCGCGGTACCGGGACTGGTCTTGGCCTTCGGTTATCTCGCCATGAGTCAGGAAGGAAAGTTTTTCGCTTTTCTCAATCCGACGCGTGACCCCACGCTCTTGCTGATCATCGCTTATTCCATCCGCCGCCTGCCCTACGTGGTGCGCGCGGCCGTGGCGGGCTTTCAGCAAACCAGCGAAACCCTGGAGGAAGCTGCCCAAAATCTTGGCTGCCCACCGCTTAAAGCCGTCGGCAAAATAACGCTACCCATGATCACCGCGAATCTCCTCGCCGGCGGCCTGCTCGCCTTTGCCTTCGCCATGTTAGAGGTTTCCGACTCGCTCGTGCTCGCCCAAAAACAAATTTATTACCCCATCACCAAAGCCATTTATGAACTCTTCCAATTGCTCGGTGACGGCAAATTAATCGCCTCCGCCCTCGGGGTGTGGGCCATGGTATTCCTAGGGATAGCGCTCACCGGTTTAACTATTTTAATCGGCAAAAAATTAGGGGCCCTATTTCGAGTCTAGCTCCATGAGCTTAAATAACTCCCCCGACCCAGCCGCACGGGGTGGGAGTAGTTAATCTTTACCCCAACTTCATGCCTTATCTCATCCTGGTTTCTCTCCTGTGGGCATTTTCTTTTGGCCTGACAAAGGGGATCACCGCGGGCCTTGATGGCACGCTGGTAGCCGCTATTCGCTTGGGGCTCGCGCTACTCGCGTTCCTGCCCTTCCTCCGTTTGCGCGGACTGAGCGTCCGCACGGGTTTCACGCTGGCGGGTATTGGCGCCGTCCAATTCGGCTGCATGTATCTCGCCTACAACGAAAGCTTCCGCTTCTTGCCGGCTTACCAAGTAGCTCTTTTTAGCGTCACCACGCCAATCTTGGTGACGTTATTTGCCGATGCCTTCGACCGGACCCTGCGGCCGCGGGCGCTGCTCGCCGCGTTGCTCGCGGTAGTCGGGACGGCCGTGATTGTTTTCCAGCCCGGATCAGCCCCAGCATCGTTGCATGGTTTTATTCTCGTACAAATTGCCAACATCACCTTTGCCCTCGGCCAAGTCCTCTACCGACGTCTCCGCTCCCGGCTCAACTCACAACCTGATCACGAAATCTTTGCCCTCCTTTATGCGGGCGCTTTAGTGGTGACGGCTGGCGTCGCACTCAGCCAAGGAAATTTCCAGAGTGCCCCTTCACCCCAACAATGGCGCGTGCTCATTTATCTTGGCCTCGTGGCTTCTGGACTCGGTTTTTTTCTTTTAAACCTCGGAGCCACCCGCGTGAGCGCCGGCACGCTAGCCGTAATGAACAATGCGAAAATCCCCCTCGCGGTGGCCTGCTCATTACTTTTTTTTGGCGAACACGCCGATCCCGTTCGCTTGATCCTCAGTTTGCTCCTGCTCGGCGGTTCGGTGTGGTTGGCCGATACGAGCACGGCCCCGCGCACGAGCGCTGCGCCGTCCCGTTGAGCGCAGTGCGCCGCCCTCACCGCCGCGCGGCGTTGCTTAGCGTAGCGTTGGCGGCGACTCCGGTGCTTGGTCACGTAATTTCTCACGATAACTTCCGGGGGCCTCCCATTTGCCTGTCGCAAGCGTAACCGCGAGCGCCGCCTGCCGCCGTAAATGCAACGCAGCCAATTGTAGCGGCTGCGTCTGGAGCACTGCCTCCGCGACGTGCAACGCTTCGGCCGCCCGGCGCCCCACCAGCAAAGCGTGACCATACGCGAGCGCGAGTTCCGCCTCATCCGGTCGATCAACCCGCGCGCACTCATAAGCAAAAATTGCCGTCGCCGACCAGCCAAGCGCCGTCGCCGCTCGCCCGAGCAGACTAAGCGCGGCCGGCTGATTGATTTCTGTTTGCAGCACCTGATCGGCCACCGCGACGGCCCGCTCCGGATGATGCCCCAGCTGTCTCCTGACCCACTGCAGAAGGAAAACATTCTTGAGACGAATAAAAATATGAGGGGCTTTCGCAGCATGCTTGACCTGCGCGCTTCTTAGAAAAACCCGCACCGATAAGCAGGCCGGCTGCTCAGCGAGCACCGCGCCAGCGGCCAAGATTGCCTGTTCGTAACGACCCTGCACGAACGCCAGCTCAGCACCTTCCAGCTGCTTTTGCAGCCGCCACTCGAGCCCGCTGATGATAATTTCGGTCATAATTATTACTTAAATCCCACCCCACTTTCGGTCTCACCAAATCCTGCTAACCCACGGCAACGAACGTTAATCCAGCGAAAATAATCGCTCGCCTAAATGACGACTAAATCAGCGCGTGCCGCCACGTTCAGTCGCTCCAAACAAGCCGCCACCACTGCAACCGTCGGTCCTTCCACCAACAAACGCAATTTGGGCTCCGTGCCCGAGTAGCGTACCAGCACCCGCCCAGCGGCTCCCAATTCTGTAGTCACTGCACTCATTACGGCAGATAGAGTCGGGAGAGATTCCAAGGGTAGCTTGGCCTGTACCGTCAACGCGAGCGACAGCTGGGGGAATTTAATCAAAACCTGCCGCAACGCCGAAAGCGGGCGTCCCGTCGCTTGCATAACCGCAATCACCTTCAGGGCCGCCACGAGACCATCACCCGTCGGAGAAATATCTGCGCAAATCACATGGCCAGAGGATTCCCCGCCGAGTTGCGCCCCCGCGGCGCGCATGCCTTCAATCACATAGCGATCCCCCACCGCGGTGCGAATAGTGCGCCCACCCGCCGCGGCCACCGCGGCGTCAACGCCCAGATTACTTTGCACCGTGATCACTAGAATTTTTTCCGCGAGCTGCTTTTGCTGGAGCGCATGCACCGCCAGAATCGTCAACAGCTCGTCGCCATCCAACACGACGCCGTGCTCGTCGCACAAAACGCAACGATCGGCATCACCATCATGCGCAATCCCCAGCCGAGCGCCAACCGCGCGGACCGCGGCACTCATGCGCTCGGGATGCTGACTACCGACGCCGGCATTTATATTCTGCCCATCAGGCAAATTACCGATGAGCGTCAAAGATGCGCCCAACGCAGCGAGCACCGTGCGACTGCTCACCGCGGCGGCGCCATTGGCGGTATCCAGGACAATCGACCAATCTTTCAGACTGCCGGCGGGAAGCAAAGCGGTCGTCAGCGCGAGGTAATCTTTCAGCGGTTCAGGATAGAGTGAAATCATGCCCTCGGCCGGCGCCCAAACGCGCGCCGGAAATCCCTCCGCGCTGTGCGCTGGGGGCATGAGTTGCTCCAGCTGGCACTCAGCTTCATCCGTCAGCTTAATTCCCCCGACACCAAAAAATTTAATCCCATTATCACTAGCCGGATTGTGCGAAGCCGTGATGACGGCCCCCAAGGCTGCCCCCACCCGCCGGGTCAGCAGGCTCACAATCGGCGTCGGGACGATCCCTAAACTAACGGGCTTTAAACCAGTGGAAGCCAAACCCGCAGCTAAGGCCGCCATCAAGACCGGACCCGTGCCGCGAGTATCACAACCAATCATGACCTGCGGCGTATAAATGCCCGATTGGGTCTGCGCAAACCGAGCGGCCGCAACGCCCAAACGCCAAGCCAACTCTTCATTCATCTGCGGACTACCGTAAGGACCGCGCACCCCATCAGTGCCAAAATAGTGACGTTTCATGAACGGTAAAATTCTTTGGTCGCCGCGATCCGCGCCTGGACCGCGCCGCCTAAAAGCAATTCCCGCGCGGGCGCTAGCCCTTCACGAATCGTACTCGTCCGACCGACAATCAAAAGCCCGATTGCCGCATTAAGCACAATGGTATCGACCAATCCATGCGGCCCGCGCCCCGCGAGCACGGCCTCAACAATGGCTAAATTGGTCGTAACATCCCCGCCCTGCAAATCAGCGAAAGGGGTCTGCGGTAAACCATAATCCTCACCCTGAATAGTCGCGGGAAAATCGCGCAAGCGACCGACACCGCGCACGCGGTTAACCGTTGCGGTCGTGAGTTCGTCAATTCCGGTGTCCGCTGTGATGACCCCATGGCCAACGAGGCCGGCGACTTGCCCCAAATCTTCAAGGCTCAGTGCTAATTTATCGACCAGAGGCTGCGCATAAACACCCAATAAAATATGCGCGGGTCGCCCCGGATTGATCAGCGGCCCCAGAATATTAAAGACGGTCCTTTGCCCCTGCGCAGCCAGCGCCTTGCGGACTGGGCCAATGTGCTTGAAGGCGGGGTGATAATTAGGTGCGAAGAAAAATACGTAACCGAGCTGATCGAGCGCGCGCCGCAATTGCTCAGGAGAGGCGGCTAAATCCACCCCTAATGCGGTGAGCAAGTCAGCGCTGCCACATTTTGAGGTAATGCCGCGATTGCCGTGCTTCATCACCGGCACCCCAGCGCTCGCGAGCAACAAAACCACGAGACTCGAAATATTAAAACCACCCGCGTGGTCTCCACCTGTCCCGACGATATCAAGAGCCCGCGCCGACCAAGCCTCAACCCCGGGATTTACGGCGCGCGACCGAAAAGCTCGCGCAAAATGAGCAATCTCTTCTGACGTTTCACCTTTGGCCGCGAGCGCGGTGAGAAATAATCCTTTCATCGCATCAGTCTCGTCCGTGCCGGCTAAGCGCGTCGCCGCTGACGCTACTTCGGCAGCCGTGAGATTCTGCCGAGCAGTCAACTGGGCGGTCAGTTCAATGAGGAGAGCCATCGCGGGCCGAGCAGAATCATTTCCTTTGCAGGCGCAAAGCATAAAACTCGACAGCCGACAACTCCTCTTGAAAACTTATCGAGTGTACCGCCTGTCGCACAGCTTCCGCTCCTGCCTGTTAATCTGCGCTGTGTTTACGCTCAGCGCCGGCGCTGCCGAAAAATCAGCCCCTCCGGTGCATGAACTGAGCCCAACCGATGCGATCGTGCTAGGCTTAGTTGAAGGGGTGACCGAATTCCTCCCGATTTCCTCCACTGGGCACCTCATCATCGCCAACCAATTCCTCGGATTAGAATCAGAGCGACAACTTACTGATCGGGCGGGAAAACCTCTCTGGCATGAACCACCCAGCAAAGATCAGCCCAACGGCGTGCCCCTCACGCTCAAGTTAGCCGCGGATACTTACACGGTGGTCATACAGCTCGGCGCCATTGCGGCAGTTATCACGCTTTATTGGCGCCAGTTCCTCAGCATGCTCCTCGGTCTTCTGGGGCGCAGTAGCTCTGGTTTTCGTTTGCTGCGCAACGTGCTCCTCGCGTTTTTCCCCGTGGCGATCATCGGCTTGCTGTTACACGATCTGGTCGCGAAATATCTTTTCTCCCCTATTACCGTCATCGGCGCATTAATTGGCGGAGCTTGGTTGATGTTATGGGCAGAAAAGTGGCGCCGAGCGAATAGCGGAACCGGATTTTCCAAAGGCGAAGCGGCTGACCTCACCACGCGCAAGTCACTCGGCATTGGTTTTGCCCAATGCCTCGCTCTTTGCCCCGGCATGAGTCGATCGATGGTCACCATCGTGGCCGGTTATTTGGCGGGCCTGAACCCCGCTAAATCCGCAGAATTCAGCTTCTTGGTCGGATTGCCGACGCTGGCCGGAGCCGCCTTTTTGAAATCGCTCAAATCAGGTCCGGCGATGATCCAAGTTTTTGGTTGGAGCAATTTGCTCCTCGGGGCACTCGTCGCCGCTATTTCCGCCCTGATTGCAGTCAAATTTCTGGTGCATTTCATCTCGCGCCACGGCTTGGCAGTTTTTGCGTATTATCGCCTAGCACTGGCAGTTGCGCTTCTCGTACTTTACCTGCTTTGAGCCCAATTTACCTCTCCGACTATAACTCTTGACGGCTCCTACGGCGAACCTTACGACCCTCATCTTTATACCACAAATCCGCGCTGGTTTTAACCGACCAACTGCGACAACTTCTACTTCCTATGGCTAATCCGAAACGCAAACAATCCAAGCGCCGCAGCGCCAATCGCCGCGCCGCCAACGCTTTCATCGCACCTGAATTTGCTAAAGACACCGATGGTGGCGCCTTCCGCCCCCACCGCGTGAACCCCAAAACCGGCATTTATCGCGGCCGCCAAGTGCTCAACGTTGAGGTTTAAGGTCTGACCAGATAGTTTTTCGCCATCCACCCCGAAATGGTCAGTCCCGCAGTAGCCCAAGCGCGCATTGCGGTCGACGCAATGGGTGGAGATCTCGGTCCTGCCGAAGTAGTCGAAGCCGTCAAGTTAGCGCTCGCGGCGGACGCCGATATTTCTCCCCTCATACTCATTGGGGATCAGGCGATCTTAGAGCCGCTGCTACTCAAAGCTGGCCTGAGTGGACACGCTAAGCTGTCCGTCGCCCACGCCTCTGAGGTAATCACGATGACGGATAAGCCCCTGCGGGCGATTATCCGAAAAAAAGATTCATCAATGGTGGTGGGTTTTAACCTGATCAAAGAAGGGCGCGCGAGCGTCCTCGTCAGCTCGGGTAACACCGGGGCGCTCATGGCCGGTAGCAAGTTAATCGTCGGCGCCATGCCCGGCGTGGAGCGTCCGTCGCTGGCTCCCGCCATTCCGCGTGAAGGCGGCTCATTCATTCTGATCGATGCCGGTGCTAATCCCACCGCAGAGGCCATCCACCTGATGCACAATGCGATCATGGGATCTCATTACGCCCACACCGTGCTGGGTACCCTAGCGCCACGCGTGGGCTTGCTGACGCTCGGGACCGAAGAGGGTAAAGGCACGCCGTTGACCAATGAAACCCACGAGTTGCTCAAAAAAATCAACGGCATCATTAATTACGTGGGACCGGTGGAGGGGTTTCAGCTTTTCCGTGACCATGTCGATGTGGTCGTCTGCGATGGTTTTGTGGGCAATGCCTTGCTGAAGTCATGGGAATCCATGGCCAAATTTATTAAAAATCTTTTAGCGGAAGAGATGAAGCGAACCCCGCTACGGATCGCCGGCTACGTGCTGGCGAAAGGAGCCTTCGACGCGCTCAAAGATCGCCTCAACCCCGACCGTTATGGCGGGGCTCCCCTGCTAGGGGTGCAAGGCAACGTGCTGAAGGCCCACGGCTCCAGCAACCGGCACGCTTGGGCCAGCGCCATTCGGGCCGCCGGTAAAATTCTGCAACACGATCTTTATCATCGCATCGAAGCAGATGTGGCCCGCGCCAACACGCTCATCGCCGCGCCTTCACCCGACCTCACGGTCAGTTAATTTTCTCTATGGCTTCAGTAATCATTGCCGGCGTTGGCTCCTATGCCCCCACGAAAATTCTCACCAATGAGGATCTCGCGAAATTGGTAAACACTTCCGATGAATGGATTGTCAGCCGCTCTGGGATTAAGGAGCGCCATATTGCGGCAGACGATGAAGCCACTTCGGACATGGCTATTAAATCCGCCCAGGCCGCCCTCCTCGATGCCGGGATCAAGGCCGAAGAAATCGACCTCCTGATTGTCGCCACCTGCACCCCAGACTATCTGCTCCCCTCCACGGCCTGCGTCGTCCAACACCAGCTAGGAATTTTACCGCACGCCACTTGTTTTGATATCTCCGCGGCGTGCAGTGGATTTCTTTATGCCCTCGAGATCGCTTACGGACAGTTGCTGACTGGCCGCTATAAATGCGCGCTGATCATCGGCTCGGAAAAACTCTCCTCGATCATTGACTGGTCGGATCGCACCACCTGCGTGCTATTTGGTGACGGGGCCGGCGCCGCCGTTTTGAAAAAAATCGATCAACCGGGCATCGGCATCATTGGGTCTGATCTGGGGGCTGATGGGGCGATGCGGGAACTGCTGTATATGCCAGCGGGTGGCAGTCGCTGCCCAACCTCCCCGCAAACAATTGCCAATAAAGACCATTTTTTGCGCATGAAGGGTAAAGAAGTGTTTAAACACGCGGTCCGCGTCATGGAGACAGTGGCCCGCGAAATGGTGGAACAACATCACCTCACACTTGACCAAATCAATCTCGTGATACCCCACCAAGCCAACATTCGCATTATTGAGGCCCTCGCTAGCAATCTAGGCTTACCCTTGGAGCGATTTTACATCAATCTCGACCGGTACGGAAACACTTCTGCCGCCACCATTCCGATCGCGCTCGATGAAGCCCGCCGCGCAGGGAAAATCAAACCGGGTGACTATACCTTATTGGTGGCCTTCGGCGCTGGCTTGACCTACGGCTCCACTCTTATTCGATGGTAACTATTAATTTCATGCATCGCTTCTCCCTTTCCCTCATTCTGGCGGCGCTGTCGGCGCTGCTTATTAGCCCTATTCGGGTAGCGGCCGACCTTATCTGGACGCCGCAAGGCGGTTGGCATGCCGAGAGCGGTGTACTCGCAGGTCTCGGGAGTGACGAAGGTCGGAACGCGCTTGATTTCATGAACAAGGCCCGCGCCGCCGAAGAAGTCGGCCAAAGTTCTACCGCCCTCAAAGCCTACACGGTGGTAGTCAAAAAATACCCCAATTCAATCTTTGCGGCTGAGGCGCTTTACCACACCGGCCTGATTTATCAAAAGCGTCAGCAATATTACAAAGCATTCGATACCTATCAAAGTATGTTGGGCCGTTACCCGAATTCCGAGAAATTCACGCAGGTAATCGGTGAGCAATATCGCATCGCCTCCCTCCTCGCGGAAGGTCAGCGCAGTCGGATCTGGGGTTTGTTTCCTGGTTTCCGCAATCGGGAGAAGTCCGTCGAGTATTTTGAGATTATGGTCCGCACCGCCCCTTACAGCGATTACGCCCCACTCGCGCTCATGAATGCCGCGCGCGGCTACAAGAAAATTGGCGAGGAAGAAGCGGCGATCGATGCTTTAGACCGCATGATCAATACTTATCCCCGCAGCGCGCTTACGCCCGACGCTTATTTGCGGATCGCAGAAACCCACGCCTCACTCGTCGATGGTCCCTATTACGACCAAGCGGCCACCAAAGATGCGATCACTTACTATGAGGACTACATGATCCTTTTCCCGAGTGACATCGGCGGCATGGCCACGGCTGAAAAGGGTCTGGCCAACATGAAAAAAGTGTTGGCGCGAAGCAAGCTGACCATGGGTGAATATTATTATAAATATCGCAAAAATTACCAAGCCGCGAAGGTTTTTTATAACGAAGCCATCACGGTCTATCCGGATTCGGATGTAGCGGCAGAGGCCCGCACTAAACTCGCCGCTATCGATGGGGTGCTGCAACGGCAAAGCGGGAACGCCTCGGCGAACCCTCAGCCAGCTGCACCGGCGGCCGCGAAGAAAAAGCGTTTTGGTATTTTTTAAGCTGATCGGCGTGGCGCCGACCCCACTTCCGTTATGTTGTGCAGAATAAACTTTCTGGCGCGGCGATCCTCCCACTATGCGCGCCTTGGCTTGCTCACGCTACTCAGCGCGATTGGCTTGGGCCTCGGATTAAGCAGTTGGACGGGTTGTGCTCATTACCAGTTAGGCCCTGAGCCTAAGCTAAAATTTGCCTCACTCTTTATCGCCCCCGTCACGAGCTCCGCGTCACTGCCCCAAGCGCAAGTTTTACTCACCACGCAATTACGCGAAGCCTTTATCCGCGATGGCCGTGTCACCTTAACTGACTCCGCCGATACCGCCGAAGCCAGCTTACACCTCACCCTCGCCGATTACCATCGCGCGGCCGCCGTCGCCCGCAGCGACGATACTGGGCTCGCCCGACGCTTTGATGTCACCCTGCAAGCTACCGCCACCTTGACCGACAACCGAACCCGTCAGGCGTATTTCACCCGCCGACCGCTCACGGCGAAACGGGGGGTATTCACCGACAGCGGTCTCATTGCCTCCGAATACCAAGCCCTGCCCTTACTGGCGGAACAGCTCGCGGAGGCTAGTGTACACGCCGTGTTAGATACGTGGTAATCGCCGCGGCGCGCCAGTGTCTGGGTTAGCTGCCGTCAACGGGGGCCACAGCTAAGCTTGAGATGCTGTTAGCGCGGCCGGGCCACTTGGAATTACGAATCAAGGATTGAGCCCAACACCATCTATCGCCTAGCTCGCCTTCAATTCCATGCGGCACCCGTCCCTTCTCGCCCCTTCCTTATTAGCTGGTGACCATGCGCAGCTCGCGACGAGCGTTCGCACCGTGGCCGCATGCGGAGCAAGCTGGCTGCATTGCGATATTATGGACGGGCATTTTGTCCCGAACTTAACCTTCGGTCCCGAAACTCTCGCCGCCCTGCGTCGCACGGGTTCAACATTATTTTTTGATACCCACTTAATGCTCGCCGAGCCGCAACGGTACCTAGAGGTCTTCGCGAAAGCTGGAGCCAACCTCATTAGTATTCATATCGAACCTATTTACGATCATCGCGCCGCCCTCCGTACCATTCGCTCACTCGGCTGCCAATGTGGCATCGTGCTGAACCCTGGGACTCCCGCCACGGCGATTGAGGCGCTCCTCGACCAAGTTGACCTTGTGCTCGTCATGACGGTTCAGCCCGGTTTCGGTGGTCAGCCCTTTCGGCGCGATATGCTGCCGAAGCTTCAGCAAATTGACCAATGGCGGCGCGAACGCGGCCTCAATTTTCGTCTCGAAGTGGACGGCGGCATTGAATTGAGCTCAGCGGCGGAGTGCCGCGCGGCTGGGGCCGACACCTTTGTGGCCGGCACCTCATTTTTTAAATCGAATGATAAAGCGGCCTACGCCGCGACGATCGCCGCGCTGTAAGCGCCGCCACTAGACTCAACGTGCGGTCGCCCGTGCGAGCGCCGCTGCTTTAAGATATTGTGCACGAAAAAGCCCCGCTAACTCGCGGGCCAACCGCACGGCTTCGACTTTATCTTTAGCGCTCAATGCCTGCTTAATGCGGCCCTGCATCTCGGCGTAGCTCACACTCGTCATATCGCTCATAACCGCGATCGCCGCCGGCGGGAGACCCGCTTTAATAATCTCCCGCCAAGCCGCGACGAGCTCGGGATGGGGGTCTTGGCACATCACCCGGATGACGAATGCCATTTCCGCAACAATCCCGCCGGTCCATGCGGGATGATAGATCAGGGGATTAGTCGCTGCATATGGATTCACACTTGGATCGGTGCGCGCGGCCGCAAATTCTGCTCGATAAAAATCCCGGCGAATCGGGAGACGGCGCAATTCATAGCGCTCCGGCCCTCCCGGCACCCCTGCTTTGAAATTCCATAATTTCTGCCCATCCATTGACAGCGCATACTCCATGAAAGCCTGCGCCACCGAAAAATGAGGAGCGCCGCGCAACACCGCAACGGGGTCAGCTGATAACACCGTCCCATCGGGTGGTGAAAAATAACCAATCCGGTCCGCCGCGCCATTCAGGCGTCGAGCGGTCGCCAGATAACTCCCGCGACCATAAAAATCGATACACAAGCCGACAGCAGAATTCCCCTGAATGACATCGATCGGCGGCTTTTGCGAAGTGTCGGTGAAATACCGCGCGTTAGCGCCGATGCGCTGCACTAAACGCAGCCCGTTAACCCACCCTTCCGCCACCGCCTGACTCTCCCAACTCGCGCGGTCACGGCTCGCATCGGCGGCCAATTGCTCCCAGCGGAGCTGAATTTGCTGCTGGATGATATTCTCAAAAGCCTTGGCGATCGAACTACTCTTGGTCGGATCACATAACGCCACTTCGCCTTGCAACTTGGGATCCTGTAAATCCTCCCACGACCGAGGTTCTGCCGCGATACCGAGACGCGCATAGGCATCGCGATTGTAGATCATGCCATAACTGCTCAAGACACTGCCGACCCACAACCCCGCGGGATCCCGATAGGCTTCGCCCGTAAACGTAGCGGGAATCACGTCATCTTGAAACCACTCCGGATGCTGCTGCTTCAATCCCGAATCGATCAGCCGACCCGCCGCGGCTTGTCGGATAAAATCAAACGGACCGCCGCCAAAAAAAACATCGATCCCACAGCTCACTGAAGATTCGAGAAAAGCTCGGCGGGCAGTCAGCTCGAGCGCTTCAGTAGCCGCCGCCGGACCTATCGGTTGCCACGCAGGATTAGCAAATGCGCCCTGAACCGCCATACTCCAGGGGCGACCTAATTGCTGGGTCCAATAGCGCTGAAATGAGGCCAAGTATTCTGACTCAATGAAGCGGGTGATTTCAGACGTCCCGCCAATCACCCGCCAATCGATCGCGACATGCTGGCCGGTGCGCGCAAAATACCAGTCACGGAACCCCCGCGAATATTCGGCCCGAATGGCTTCATTGTGCGGCGTGATCACCACCAGCGTCTGCGCCACGCGCGGTGCGATAACTTGCGGCGGCCGTAAATAAAATGGCAGGCCCAGCGTCAGGCCGAGCGCAAGAATGATAAGCGTGCGTCGCATACCCGCCTCGATTAATCGACCAACACCACGACGTCAGCCGGATCAACGGTGGCGTAGAGCTTGGGGCGATTAGTTCCGTCGGTGAAACGCGGATTTCGTTCAGATATTTTCAGCGTGAGGCCACCGTCGGTGATAAATTCATGCTGGGCAATTTCGCCGAGATAAACCGAGTCACTGATGTGCCCCGAGACGCAATTGTGTGAAGCCGCCAGTGCGCGGAGTTCCCAAACTTCCGGTCGAATCGAAATCGTAACGCTCGCCCCGACGACGGGTGCTTGCGTCGGGTCACTCCAGAGGCCTTCAAAATTTCCCATCGCCGTCGCCAAGGTTAGGCGCAGTCCGACTACCGCCAGCACCTGGGCCGGCAGGAAATTAGTCTCTCCCATAAAATGGGCGACGGTTCGCGAGATCGGCCGTCGGTAAATTTCTTGGGGCGTCCCTACTTGCAAAATCCGGCCGTGCTCAAGCACCGCCAGACGATCAGCAATGGAGAGAGCCTCCTTTTGATCGTGCGTAACATAGACGGTCGTGAGCTGATACTCTTGGCAGACTCGCCGAATTTCCCGCCGCAGCTCCAACCGCAGCTTGGCATCTAAATTCGATAAAGGTTCATCCAGCAATAAACAGCGGGGACGAATGACGAGGGCGCGGGCCAAGGCCACCCGCTGTTGTTGTCCGCCCGAAAGCTCATTCGGTTTGCGTGTCGCCAGCGCGTCGAGGTGAACAGCCGCTAACGCCGCCGCGACCCGGGCCTTAATTTCCGGCGCAGGCAGATGTCGTTCCTCCAGTCCGAAAGCCACATTTTCGGCGACGGTCAGATGTGGCCACAGCGCGTAACCTTGAAACATCATGCCCGTATTTCGTTTATGCGGCGCCAACTGAGTAACGTCATCCCCGCCGAAAAAAATCTGCCCCTGATCCGGAACGCAAAAACCGGCCAGACTGCGGAGTAAAGTGGTTTTGCCGCATCCACTGGGACCCAGCAGGAAAAAAAGCTCCCCTGGCTTGATCGTCAGGTCCAACCGATCAAGGGCCACAACATCCCCGAATCGTTTAGTCAGTTGCTTAACCTGAATGGATATCATGGTGATACAAGACCCCGCGAAGGAACCGGTGTGCTCCAGTTAAGTCAAAAAAAAACGCCCCACCGCATTCCTGCGATTGCCTTGGGCCGGTGTTTCGCTCTGCTGGCCCTATGTCTGCAAAAAAGGGGGCTCCTGAATTAAAGCATCTCGACCATATTCTCGTCACCCCCAGTGCAATTAAGCGTCGGGTCGCGGCCCTCGCCGTCCAATTAAATGCTGATTATATCGATAAAGACATGATGGTGGTAGCGATCGTGAATGGAGCGCTCATCTTTACCGCCGACCTGTTACGACAATTAAGTATCCCGCTGCGCCTTGATTGCCTCCGCGCTTCGAGCTACCATGATGGGACTAAAGCCGCCGGCGAACCCCGGATTATTGATCAAATGAAGCTGGATGTCCGTGACCAGCATGTCCTGCTCGTCGATGATATTCTAGATACGGGGAAGACCCTCGCCGCGGTGGCTCGACTCATTAAAAGCAAAGGCGCTACTTCGGTGAAGACTTGCGTGCTGCTCGACAAAACGGCCCGGCGCGAGGTGCCTTTTGAGGCCGATTATGTCGGCTTCGGCATCCCGAATGAGTTCGTCGTGGGGTACGGACTCGATTTTAACGAGCGTTACCGTCATTTACCCTGCATTGGGGTGCTCAAGCCAAAGTACTATGGTGGAAAATGAGCCGCAAAATGCCTTGCACTCACTCCTCGCGGGCCTTTGCTAGCCGCTCACCCCGGAGAGATGGCCGAGTGGCTGAAGGCACAGCTTTGCTAAAGCTGCATAGGGGAAACTCTATCGAGGGTTCGAATCCCTCTCTCTCCGCCACTTTCTTTTCAGTTAAGCGTTCCTGACTTGCCATGTCCTCCTTGCCGCTGACGACCATCCAGGGCCAACCTTCTTGGCCGATTAAATCGAGCTTGGTTAAGGGCTGGCTAACCAAATTAGGCGGCCACCTCGGCCCCGTCCAATTCCAGTTAGGCCGGAAAATCGTCCAGCCTTATTCCGTCGCCCCTTGGGCCGAGGAACCCCTCGCCGCGGGATCACCGGCCATCCTTCGCGCCTTGCGGGGGGATTTTTTCTGCTGTCCATTCGGCGGTAACGCCACCCCTTGGCGCGGCGAACAACACCCGCCGCATGGTGAGACTGCTAACGCCAGCTGGCGGCCAGCATCTCTCACGCGCTCCGGCGCCCGAGTTACTCTGCAGACCAGCCTCGCTACTACGGTGAGGAAGGGACGCGTGGATAAATTCATCAGCCTTATTGATGGCCACACCGCGATCTACTCGCGGCATATTCTCACCGGCATGACCGGGCCCATGAATGTCGGTCATCATGCTACGCTAAAATTTCCCGCCCAACCCGGCAGTGGGGTCATCAGCACGAGTCGTTTCATCCACGGCCAAGTCCTGCCCGAGCCGTTCGAATTACCAGAAAATGGCGGCTATCAAAGCCTGAAGCCGGGCGCAGTATTTCGTTCGTTACAGCGCGTACCGCGGCTCGATGGCGGTCAGGCTGATCTCAGTCTTTATCCTGCCCGCCGCGGTTATGAGGATCTCGCCATGTTGACGGCGGACCCCCGACTCCCTTTTGCTTGGACGGCCGTAACTTTCCCCGCTGAAGGCTATGTTTGGTTTGCCCTCCGTGATCCCCGAGTACTTCGGCACACGGTCATGTGGATCTCTAACGGCGGCCGACATTATGCCCCTTGGAACGGCCGGCATACTGATGTGATGGGGCTCGAAGATATCACCGGATATTTTCACCATGGCATCGCTGAATCAGCTCAGGCTAATTCACTCAGCCGGCGGGGAATTCCCACTACGCTGAAATTGCACGCGCAGCGACCCACGACGATCAGCACCATCATGGCCATGGCCGTGATTCCTAAAAACTTTGATCGCGTGGCTTCGATGATAGCCCGTGGTGATGGCGTTGATTTGGTCGCGGCCAATGGCCGGCAAACCCACGCAGCACTTGATCTGTCATGGCTCACGCCACCGGCGCCTATTGCGTCATGAAAAAGCCATCGGCCGACCCCCACCTACTAGCTTCACTGCGCCGGATTGGGGCAAAGCCGCCAGAAATTATCGAGCTGTTAGATTATGTCGAAAACCTGCTGGTGTGGGTAAAAGATGCTGAGGGTCATTACCAATGGGTGAACATGGCCTTTCTCCTGAATTTTGGGGTCGCGAGCCGTGCAGATATCATCGGGTGCACTGATTTTGATTTTTGCGGCCCAGTTATGGCCAACCAGTATCGGGTCGACGACGAGCGGGTGCTGCAAGGTGAGCGAATTCTTTCCCGCGTGGAACTAATCGGCCGCTTTAATCACACCGCGCGTTGGTGCGTAACTTCGAAAATCCCTCTCCATAATGCCCAAGGGCGCATTGTGGGAACAGCTGGGGTCACGCGCCCAATCGACCAGCGCGCCCCAGTGGCCCCTGGTGACTCACCGCTCAGTGCAGCGATTCGGTTTGTTAGCCAAAATTATAGTGAATCGATTACGAATAGCCGATTAGCCAAAATTTGCGGACTCTCCTTGCGTGCTTTTGAACGTCAATTTCAGGCCACCTATCATGTGTCCCCGCATCATTATGTACGCAACCTACGGGTGCGCATGAGCTGCAGCGCCCTTGTTTTTACGCGAAAATTATTAGCAGAAATCGCGGCGGAGTCGGGCTTTGCCGATCAAAGTCATTTCACCAAAGAGTTTGGCCGCCTCATGGGAGAAACCCCTCGAGCTTATCGACTCCGCTACGCCAGCCATACCACCGGATAAAAATAGCACGGGCCTGAGTTTTTCCTCGACGTTTTCCTTCCAAATATTGTCGTCAGTCTTCTAGAGAAAAATCATCGATTAGCTTATCGTTGGTCGTTCAGATTGTCTTGGTCCAAAGTTCACCCCTACGCCTGCCTTCCACCCCTGATTCGCGTCGCCCTTACCCTGCGGCACCTCCCTCCATACCGAGGCGACCCCATTCATTTTTTTATTTTCGTAATTTCACCAGCACCTCGCTCGTTTAATTTTTAGTTTTTCATTCCTCCTATGGCTATTCCCTCCGTCCTCGATCTGAAGATCGTAAAAAAATCAACGCAGAGCCTCGTCGAAGCCGAGATCTCCCGCACCGGCGGCTTACTCCGGTTGGCCCCCGCTTGGGTGCCCCGCTCTTTCCTGCAACCGGGATTGCGGATTAAACTTCATCCAGACGACACCTACGCCTACGGGCTCAATCGAGGAGGGATCGATGAACGCTGGTTTGCGTCCACCACCGTTACCGCCAATGAAGGCCGGGCCGCTGACGAGGGGCTCAGCTACGTGGTGATTGGCAAAGAACGCCTCACCCTCGCCCAAGCCGTCGCCGATACCGGCGCCACCCTCGTGGGCAAAGCCATTTGGAAAAAATATAGCAAGTGGCCCGTCTACTCGAAATTTTTCGACAACATGGGGCCCATTCCGCACCACATGCACCAGAATGCCGCTCAGGCAAAACTCGTCGGCCAAGAGGGCAAGCCCGAGTCCTATTATTTCCCACCGCAGCACAATAACGTAGGCAACAATTTCCCCTACACCTTCATGGGCCTCGAGCCCGGCACCACCAAAGCGCAGGTGCGGGCCTGCATCGCCAAATGGAACCAAGGTGATAACGGCATCCTCGATCTCTCCAAAGCCTACCGCCTAAAGCCGGGCACGGGCTGGCTGATTGATCCCTGCATTCTCCACGCGCCTGGCTCGCTCTGCACCTACGAACCGCAGTGGGGCAGCGATGTCTTTGGCATGTATCAAAATCTCGTCGAGGGCCGCGAGGTCCCTTGGTCTCTGCTCGTCAAAGATGTCCCCAAAGCCAAACACCAAGACATCGATTACATTGTCGATCAGCTCGATTGGGATAAAAACGTCGACCCCAACTTCAAGGACAACCACTACCTCGAACCGGTCCCGGTCGCTGACACCCGTCGCGAGGGTTACGTCGATCGCTGGATCGTTTACGGCAAAGTTGACGGCGAGCAGCGTTTTACCGCCAAGGAAATTACGATCGACCCAGGCACCAAGTGCACCGTCAAAGATACCGGCGCCTATGGACTCATCTGTGTGCAGGGTTCAGGAAAAATTAACGGCGAACCCCTCGTGAGCCCCAAGTTGATCCGCTTTCATGAACTCACCGAGGATGAATATTTCTGTACCGAAGACGGCGCCAAGGCGGGCGTCACTTTTGAAAACACCAGCAGCACCGAACCGCTGGTTTGCCTGCGCTACTTCGGACCGGAAGTAAATCCCACCGCGCCTAAAATGGGCGCCTACCGTCAGAACAAATTCT
>CAIVJE010000056.1 GCA_903906135.1 uncultured Verrucomicrobiota bacterium | reverse complement strand
CACCGACGTCAGTTCGAAGGGCTTTGAAGTTGAGGCAACGTACAATCCGACTCGCAACTGGCGCGTCAAATTTACTGGGTCAAAAACTCGGGCTCAAGATGATCGCGTGTCTCCGGAAATTTATAATTGGTGGCAGACCCGCATTCCGGTTTGGACGACGCTGCGCAGTGATATCGTAGTCGGTGACGGCAAAGGACCCTTATGGTGGGACACGATCCCTACAGGTGACAGCCGGACGCCGCAGGCCCGTTATATTCAAGATCAGTTCGGTCCCTTCTGGGCCGCGGCGACTAACGAAGGTCGGCCGCGTACGCAGATGCGTGAATATCGTTTCGCAGCTTTGACCAATTATGATTTCACTTCGGGCAAGCTGAAGAATTTCAATATCGGCGGGGCGGTGCGCTGGGAAAGCAAAGCCTCCATCGGCTTTTTGGCCGGGGCGCCTGAGACCAGTGGACCTTACTCTGGCACGGTTCTCTTCCTCGACACGAATAAGCCAGCTTGGGACAAGGCGCGCTACTATGTGGATCTTGCGGTTGGGTACAGATTCAAGCTGCGCTCAGATAAAATTCAGGCCAATGTGCAGTTGAATATTCGTGATGTACTCGAAGATGGTCGGCTACAGGCGATTGGCATCAATCCCGATGGCGCGCCGTATGCCTACCGCATCATTAATCCCCGTCAGTTCATCTTGAGTATGAATTTTGATCTCTGAGTCCTTGTTCCCCTTTGCCGGACATTTTTTAATGAACCGGCCTTGGGGCGGGCCGAGTAGGTCCATCCGCTAGGTAATTATTTATTTTGTGAATCGCTGCACCTTATTCTTTTGGGCTGGCTGCCTGCTGCTGGTCAGCACGGTGCATGCGGAGATTACCCCGCGATTGGCACTGCGCGAATATGATATCCTGCGGGCTTTTCCCGCCGGGCGCTTAGCGGCGCTCAGTTCCGGTGATCAGCCCGATGCGCAGGGGTTTACCGGTAGTAATCGTGCGGCCCAACGCTGGAATGGAGCTGGTGCTCAACGGGGCAGCTGTCGCGCGGTGATTGCCGCCGTGGTTGCGGACAATCTTGTAGCTGCCGATGACGCTTGGCGCGGCATTGAGACGACCTTTGCGCATCAAGCCGTCGATGGAGGTTTCGATGCGATTGCGCCTTACACGGGATATGCGGCGGCCGTGGAGACGGCTTATTTTTTTCTGCAAGAGCTCGGCCGGGCTATTCTGGTGATTCGCGAATCACCGCATGAGGCGCATTTTCATACGCGACTGGTCGCCTTGGAGCCGAAGCTGCGCCGCGCTTCTGAATATATCCTCGCAGGCTACGGCACGATCATTCCGAAAGTGGGTCATACCGTGAATCGATTGATTATTGCAGCGAAGGCGTTTGGCACCTGTGGACTCGTGTTGGGCGATCCTCGCCTCATGGCGGCGTCCCATCAACTCATCACGCATGCGCTCACCTTGCGTGATCGCGACGGAGTTTTTATTGAACGAGGTGGGCGTGATTCCAGCTATAATGTAGTCTCAATTCTTTTCGGCCAAATCCTCGCGTTGCATGTGCCGCTGCCTGAATTTGAAGCAGCCTTGCCCGCGGCGGTTGCCTGGCAGCTCACGCGTATTTTACCGAACGGTGAGGTTAGTGTTACGAATAACACGCGCACGGGTGTAGGCAAAGAGGCCGATCGGATTACCGGCAAAACGAAAGACGTGAATTATACTGAAGTAGTCTATGCGTTGACCCTGTACGGGCTGATTCATCATGATGCGACGGTGCTCGCCGCCGCTGACCGGGTCTTTGCTTATCGGCAAAATATTTTGGCCGCAGGTAAATGATGCTCGGTTGTGCAGGCTGGCTTTTCCCGGCAAGGGGGCTGCGTTGAAATCATGATGGCCCGCGTCAGGCCAATGATAGTCGCTGCATCTAATTTACTGCTTTTTAATATTTTTAAAACTACCCTAGCCATCACCTGGAATCCACTGCAGTCGCGAGTGCCCGCAGCGGCTGAACGCGAACATTTTTCGTTAATCGTTATATGAAACCTATTTTTTTCGCAGTTGTGGTGGCCAGCCTCACTTGCGCGGCGGCTATTTTTTCCGCCGACCATGCTGTGTTACCAAGATTACATGAATACGATATCCTGCGAGCGTTTCCCCCAGGGCGCCTGGCCGCTTTGAGCAGCGGCGATCGGCCTACCGCCCAAGGTTTCTCCGGTGAAAACCGGAGAATTGGTCGATGGATTGAAGCGGGCCCGCAGCGGGGAAGTTGTCGCGGCGTAATCGCGGCGGTGGTGGCGGATGATCTGGCGGCGGCCGACGACTGCTGGCGCGGCATTGACATCGCTTTTGCCCACCAGCGGGCGGATGGTGGATTTGAGGCCGAGATTCGGCCCAATGGGCAGAGTGCCCGACCGTACAGTGCCGCGGTGGAAACCGCATTTTTCTTTCTGCAGGAATTAGGTCGAACGATTCTCGTGATTCGCCAATCGCCCCACGCCGCGCATTTTCAGGAGCGCCTGGCCGCACTCCAACCGAAGATTCGCCGAGCCTGTGCCTTCATTGCGCTTGGCAGTGATCAAATTATCACGACCACCAGTCATGCGCCCAATCGCATTATTATCGCGGCGAAAGCCTTTGGTACTTGCGGTCTCGTTTTAGCGGACGACGCCCTCATTGGCATTGCCCGAAGACTCATGGCGCATGCGCTTACGCTTCGTGATGCCGAGGGGGTTTTTTTGGAAAAAGGCGGCCGCGATTCTAGTTACAATGTCGTTTCCATTTTGATGGGGCAGATGCTCGCCTTGCATGTGGCCTTGCCTGAATTTGAGGCCGCCCTCCCCGCAGCGGTCGCATGGCAGCTGACCCGGATTCTCCCCAGCGGTGAAATCGATGTGACGGGTAATACTCGGACCGGTGTGGGCCAAGAGTTTTCGTACACCGGTACACCGAAGAAAGTGAATTACACTGAAATTATTTTTGCGCTGACTTATTATGGTCTTAGCCATCACGACTCCGCTGCCTTGGCGGCGGCTGATCGCGTTTTTGCGTATCAACAACATCAGTCCTCATCCTCCGAGTGAAATATCTACTCAGCTTGGCGTTTTTAATCACGGGCGCGTTCGCTGCTTCGCCCCCCAATATTCTCTACATCCTCGCGGACGACCTCGGGATGGGGGATGTCGCTTGCTACAATGCGCAGAGCCGCTGGGCTACGCCGCAGCTTGATCAACTCGCGCGCGAAGGCCTGCGCTTCACGGATGCCCATTCGGCTTCGGGGGTTTGTACGCCGAGTCGTTACACGCTGCTGACCGGTCGCTATTCATGGCGGAGCCGATTGAAGGAAGGGGTCACGCAGGGCTACGATCGCTCACTGCTCGAACCCGGTCGCCTCACCGTGCCCGCTTTTCTTCGGCAGCAGGGCTACACCACGGCGATGCTCGGCAAGTGGCACCTTGGCCTTGATTGGGTGCGGCGCGGTCCGCGAGCCGAAGAGGTAGATTTTGCGCAACCTTTCGGGGGTGGGCCGCTCGCGCACGGCTTTGAGCAATTTTATGGGATCAGCGCTTCACTTGATATGCCGCCTTACGTCTGGTTGGAGAATGATCATGCCGCCACCTTGCCCAGCGCGCAGACGGCCAGTAGTCCTGCGCCTAAACTTTGGCGAGCTGGGGCGATCAGCCCTGATTTTAATTTTGAGCAGGTGCAACCCCGTCTCACCGAAAAAGCGATCGCGTATCTCGCTGAGCGCGGGAAGGCGCGGGACGGTAAGCCGTTCTTTCTCTACCTCGCTCTTGCCGCTCCGCATACCCCAGTTTTGCCGACCCCAGAGTTTGCCGGCAAAAGCCAGACGACCAGCTACGGTGATTTTGTGACGCAGATCGACGCTGACGTCGGCGCAATTTTAGCGGCCTTGAAAGAAAATGGGCTCGCGGAAAATACGCTCGTCATCTTTACCGCCGACAATGGCTTTGCGCCGCCCGCTGGTCTCGAGGAACTGCGGCGCATCGGCCACGATCCGAGTGCGGGTATGCGGGGATTCAAATCCGATCTTTTTGAGGGCGGACATCACGTGCCTTTCATTGCGCGTTGGCCGGGGGTGACCCCGGCGGGAACCAGCAGCGCGGCGCTCATCGGGCAACTCGACCTTTTTGCTACCTGTGCGGATTTGCTCGGCCGGGCGGTGCCGAGTGGAGCCGCGGAGGATAGCGTGAGCCTCCTGCCGCTCCTGCGCGGACTCGCGCCCACGAAGCTAGCACGGACTTCGCTCGTGCATCATTCCGTCGAGGGGCGTTTTTCCATTCGGGAAGGTCAGTGGAAACTTTTGCTCTGGCCGGGCTCCGGCGGCTGGAGTTCGCCTTCGCCCAAGCCAAGCCAGTGGTTGAAATCTACGGCGGTCGATCTTTCGCGCCTGCCCCCATTTCAACTTTACGATCTAGTGAGTGATCCTGCGGAAAAAAACAATCTAGCGGCCGTCCATCCGGAGATCGTGCAGCGCTTGGGCCAACTTATGCGGCGGACGTTGCTGGACGGTCGTTCGACGCCGGGCGTGCATGAACCTGTCTCGCT
>CAIVJE010000055.1 GCA_903906135.1 uncultured Verrucomicrobiota bacterium | reverse complement strand
GTGCGAATCATGCGACCTTCCGTCATCGGCACACTGCCGTTAACGGCCGCTGTCTGCGTCATGTTATTCTGAACCACGACGTCATCGCGCCAACTCGGCACCGCTTCACCCAAGACGAGCGGCCGCAGACTTCGACCTGTTAAGTGAGCCGGTTGAACTAAGCCGGTGAAGGCGAACATCGTGGGCAAAATATCGATTCCCGTATTAGTAAATTGATCCGAAGTGCGACCAATTTGCTGACCCGGCGCACTGACAATTAACGGCACGCGGGCCGACTCCTCATAGAAGACGGTTTTTTGATTCAGTCCGTGGGCGCCGGCACATTCTCCGTGATCAGCGGTAAAAATGATTAAGGTATTTTCCTCCAGTCCAGCCGCCTGCAGCGCGTCCAATACCCGGCCGATCTCTGCATCAACTTTTTCAATCAACCGATAATAACCCCAACGCAAAGCTTGCCACATTTCCGGACTGAAGTTGCCGACGGGAAATGCCGGATTCGCATTATAGCCAGCCCGAATCAGCGTCATTGAATCCGGTTCGTTGCGCGGCGGCGCGAGATTTGCCGGTACGGGGGGACGCTGCGCCACGACCGGTGGCTCGCCGATGGGGCCGTTATTTAACACCTGCCCGCGGGCGAGTTCACAAACGTTGTGCGGATTGAGAAAACTCACCACGAGCAGAAAGGGTTTCGGGTGTTTTTTCCCAATAAATTTAACCGCCTGCGTCGCATTATCGGCGTCGATATGGCCCGATTCCAAGAGTTCAAAACCATGCGTAGCGGTGGCAGCTTGATCGTAAGCAAGATGCCACTTACCAAAATAAGCGGTCTGATAGCCGGCCCGGCGAAAGTAAGTGCCCATCGTCACGAACTCCGCCGCGTTCAGCGTCGTCGCCGTATTATCCGTGACCCCCGTTTCATGCGGATAGCGGCCCGTGAAAATTGAGTTGCGCGCCGGCATGCATAAAGGATTCGGGGTATAAGCTTTGGCGAAAAGAGTGCCGCGAGCAGCTAACCGATCCAAGGCCGGAGTCTTCAGGTACCGATCACCCATTCGGCAGCTCAAGGCGTCAGCCGTTTGCTGATCCGTCATAATGAAAACAATATTAGGTGAGGCGGCGCTGAGACCGATTGCACTCAGCAGGAACAACAGCAAATAACGGGAGCAAGATGTCATAGAAAAAACGTCGAGGTTAGCGGGAGAAACTAAAATTATAGGCGACCAGCCAACAAAGGCCATTGATCAAAATTGCGATCAAGCTTTTGGCCCGCCGCAGTCAGCATGACCCATTGATCGGGTTTACTCGCCAAATCATAGGTGAGCTTCTGACCATGGGGAAAAGTAAACTCATGCGCCAAAGCCTCGGTGGTCGGATTGGCGCGGCCCAGTGCGGCGAGCAAAGCGACTGGGTCCGCCCCGGGGAACACCGCGAGCAAGCCCAGCGTGGGCCGGGAATGAACGGCGAGCAGCAGCCCTGGGCCGCCCGCATAAATCTGCCAAATTTCATTGCTTTGCACCGCCTTGAAACGCGCCGGGACGTGCACCGGACCCGCGGCACACGCGAAATTTTCTTGCACGCCCGTATTATTCCATGCCCGAAAATCTGCGCTCGGACCGGCGAGATGAAATACCTCGGCCAACTCCGTAACATTATCATCGAGCTGCAATGTAATCGGACGAGCCACAATGACCGATAATTTTCCTCGGTGAACGCCGCCCGCGCTCAGCAGGAAACCAGGCCCCGCTGAATAAATTTCGGGACTCCCCTTCTCCCCATGGCCAATCTTGACGAAGTACCCTGGCCCTTTGTCAAAAAGCAAACGCACCACCGCATCCGGCGGACGATACGGTAAAGCCGCCCCAATCAGCGCATGCGTCACGCCCGCGCCAGGCAATTCCGGTAAAGCTAACGGCCGCGCCGCGTAGCTCAGCCAAGCGGTCATATAAGCGGTCTGGTAGCCCGCGGTGAGGGACGTCATGCCAGCATATTCTATGCGTCGACGGAACGAGGGAAAATGTCGCAGCCGGTAGCTCCCGAGCGCATAATTAAAATTCATCGCGTCCAACACCTGACGGGCCGAGGCCCGCACAGGGTCGGAGGCAAATGCCTCCAGATTGAGCAGCCCTAAAATAGTGTAACCGATGTAGGGCTGAGAATTGAACTCATGAAACCCAGCCGTGCGAATGGCGGCCAACAGCGTCAGCAATTTATCTTCCAGGCCATTAGCGACGTTGTCGTACGACGGCGCAGCATTACCGTGGCGCTGCAGCCAGCGGTTCTTCAGATAACGCGAGCCCTCCGTCATCAAGAGATGGTTTTCGGTTTCCTCAATCAGGCCGCCCGTATTGGGTGCGGCGGCTCGATAGGCACCGCCCTCTTCGGTGAGCAGCACGTGCAGTAAATGTTCGCGGGCGGCCGGTGTCAGCGTCGCGGGGTCTTCCCCAAATAACCACAAGATGGTTGTGAGCACCGATGATTCGAAGTCGTAGTCGCCCTTGGGATTTTGCCAGCCCGACGTGCCGGTGACGCCCCATGGCTGTGCCGCGAGAATATATTGATTGGTTTCGGTCAATTGCTGCCGCGCCAGTAATCGTGCCAGCAAGATGCGCCCACTCCCACCCTTGCCGTTTTTAGCAAAATTACCCAATGACCTCGCCGCATAGGATTCAAAAATATGGCGAGCCAGCACTGATTCCTGAGACCACGCCAGCGTGCGCGGCGGCGGCACCGTCAAGGAACTGGGCGGTAACGGCGGACCAGAATATCTGGCAGCTGGCAAAAACATCGCCCGCAACGGAGGAGTGACAACGGCTAGGCCGACTAACAGTCCCAACCCGCCGCCGCGCCGGAGCGAGCGGCGCCAAGCCGCACTTTGAGCCCGCGAGGGCCGGTCTGGAAGCGCTGACTTCACGGGTGGAAATCCTTCAGCCAATC
>CAIVJE010000054.1 GCA_903906135.1 uncultured Verrucomicrobiota bacterium | reverse complement strand
GACTGATGACCAATTAGTTGAAGCGATGAGATCTTTTGCTGAACGCATGAAATTGGTCATCGAGCCCACCGGCTGCCTAGGCTTGGCTGGCGCCGTTCATGGCGGGCTGGATTTGCGAGGCAAACGCATTGGAGTCGTCGTTAGCGGCGGCAATGTAAATTTGCCATCCTACGCTCATCTGCTCGCGAATGGTCTTTAATCGCTCCGCTCTAGGCAGAAGTGAGAGATTTTCCAGGACTTCCATTTTTGCTTGCCGCCTAGTTTCCATCTTCCGTAGTAAATACCACTGCTTCCATCGCGAAGCAGTGCTTGGACTTGTGTTCTTTCCCATTTTGTCGCGCTGCGCATGTTTTCTCTTTATCCCTCAATTGAGCTAAAGCGTAAAAAACAGGTGTAGAAGACAAGATTCTTTAAATCCACAAGTCATTGATAATAATCCCTTTTGCCAGGGTAGCTCAGTGGTAGAGCAGAGGACTCATAAGCCTTTGGTCGCGAGTTCAATCCTCGCCCCTGGCACCATTTTTTCACAAGCCCCAGCGCTGCCCATCAAGACGGGCAAGTCTTGTTCTGCCCCACCCGCTTGCCACCAAGCTCAAGGTTAATTATTTGTGGAATAACCCAAGTAGAGCTTCCGCGATCAGCGCATGCCCAGCCCCGTTGGGGTGATTTACCTGCGACATCAGATCCGGCAACGGCACCCCTGCCTTTAATTGGGCTTTAAAGAGGGCGAGGCTATCAATCAGCAGGACTCCGTGCTCCTGCGCCAACGCCCGCACTTGCTCGGCATGTAAATTCAATGAATTTTGCGGATCATCAATATTGACCCGCTGATCGGGAGTCGGCGTCAGCAGAATAACGCGAATCCCCGCCGCCTGCGCGGCCACAATCATCTGTACCCAGGCGGCCTTGGCCTTCACCAAGCCCGCCCCGCGATCGTTTAGGGCGTAGTCAATCGTCACCACGGCAGGTCGCAACGCCAACACATCGCGCTCAAATCGAGCGGCCCCCGCGATGGAATCTTCCCCACCAATCGCAGTGACAATGACATTCAACACCGCGTGAGGAAACTGCTGCCGCAAACCCGTTTGCCAGAGAGCGGGATAGGATTGATCAGAATTAACCACCGGCGTTTTGAAATAACCGGCGGGCACGCTGTGCCCATGACAAACGAAATGAATGGTCTTGTTTTTTGGCCAATCCACCTCGAGCGCTTGCGCAATGTCAGCCAGCGGCGAGGCGACCGTGGCCGGCAGACCAATCGCGAAAAAGATCAGCGCAAAAATAAAATACATGATTTTTTATACACGGCGTGAGTGCCACCGGAAAGTCTAAAGCTGCAGGCGCAGCCGCCTCCAGCCGCCGCTCCCGGCCCAATTCCAATGCAGCCCACGTGTGCGCGATGGACATCCGCCCAAGCACGACTAAACCCCAAAGCATGAAACCACTGGTGCTTCCCCTCGCCCTAGCGGCGGCTTGCTCTTTTGCGGCTCCCCCTGAACCCAAGTTCCAAGCGCAAGAAATAGCTAAAATAACCTTGGGCTATGGACTCGCCATTGCCGACGTTGATGGCGACGGGCGCCTTGATATTCTGCTAGCGGATAAAACCACGATTCAATGGTACCAGAATCCGACCTGGCAAAAACATGTCATCGCCGAACATCTCACGCCAGAAGACAATGTTTGCCTCGCCGCTCGCGATATCGATGGCGACGGGAAGTGTGAACTTGCCGTGGGCGCGGGCTGGAATCCCAGCGACACCACCAACAGTGGAGCGATTTTTTATATGCTGGCGCCACCTGATCGCACCCAACGATGGGCAGCCATTCGCCTTCCCCATGAACCGACGGTCCATCGCATGCAATGGGTGCAGATAAATCGAACCCGCTGGGATCTTCTCGTGCAACCCCTCCACGGGAGAGGGAATCAAGCCGGGGTCGGCCGCGGCGCGAAATTACTCGCCTATCAAAAGCCCCCCAACCCGCGGGATCCTTGGCCGACCGCGGTGGTAAATGATACCGGGCATTTCACCCACAATTTCGACCCCGTCCGCTGGCGAAACACGGCGAGGCCGCAAATTATCTCCGGAGCCCAAGAGGGCATCTGGCTTAATGAATACCAAGACGACTCTTGGCGCTCCACGCAAATTACCCAGTACGCGACCGGCGAATTGCGCGCCGGACGTCTGGCTCACGGAGATTTTATTGCGACCGTCGAGCCGTTTCACGGCAGCATGGCCGCCATCTACACTCGGGATGAGAGCGGTGCGTGGCAGCGAAAATTAGTGCTGTCCGGTTGCAAAGAAGGCCACGCCGTCGCCACCGCTGACTTTCTGGGAGTCGGCTCTGACCAGTTGGTGGTTGGGTGGCGCACCACTGATCCCGGCATTCGGTTGCTCACTCCACTCGACGAAGCCGGGGAAAATTGGCGCGTCAGTATAGTTGCGACTAAAGCAATTGCCGTTGAGGACCTCAAGGTAGCTGACCTCAACGGTGACGGCAAACCCGACCTGATTGTGGCCGGACGTCAGACAAAAAATCTGATGATCTTTTGGAATACTCTCGGCGGCCCATAAATTCGCGCCTTGATCTTAGACCCTACGCTGAGGTTATTTAGCGGGGTCTGGTTGGTTGTTTTTTTCACAAAATCTCCCTCATTGTCTGTATCGCCCCAGTCTATTTTTTCAGCGGTGCGCTTGGCGCGCCTCTTGGCTTGGGCCTGCCTAACCTTCACTCACATCGCTGGCGCCGCTGATGCGGGGTCGCCGGCTCCTGTTAATTTTCGCCACGACATCCTCCCGATTCTCTCCGATGCGTGTTATCATTGCCACGGTCCGGATGAACGCGGGCGCAAAGCCAAACTGCGGCTCGATACTAAGGATGGTCTTTTTCGAACTCAAAAATCGGTAACGGTGGTGACCCCTGGCGACCCGGCCGAAAGTGAATTGGTCATCAGAACCAGCAGCGCTGATGACGAAGAGGTCATGCCCCCGCGCACGGCTGGTCGTCAATTAAAGCCAACCGAAATCGCTCTCCTGCGTCGTTGGGTGGCCGAGGGAGCCCCGTGGTCCGCGCATTGGGCTTTTGACCCCATCGCGGCCGCAACTCCGCCACAGAAATCACCGAACATAATTTCCCCAATCGACACTTTCGTGCGGGCCCAACTGCCGGCAGCGCAATTAACCTCGGCCCCTGAAGCAGACCGGGCGCAACTCATTCGCCGAGTCACGCTCGACCTCACGGGCCTGCCACCCACTCCGGCTGAAGCCGATGCGTTCATCGCAGACTCTCAGCCCGGTGCTTACGAACGTGTCCTCGATCGCCTCCTTGCCTCGCCCCGCTACGGCGAACGCATGGCGAGCGACTGGCTCGATATTGCACGTTACGCCGATACCCACGGCTACCAAATGGATCGCACGCGAGCGATGTGGGCCTACCGCGACTGGGTCATTAAATCGTTCAACCAAAATCTCCCCTTCGACCAATTTGCTACGCAGCAACTCGCCGGCGATTTGCTGCCCAACGCGACCCGAGACCAACATCTCGCGACCGCTTTTAACCGTCTCCATAATCAAAACGAAGAAGGCGGCATCGTAGAAGAAGAGTACCGCGTCGCTTACGTGGCCGATCGCGTCGCGACCTTCGGCACCGCCTTCCTCGGACTCACGTTAGATTGCGCCCGCTGCCATGATCACAAGTTCGACCCCATCACCCAGCGCGATTACTATTCCCTCTTCGCTTTTTTCCAGAACATCGATGAGTCGGGTCAAATTTCCTACAAAGGCTTTGCCGATACGATGCCGTTGCCAAGTTTGTTGCTAACCACCGACGAACAATTTCGCCAACTCGAAGTCCTGCGCAAAAAAACCACTGAGGCGGAGGGAGCCTTAGCTAAGACGCACCGCGGCGCCCAGCGCGCCTTCCGCCGCTGGCTCACCGAAAAACTACCAGCGGCCCCCGCTCAGCTAACTGGATTAGTCGCCGCCTATCCGTTGACCGACCTGACCGAGGGGCACGTCGCGAATTCAGTAGATCCGACTAAACCAGGGAAGGTATTCGAGACGCCAAAAATAATTCCCAGCCCACGAGGTCCCGTGCTCGAACTCGATGGAGAAAATGGCCTTACCTTTCCGGGTTTGGCTACCTTCAAGCGCACGGATGCGTTCACCTTATCACTGTGGCTTCAACCTCCGACCACGAGCGTCACCACCGCTCGAATGGTCGTGTTGCATCACTCGAAAGCGCCCGCGGATGCCGGTAGCCGCGGCTATGAAATCCTGCTGGAAAACGGCCGCGTGGCTTTTGGCCTGCACTATCTGTGGCCCGGTGCCTCGCTAAAAATCATTAGCAAAGCCGTTCTGCCAGCTGATGCTTGGACGCACCTCACAGTTACGTATGATGGCTCCAGCCGCGCTGCCGGTGCCAAGATTTGGCTCAACGGCACGCTGGTCCCCAGCGATATTATCCGCGACGGGCTCTTTAAAGATATTACTTACGGAACATCTGAACCGGATTTGACGCTCGGCTATCGTTTTCGCGATGCGGGCTTTAAGGGTGGCAAGGCCAGCGATCTCGCAATTTTTGCCCGCGATCTGACCGCCTTGGAAGTCGCGCAACTCGCCGGTCGGCCCGACTTCGACCAAGCGTGGACGCAATCAGCCAAGAAACTCACGGTCGCCCAACGCGCGGGTTTATTTGATTATTTTATTTCCCTAATTGATGCGCCCAGCCGAACTGCCACCCAAGCCTTGCGCGCGGTCCGCGAAGAGCAAAATGCCCTGATTACGCCCGTTCCTGAAGCCATGGTGATGCATGAGCTTCCCCAACCCAAGCCGGCGCATATTTTAATCCGCGGCGCGTATGATAGCCCTGGCGATACGGTCACGGCCGACACGCCCCGCGCGCTGCCCCCTTTCCCCGTGCAAGCACCCCGCAATCGACTTGGTCTAGCGCAATGGTTGACGGCCCCCGCGAATCCCTTACTCGCTCGCGTGACGGTGAATCGCATTTGGCAAATGATGTTTGGCACTGGAATCGTTGGCACGCCGGATAATTTGGGCCTGCAGGGAACGCCGCCCACGCACCCCGAGTTGCTCGACTGGCTCGCGCAAGATTTTGTCCAGCATCGCTGGGACGTAAAACGCACGCTGCGCCAAATTGCGCTCTCAGCTACTTATCGACAATCCTCCCAAACCACCCCCGCCCAGCGCGCGCTTGATCCCGCCAATTTAGCTTTAGCCCGCGGCCCAGCTCGTCGCTTAACCGCTGAAATGATGCGCGACCAAGCGCTCGCCGCCAGTGGGCTCCTCGTTGAAAAAATTGGGGGACCCAGCGTGCTGCCTTATCAACCACCGGGGTTGTGGGAAGAAATCGCGATGGGGAAACCCAAATATGAACAAGGCACCCAAGACGATCTGCACCGCCGAAGTCTGTACACTTTTTGGAAACGCACCGTGCCACCCCCAACGATGCTGATGTTTGACGCGGCGGAGCGCAATACGTGCACCGTGCTCCGGCAAAATACCAGCACACCGCTGCAAGCCCTCGCCCTGCTCAATGATGTACAATTCATCGAAGCGGCGCGCTTCATCGGACAACGCATGCTCCGGGAAGGCGGCGCTAGCCTCAATGACCGTCTCGCTTGGGGGTTTCGTCTGGTGACGGGACGCACAGCCGCAAAAGAAGAGCTAACCATTTTGCATGAGCTCTACGAATCGCAGCGCGCGCTTTTTCAAGCCGACGAAAAAGCCACGAATGAATTCAACCAATCGGGCGAAGCCATAACTGATGTCGCCCTGCCGGCCGTTGATCGGGCCGCCTGGGCGATTGTCGCCCAAGCTTTACTTAACTTTGACGAAACGCTGATGCGGCGTTAAGCTGCCAATCTCTGCCCCACTATGTTTTGCGATCAACTTAACTTTGGCCTGTCGCGGCGAGATTTCTTTGGCCGTTTTGCGCTCGGCTTGGGGGGAGTGGCGCTCACCAATTTGCTGCAAAAATCGGCATTGGGCGCTCCAGTTACCGCCGAGCCAGCTCGTGGCATTCTCGGTCAGCCCCATTTCGCCCCGAAAGCTAAGCGGATTATTTATCTTTTTATGGCGGGGGGGCCCTCGCAGCACGATCTCTTCGATTATAAGCCACTCCTGAAACAGCGCCAAGGCGAAGACCTCCCCGACAGCATTCGCGGCGGGCAGCGCCTAACGGGGATGTCCGCTCATCAGGCCCATTACCCTCTAGCTGGGTCGCTGTTCTCTTTTGCCCAGCACGGGCAAAGTCGCGCTTGGATCAGTGACCTTCTCCCCAACACGGCCAAAATGGCGGATGACTTGTGCTTTATTCGCTCGATGCACACCGAGCATATCAATCACGACCCGGCGATTACGTTTTTCCAGACCGGCCATCAATTACCCGGGCGCCCCTCCATGGGCTCTTGGCTCTCCTACGGTCTTGGCAGCGCCAATGAAAACCTCCCGGGCTTTGTCGTGCTGATCTCAAAAGATCGCATCGATCAACCGTTGTATTCACGCCTGTGGGGCAACGGCTTTCTGCCGAGCATTCATCAAGGAGTCCAATTTCGCGGCGGCAGTGATCCGGTTCTTTTCCTGAAAAATCCCGCCGGAATTTCGGCAACGAGTCGGCGGCAATTTCTCGATCGTCTGGCGGAGTTGCATACCCGCCAAGCAGCGGAACTCGGCGATCCCGAGATCAGCTCGCGCATCGACCAATATGAAATGGCCTACCGCATGCAAACCAGCGTGCCGGAGGTGATGGATTCCTCGCGTGAATCAGCGGCAACCTATGAACTTTACGGTGAATCGGCGAAACAGCCGGGGACCTTTGCCGCGAATTGCCTCCTTGCTCGCCGCTTGGCGGAACGGGATGTTCGCTTCATCCAGCTCTATCATCCCGGCTGGGATCAACACGGCGATCTCCCCAAAATGATCCGCCGGCAATGTGCCGACGTTGATCGAGCCAGCTATGCCCTGGTGACCGATCTTAAGCAACGCGGCCTATTGGATGATACCCTCGTGATCTGGGGTGGTGAATTTGGGCGCACCAATTATTCGCAAGGTAAATTGACGGCGGATAATTATGGCCGGGATCATCACCCCCGCTGTTTCACGATGTGGATGGCAGGAGGCGGCATTAAGCCCGGTTTAAATTACGGCGCCACCGATGACTTCGGTTACAACATCATTGATAAACCCGTTTCGGTCCACGACCTCCAGGCGACGATTCTCCACCAGATGGGCATCGATCACAAGGCCCTCACGTATAAACATCAGGGACGTTATTATCGTCTGACGGATGTATTCGGCCAAGTAGTCAGTGATTTGCTGGCCTAATTCTACGACGCGACCTTGAGGCGTTCAGAGATCGTTCGGCCCGAGCCAGCGAAAATTGATCAGGACAAATTTGCGCCCGAGTCCGTTGGGTGCGGCCAGCGGGGTGCGCTGTACGATGGCTTCGCAGACAGCCCGAGCTTCAACTGGCACTGTGGCCAAGGTATTAACTGCCTCCCCGTAAGCTCGAATGCGAAAAGTATCGGAGCGCACTGTCAGCATCGGACCCAGCACGGCCATAATCTGGATATAAGTGGGTGAGCCCGTGAGCGGAAAGACGCTGGCGAGATAAGCACTAAAATTGGCTGGGCTACTAAATGGACCATTCATCATTTTACCGAGGTTGGTCGCCGCGAGGCCGTTACCGAGGGCATTGCCCTTCGTCGTCAAGTTACTCGAAGTAATCGGCACAACTCCCGGCGCGGTATTATAAGTCTCCAGCACACTGCGCCAAAAGATTGTCGAAGTGGTGTTGAGATTAAGACTCCCTGAAAAATAATCACGGCCACTGAGCGTGCGATTAGTCAGCGTGACGTGATTAAAATTATCCTGGATTACCGAAGGCGTGAGCGCAGTATTCGGCGTAGGCAGTAGACTCAATTGCTCATACGAAATGACACTTGGCAACTTCCCCGCATAAGCCACGAGCGCGGCGGCTAGTTTACCGGCCGCACTCGTCGGGACGGTGCTGGTGAGGACCGGACGAAGACCAGCGACGCGCACCAGCGCCTCGGGCGCATACGCCGTAATTTTCACCCCTTCATCAATGACCAGATAAGCATAATTCCCTACGAGCGTCGCGATGCCGGGGGCCGCGGCCGTTTCTGTTCGCCAAAGCGGAATTTTACCCGCAATGCTAGGCTCCGAATTAGCAGCGGGCGCGCCCACGGTATTAGGGCCAACCAGTGCAACGACGCTCAGCCCACTTTGAACCGCGGCGGTACTCGTAGTTTGCGCCCCTGAGGTCAGCCATGCGACAAAGGCGCCGGTGCCCTGCTCCCAAACACCACACCAATGCCGCGTGCTGTTGCCCGCTAGCGCACTGATCCCGGTTAGGCCAGCCATGCCGGTCAGCCGCGCATCGTCACCCGCCTGCTGTTGTAACTCGCCCAGGCCAAGGTGAAGACCGAGCAAGGCATTCTGCCGCGCCTGCACTTGATAAACCGCGATTGTCGCAATCTGCGCGCTGACGCGATTCAGCGCACTTAAGGCAAAAACGGTGAGCGCGAGCAAGGCGAGGAGCGTGAGGGTGATAATAAGCGCAAAGCCCTGCTGCTTGGCCCCAGGCGCGCAGAGTCGGTTGGACGCCTGATTCGCGTCCAGAGGAAAAGCCCGGATCCGCACGCACCGGCGGAAAATATTACTCGATACAATTTTCACCACCCCACCGCCTTTATCTCGATCCGCCGTGTATAAACTCGGGAATGAGCTTCGACGATCGCCCACCACCACTCCGCATCGGAACTATAATTAGGCGGGCGACTCACGCGCCCGGCACCCGATTCAATTTCCGCAACCAAGGTCGCCCCTGATTCAGTTAAAATACGAATCATCACATCGACCGCCACCGGAAAACGATGGGCATCAGCCACGACTTCGCTCCCCACCGCCGTGTGCGTAAAATCATTGCCATCCCCAGGAAATATTCGCCGCAGACCACCCGCAGTGAGATCACGAACATAGAGCCAAAGACCGAAATCAACAACGTTGGTGGCTAAGGCATCCGTGTTATTTGGATTGGTGAGGGTCGCGCCATTGCGCGAGGCCGCTGGGGCCACGGCGGCATTGCCGTAACCCGGCGCGGTCACATCTGCGCCCACCGCAAAACTATTCGCTGCACTGACTGCCGCCCGGAACAACGTGTAACGCACGGCCGCGGGGTTGCCCGAGCTCACGGTGCCACTGACTGGGCGACGCGCGACTTGATAAGCCACCGCGACGGGCAGACCACCAACAGCTTCATCGTTGGTCGTCATTAAGCGCAGCCACGCACCGGACAAACCGAACCGGGCATTGCTGATCAGCGGGGTCGCTTGCTCGCTCGCGAGCCCCACCAATCTTTGGCTTTCCGGCGAGTTCGGTTTGGTCAGTCCGGTCAGAGCGAGCCAGCCATGCGTAGTTAAATAACTCGGGCTATTATTAATTTCCACCGCTAGCCAAATTTTACCGTCGGGGCGAAAGAGAGCCGATTGCAAATCACGCTCAAGCAAATCGAGCGCCAACTTAGCTTGGACCGCAGCCGATAAATTATTCTGCGTGCGTTGCCAAAGCGTCAATGTCACCCGCACAATCGAAAGCAATAGACCCGCCAAGATCAGCGCGATAAACATGGCAACCAGCAGTTCAATCAGGGTGAAAGCGGCGTAACTGCTCTGAGCGTAAGCCAACCCAGCTCTTAAGCCACCCAACGAGGATTTCAGGGGGCCCTGGGGCAGCGGCTTCATCGATTTAAAGCCAAATTAAAGACGAACTGCTCTCGCTCGCTCAGAGGAGTGGCCGTATCGGCACCCGGAATAAAAAATGGCCACGAGACCCGCACCTGAACGGCGAGCCCAGCACCGTGCGCGTTATATTCTAAGGGCGGTGACGTGAAGCGCCACACCTCGATCAAAAAATAACGGGAGGCAGCCGGAATTTGATCCGACGCGATGGAGGGCAAATAGTCCAAGGTTTGGACCCGCTCCAGCGCTCGATCAGCCGCCAACGTGAGCGTGGCCGGCAATGGGTCAGCGATACGCGAGATCTGGCTCGCTAGTGCGTCAAAGCCGCCCGAAAGCGCCACCCGCTGCAACTCAAGCCCCACCGCGTCAGGCAAGCGTACGGCAACTAAAGTATCGTTTGTTTTCGCCGCTGAGGCCACCAGCGCAGGTAGCAGGCTGAGCATGATCGTGATGGCCGCGCCGAATATTCCGACGGCGATAATAACCTCGAACAGAGAAAAGCTCCGGCAGCCTTGGCAAAATAATTTCATCAAAAACTGCTCAGATTATAAATGAAGGTCGGCACGGAATAGGCGCTGAGGGAAAGACCGCGCACCCTTGCGGGATTCACTAAAACTATCGGCGATTCGCCCACCGCATACGCGCCCGGATTTCGACCCTGACCAGGAGCTACGATGAGATCTCCTGATTGCGCGGTACCAGCAGTTGCGGAAATAACTATACTCACCCACTGCTCCACTACGGGACCATTAATCGCCTCATAAATTACTTGGCTGGAGCGCAGCGCCGTTGACCGCAGCGGAGCACCATCCGACTTCACCCATGCCGCGGTTAGCTCCGGCGGAAAAATCCCGATGGGGAGAGCATTAAAATTCCCCGGTACAATATAAATGCCATCAGGCAAAAAAGCCTCAGCAAAAACAGTCCACCCGCTCGGATTTTGCGTCTGCACCGCGAGGTAGCGCAAATACCGGAGAGGCTGGCCGTAGTTCACCGGATCAACTTGGATCAGCACCCGCGACGATTGCCCAGTGGCCTGGGCCTTAGTCCGGGCCGCTGAAAGTAAGTTGAACAGCATAGCTTGTGCTGTTTGCAGCGCAGCGGACTGGCGGCCGGCACCAAATTTCGGGCTGAGTATAAATGAGAGCACGGCGATGAGACCGAGCACGACTAACAATTCAAAAAGGGTAAAAGCACGGGCACGCCAATGGCCCCAGCGGCTTAGCCCTGTGCTACGCTCCCCCTTGAAAGAGATTCGCTGATTGGCCGAAACGCAGGAGCGAGGAGGCGAATATTTCATTTCCAACTAAAGATAAATTTGGGGTTAGCCGTCGTGGCGTCTGCGGCGGGCGCATAAAAAATCACCCTCGCGCGCACTCCCGCGATGGGAAAATCCCCTAACCCCGGCGCCAGCCCATTCACCACCGGCAGAACCAGAAAATCGCGGCCCAGCTGAATCACCCCATCCAAATTTCGATCCACGAGCACCGCGATGGCCGTGTGCTCAAAGCCGTCACATAACAAATTCGGGATCGCTGAACTAGCGCTGGTAAAATCAGCCGACGCAAAGGAGTAGAAAGCAATGAGCTTACGATTTTGCGCCTCTGGCAACCAGGCATTGGTATTGCTGCCATAAGCCGGTAACGCGGAGCCATCCCGACGACGCCCCGCCAGCAAATCATGAAAGAGATGCGGTGTACTTGGATCAGAATTTTGCCCCACTGGGTTCACCAGATTATCCTCATCAAGCACAGGATAGTAACCATACTCTTGATAAAATCCCTCAAGCGCCACCGCCCACTGACCAAACAGCAGGCGCGTCTTAGCCTGATGCGTGGCGATTCGGGCGGCATGCAAACTGGGAAAAATAAAACCAGCCAAAATCCCAATCACGGCGATGACCGCCAGCAGCTCAAGCAAGGTGAAGGCTGAACCGAACGATGGCCGCGAAGAACGACGTGCGCGCCGCACCGCGGTGAAGAATAAATTTATCTTCATGGGCGATTGGCGTAGAGATTATCTAAATTTTCCCGCAAATTGGAATCGACAAAACCACCGGATAAAAGCGCTCGAATGTCCTGCCCATCCGGCCCCAGCGAATAGAGGACATAGCTGACATTGCCCCAACTGGCGGCCGGGACCTTATAGATGTACCGATACGGTTGGTCCCATGGATCGATCAGTGTGGCCGACGGATCGACCAGAGTATCGCGCGACAGCGCGGTTCGATAACGAGCGAGGGTTAACCAACTGCGCGTCGAGCTGACATTATTGCGCGGACCAAGCCGGCCGAGGAGCGACTGTAAAAGCTCCGCGGGATCATCTGTTTGGGGATAATCGCCGTAAAAGCGTTGGTAATTCTCCAACGCCGCAGCGAGCACGGCTAGTTCAACTTTAGCCCGCGCGATGCGCCCCACTTCGCCGATCCGATGAGCGGCTCCCAGCAGGAGACCGCTCAGCAGAGCCAGCAGGGCAACGACAGCCAGCAATTCGAGCAGCGTGAAGGCTGCTCGTTGGTAATTGGCCCCTGAGGGAGCCAAGAACATTTAGCCGGCGGATTTATTCCTCATCAGATTTGAGAGCCGAGATGACGGAGAAATCTTCCAACGTTGTCGTGTCACCCTTGATTTCACCCGTAGTCGCGAGTTCCTTGAGCAAGCGGCGCATGATTTTCCCCGAACGTGTCTTGGGTAAACCAGCAGCGAAGCGCACCTGATCCGGTTTGGCGAGTGAGCCAATCTCTTTGCCCACGTGCGCGCGGAGATCTTCTTTCAGCTGATCACTGGCGGTGTGCGTGGACTTGAGCGTGATGAAGACCACAAGGGAGTGACCTTTAAGTTCATCCGGGCGGCCCACCGCTGCCGCTTCAGCCACCGCAGGGTGCGAAGCCAAAGCGCTTTCGATTTCGGCTGTGCCGATGCGGTGACCAGAAATGTTGAGCACATCATCGATGCGGCCCACGATCCAAAAATAACCATCTTTATCCTGCCGCGCGCCGTCGCCGGTGAAATAGACTCCGGGCTTGCCAGGGAATTCGCTAAAATAAGCCTGCTTAAAACGGGCATCATCGCCCCACAATGTACGCAGCATCGCGGGCCAAGGTTTCATGATAGCCAATTTGCCGCCGCTATTCCGCGGAACCTCATCGCCATTTTCGTCAACAATTTTAGGGACGACGCCGAAGAACGGAAGCGTCGCTGAACCCGGCTTGGTGGGCACAACTCCCGGCAGCGGCGTGATCATGATCGAACCGGTTTCCGTCTGCCACCAAGTATCAACGATTGGGCAACGTTTCTTGCCGATCATCTTGTGATACCACATCCAAGCTTCCGGATTAATGGGCTCACCGACGGAACCAAGCAGCCGCAGCGAATCGAGCCGGTGCCGCAACACGTAATTGTCGCCCCAGCGCATGAAAGCGCGAATCGCGGTTGGCGCGGTGTAGAGAATCGTCAGACCGTGACGATCGATCATCTGCCAAAAACGGTCAGGCTCAGGTTGGTTCGGTGCCCCTTCATAGAGAAACACCGTCGCGCCATTGGAGAGTAATCCATAAACAACGTAGCTATGACCGGTAATCCAACCGATGTCGGCTGAACAAAAGAAACGATCATTTTCCTTCAAATCGAAAACGTAATGTGAACTCAGCTTAGCTCCGAGGAGGTAGCCGGCTGAAGTGTGGAGCACGCCCTTGGGTTTTCCGGTAGAACCAGACGTGTAGAGAATAAAAAGCGGATGTTCAGAATCAAAGGCTTTAGCCCGATGCGAATTCGGGGCGCCCTCCCAAGCTTCGCGCCACCACACATCGCGTCCCTCGCGCATGGTGACGGGATTGCCGCACCGCTTGACCACCAGTACCGTGTGGACGGTCGGAGCGCCTTCCAGCGCTCGGTCAACGTTAGCCTTCAACTCGATGACCTTGCCGCGCCGCCAACCACCATCAGCCGTAATGACAAGCTTCGCCTGACAGTTGTTGATGCGGTCTTTAATCGCCTCGGCACTGAAGCCGCCGAAAATAACGGTGTGAACTGCTCCAATGCGCGCGCAGGCCAGCATCGCGATTACCGCCTCAGGAATCATGGGCAAGTAAATGGCAATGCGATCGCCCGGCTTGATCCCCATATTCTCTAAAATATGCGCCATGCGGCAGACGTGGAAATATAATTGGCGATAGGTGATGGTCCGGACATCGCCCGGCTCCCCTTCAAAAATTAAGGCTGCTTTATTTTCGCGCGCTGTCCCGAGGTGACGATCAACGCAATTTTCAGAAACATTTAACTTCCCACCGAGAAACCACTTAGCATGTGGGGGTTTCCACTCAGAAACTCGTTTGAAAGGTTTACGCCAAGTAAGATGTTCCTTGGCCTGTTTTGACCAAAACTTGTCTGGAGCGTTGACAGACTCGGCGTAAAGCTTACGGTACGAGGCGTAGCTGCCAAGATTAGCTTGGCTCGTGAAATCGGCCGAGGGTTTGAAAATTCTACTCTCCCGAGACACTGAGGTTATCGTTTGGTCCGTCACAAGTTTTTCCTATTGGGGGTTTAACTGAGCGTTTTGGAAATGCCACTGACGAATTAAACGGTCAAGCCTAGGCAGCTCCACCAACTCGTTTTTGTATGGATAATGAAAATCTGCCAGTTGCCCCTGAGGCAATCTTAGCCCCCGCCACCCCGCCAGCCCAACCGGATAATACGATCCAGGTCGAAGGCGTGCTTGACATCGACAACAGCCGTAATGGCCAGTTGTTGGACCTGAACAAACACGGCAAACGTCGCCCGACGGACCCTTTCGTCCCGCGCGAACTTGTGCGCCGCTTCCACCTACAACAAGGCAGTTTCATCACCGCTTCCGCGACTCCTGATGAGCGCTTCCCCAACCCCAAGATCCGCTTTATCGAGAAAATCGATGGCCTCGATCTCGAAGCCCGCCGCCGCGCCCTAGACTTCGCCAGCCTCACGACGATTACCCCCAACGAACAAATTAAGCTCGAGATGAAAGATGGGCGCATGACCAATCGTGTCATAGACCTTCTTTGCCCCATCGGCAAAGGCACCCGCGGCCTGATCGTCGCCCCACCGCGCACAGGAAAAACGACCTTCCTGCGCGACATCGCCCTGGGTGTCATTGAAAACCATCCCGAATGTCACGTGATGATTCTGCTCGTCGACGAGCGCCCCGAGGAAGTCACGGACTTCAAACGGAGCGTACCCGCCGAAGTGTGGGCATCATCAAACGATGATCCGGTAGAGAATCACTTGCGCGTTTCCGATCTCTGCATTGAGCGGGCTAAGCGCCTGATTGAAGCCGGCAAAGATGTCGTCCTCTTGATTGACTCGCTGACTCGGCTGGCTCGCGCCCATAACACCGCGAAAAACTCCGGCCGCACCGGCACCGGTGGTTTGGATGTGCGCGCACTCGAACGTCCCCGCCAACTTTTCGCCTCGGCCCGTAATACGGAAGAAGGCGGCTCCTTAACCATCATTGCTTCCATTCTCGTCGAAACGGGCTCCCGCATGGATGATGTGATCTTCCAAGAATTCAAGGGCACCGGCAACATGGAGTTAGTGCTCGATCGCAAAGCGGCAGAAATGCGCATTTGGCCGGCCGTCAATGTCGCTTCTTCCGGTACGCGCAAAGAAGAACTCTTGCTGGCCGAGAAAACCCTAGAAGGCATTCACTTTTTCCGCCGCGCCCTCGTGCAGCAAAAAATCGAAGAGGCCACCGACACCATGGTTACCCGTTTGGCCAAGACTAAAACAAACGCCGAGTTCATTAAATTGATCGCCCGATAATTCACCCTTGCTCCAGTTTCATCGACTGGAACAAATCCACCTTCCGCCCACCCTTTTACACGATTCCGCTGAATGAATAGTTTCTCCGAGCAATGTCTCGATATGGCCCGCTCAATGCTGAGCCATAATCTCGACTCCATTAACGCTGACGGCACGATCACTCCGACCGCGGGCGAAAGCCCCCGTTCTGATGAACCCGGCCATGTCGCTTTCGCCTTAGGCGAATATTACCGCGCCACGGGCGAAACTACCCTGAAAGGCCACGACCTGATCGACCTCGCCGCGCGCTGCATTACGGCCCAAGCTTTCACTGAGCCCGCTGGGGAAAATGGCGTCGCCTACGCCTCCCTCGGACTGCTTTCCTTCGGCCCCTCTAAAGAACGCAACCCTGTCTGGGAGCGCCTCGTCGAAGAGACCCGCCAAAAACTAGACAAATTACTGCTCACCCGCAGTGACTACGACAATTACTGGCAGGCCTTCAATATCGCAAAAGCCGTCTGCCGCTACAGCCTCGGTCTCTCCAAAAAAGACGAGACCTCACGCCTCATTGAGCGCATGGCTGAACGGATCGAGCAAACCAGCTCCAATGGTTTCTTTGATGATGCGGAAAAGGGCCTGGGCGGTAACTTCAATCTCTATGGCGTAATGGCCCTCGTCTTCACTCGCTCAGCGCTACAATTGCACGCAAATTCGGCCCTGCGCGAACGCAAGCTACCCACGCTGCGCACCTACGCGGAAAAATATATTAAGATGATGCCTGATCTCGTCCGCGCAGATGGTCTGGGCTGGGCCTATGGACGCAGCGCCGGCGCTTACGGCCAGATGCATTGCATCACACTCATTCTACAAGGTCTCCGTGATGGCTGGGTGCCCGAGGATCAAAAGAACAAGTATTTTGATATTCTGCGCCGCCTCTTTTATTATTTCTTCCAGACCTACCTCGACCAAGAACATGGTTTCCTGGATATCCGCGATGACGAACGGACGGCCTATACATCGCATACCACCCGCATGGCAAATTTTGATGCGGCACGCTACCTTTGCCAATGGTCTCGGCTGGCCAAGACCGTTAACCTGCCTGATATCTTTAAGATCGACCCCGTCCGCACCAGCGGTCGCTTCGTGATTTTTGATAAGAGCAACCGCAAGGAACAGGGCTTATTTATTTATCGCGACGCTGACTCGGGGCTGCACGTCCAAATTCCCTTGGTCAGCTCGGGCGTCGATTGCACCGCTGACAACCTCACCTTCCCGCATTGTCCCGGCATCTTTGATTGGCCCAACAATGCCTATCTGCCGGTCATGATTCCAGAGCTGACCTTCGGCGAGAATGTCACCCTGCCCGCTTTCTACGGTCAAAAATGCGTCACCGGTCTAGGTCTCAAAAATTCCTTCTACTTCCGCTACGAGCAAGCCGAGTTAATTAATAAAAGCGAAGAAATCGTGAAAGGCCTGGGCAGCGTTAAAGTGCAATGGACTTTCACCGGCAGCAAGATCACGGCTGAATTTGCCTATACGGTCAAAAACCAGGTCCAACTCGACAAATTCCGCATGGCCTTGGTCATCGGCGCACCGCACTCGCGTTATCGCGTGGGAAATTCACCCGTACTCGGGCCACTCGGCCATCGTTGCTCGGTGTTAAAAGATGATTTTCAAGCTAACTGGGCAGAGACCGAAGTTGTCAGCGCCGACCCGGCGTACAAAACCAATTACGGCAAATTGCACTACGTCCAAATGTTCAAGCGCGACCACCCGCTCATCATGCGCCCCGGTCAGGTTTACCGCCTTTCGGTCAGCTTTGAGCCCGATCTTACGGCTGCGGGAGCATAATCAGTCGGTTGGACTAGCTCGGGCGGGCTGGTGTAAAAGCCGCCCGAGGAGCAAACAAGACAGCTTGTTTCCCACCAAATAATTAGCAGCCAGACGGCGAATCGTAGGGTGTGTTACAACCACGTTAAATCAGGCTGCGCTAGGCATGCGTATGCCCACACAGGCTTGCGCGGTTCGATTCGGTGCTATTTATCTGAAGCCTCTCTTTAAGTTGCATGAAGCCTACTCCGCAAGATCACGAAAATCAGTTGATGAAGCGCGTCCATCGCGAGCTGATTGATGATTATGATGAGGAACTCGAGATGGAGCGGGAAGACTGGGAGAAGGTCGACCCTAAGCAACCGGCTAAGCCCATTGAGGCTAACACCTCCCGCGAAAGCAGGAATCGCTATTTCAAGGAATTATTCCGACTCCAAGGCGAGCTCGTGAAAATGCATGATTGGATCGTCGATACGGGGCATCGCATGGTCATTATTTTTGAAGGCCGTGATGCGGCCGGCAAGGGCGGCGCGATTAAACGCATCATGCAACGGCTTAACCCGCGCGTCGCCCGCGTCGCCGCTCTACCGACGCCCTCGAGTCGCGAAAAAACCCAATGGTATTTTCAGCGTTTCGTTGCGCATCTCCCCGCGGCCGGTGAAATGGTTTTATTTGATCGCAGTTGGTATAATCGTGCCGGGGTCGAGCGCGTGATGGGCTTCTGCTCGGACGCCGAGTATGAGGAATTTTTTCGTTCGGTGCCTGAATTTGAAAAAATGCTGGTTCGATCCGGCATCCAAGTGATCAAGTATTGGTTTTCCATTCCTGATGAAGAGCAGGAATTCAGGTTTCGTTGCCGGATTAATGATCCCTTAAAGCAATGGAAACTGAGCCCCATGGACCTCGAATCCCGTAAGCACTGGGAAGATTATACGAAAGCCAAGGAGAAAATGTTTAAGCGGACTCATATTCCGGAGGCACCGTGGTGGGTGGTACAAGGAGGAGACAAGAAGAAGGGACGCCTCAATTGCATCCATCATTTACTTTCTCAGGTGAAATACACCGAAGTCGCGCATGCCACCGTCAAGCTGCCCCCACGTGTGCGGCACCCCAATTATCGCCGCGAGCCAATTGCTCCAGAAATGGTGATCCCAGAGATTTATTGAATTCTAGTACTGCTGGTTAGCTCTCTCCCGGCTAACCGCGGCGCTTGCTGCACTAATTGACGCAAATCAGCCGCTACTTGCTCGTGACTGACATCGTTTTCGGAAGGTTGCAGAGTTAGGCAAAGGCGCAGCGCGCGTTCACCTTGGGGCCAGCCCAACCCCGCCGCGATGGCGAGTCGGCCCAAGGCCACATTAGCACCATAATGATGGGGGTTATTCGCTAGCACGGTAGCCAATGCCGTGGCGGCCTGCGCGGAGCGCTGCTCATGGGCATAGAGCACCGCAAAAGCATAAGTCCCTTGGATAGGATCACGCCGGCGAATTTCCTCTGCTTCGTTGTACGCTCGGGCCATCCCCCCACCTAACAGTCGAGGGACCTGACGATAAAAATTAAGCAAGCTGAGTCGGGCGCTGAGGTTGCCAGGCTGGAGCTGAATCGCAGCTTGGTAAGCCCGCAGAGACTTTCGCCCCCACTGGGCTCTCTTTTTGAGATCTGCCGTGCTCGCCGCCCAAGCATAACTATTGCCGAGCCAGAGTTGATAATCCGACTCCGCCGGGGCTAAGGCAACTGCTTGGGATAATACTTTAATCGCTGCAGCGTAATCGCCGCAGTGCACTTTAATTTTCCCTAAAAGGTAAAGATCTGCAGCCGGGGCAGCGGGTGAACAGTCATGATCGGCCAATACCAAGCCAGCTTCCGCATAGCGTCCGCTAGCGTAAAGTCTCTGCGCCTCCGCCACCGCGGTCTCTGCCGCGTGACTTGGAATCAGCCCGATAAAAATAAAAATTCCCACGAGCCACAGCGGTCTAGGCGATGCAGATATTAGCCGAGCCATAGTATTATCATAGCGTCACCTCATGTCACAATTATGCCAAAGCGGTTAATTCCCGGTGCCAATTCAGCTAAAGCGCGGAGATGTAATCACCGTGCCGCTTAAAGGGGCCACGATTTGCCGATTGAAACCAATAAGCGTGCTTTACTGAACACGGCCAAGGGCTGCCCCATAAATCTGACCGCACCCTGATCGAAATAACGACGAATCAAATCTCCGGCGTAACCACTGGAGGATTGCTCGCGACAGAGCCCCCTTCACGAGAATCCGGTGTCGAAGCGGGGATCGCGGGAGCTAAGACCCGCACGCGTTTACTCGTCAATTTTTTAGCCGAAGATTTTGGCCGCGCTGGTGATTTTTTAGTGGCCAGTGCCACAAGCTCAG
>CAIVJE010000053.1 GCA_903906135.1 uncultured Verrucomicrobiota bacterium | reverse complement strand
GCGGCGGAGTGGGATCCGTATTCTTCCGGTATATTTGACGCGCATGGGCTGGTTTTAGCTGGGCTCGGCCGTACGGTTGAGGCGGGAGCAAAATTTTATCGGGCCGCGGAATTATCACCCACCGATGGTGCTCCCGCTTTGCGCGCGGGGTTAGTTTATGCTGAGGCCGGTCGGATCACTGACGCGGAGAATTCTTTTCAGCTAGCGGTTACGAGGGACCCCAAGCTGGACCGCGCTTGGTACAATCTCGGTCTGTTATTCGCCCAAGGTGAACGCTTACCGGCCGCCCTTGATGCGCTCAGCAAGGCTGAGTCCCTCAAGCCGACAACGGCGGATTACCCGTATGCACTAGCGACAGTGCTCTTGCGTTCCGGCGACAAGGCTGGCGCGCGAGCGGCCGCACTACGCGTGCTGGCATTAGAACCGAACCAGTCAGGGGCCCAGCAGATCCTGCGCGTGACGCAGTAAACAGTTCCTGATGCGCGCGCGGCTAACGACGCTGCGCGCGGAGCAGAGCTTCGAGGAAATAATAATCGGCGTAATTCATGGGCGCATCGATTTCACTCTTTCTGGGAAAATTGCCCGTCGCATGTTTGAGGAGAAAGCCCCCGTTGGTACCCAGCGCCGCGAAATAAGCAGGTGAAGCGAGACTACGCAGTTGGGTTTCGGCAAGCGCAGCGTAGGCGCCGGCGGCCTGCGGATTCGCGGTTAGCCCGGCTAGTTCAAAAAATGCCGAGCTCATGATGGCGCCCGCGGAGGAATCGCGAATCGGTTCCGGTTCACGCGGGGCGTCAAAGTCCCAGTAAGGAATTTTATCCGCCGGTAGGCGGGGATGATTCATAATGAAAGCCGCGATTTTTTCGGCCTGAGTCAGGTAGCGCTCTTCGTGGGTTTCGCGATAGAGCATGGTGTAACCATAGAGCGCCCAAGCTTGCCCGCGGGCCCAACTCGAGTCGTGGCTGAGGCCCTGATGAGTGATTCGGCGAATGATTTGTCCGGTGACCGGATCATAGTCGACCACATGCACGGAGCTGCCGTCGGGGCGAAAATGATTTTTTAAGGTAGTATCGGCATGAGCCAGGGCGATGGTTCGGGCGGCGGGATTACCGCCATGACGAGCAGCCCACAGCAGCAATTCTAGGTTCATCAGGTTATCGATGATCACTGGGAAAGTGAAGACCGTCGCCGGACGATCCCACGATTTGAGTGATCCGACTTTGGCGTTATACCGGGAGCTCAGCGCGACCGCGCCGTTTAGAATCACGGGCAAGTAGGCGGGATTTTTAGTCAAACGATAACCTTGGCCGTAGCTCGACATGAGGATGAAGCCGACATCATGAGAACCTTGGTAAGATTGAATTTGCTCGAGTTGTGCGGTGAAGCGCGCGGCGACGTTCCGCCATTGGGCCTCGCCTGTGGCTTCGTACAAATACCAGAGCGACCCCGGAAAAAAGCCACTCGTCCAATCTTTGGGGGCGACGGTAACGAATTGATTTTTATCGAAGGTACGCGGGAGCTTATTTTCGAATGATTGGTGGGCGAGCATCCACTGGTACTGTTGCGCGGCCGTCGTCAAGGTCTGCTGAATTACGCTGGCCAGCGGGGCGGGCGCGATCTCAGCGGTTAGCGTCGAGGTTTGCGTAAAAATCAGACTAAGCGTAAACGCCGAGCTTATTTTAATGAGGGAAAATGAACGCTGGGTAATCATGGCGAAAAAGGGAGCGGGGTATTATTCAGCAACCGCCAACGAGCACTGGCGGGGGAATTCACGGAAAATTTATCGTAATACGGGCGCGCCATTGAGTCGGGGTGCTGGCGCAGATGAGCATAGAGCTGAGGAATTAAGCGTGCTCGATCAGCCGCGACCAAATCGGATTTTGGCCACGGCTTAGCGGGGTCAACATAGGGAGCGAGATAGGTCAGCGCCGCACGCAGACTGCGGCCGTCGGTGGTGGTGTAATGGTGCCAGTCGATATCCACGTGACGGGCCAGCCGAGCGCAGCTGAAAAGGGCTTCTAAGTTGAAGCACGAATAATTGAGCGAGTTGGTGCGGGCCAGTTCGAGGGGTTGCGCGCCATCTGGGAGGATTTGGTGAGCGAGGCGGAGAGTGAGTCCGGCCGTTAAGATTTTCTTGGCCTCAGCAGGCTGCTGCAAAACGAGAGCGAGATGGGCGGCCTGCACATCATACCAAGTTCCGTGGTTATTCCGTTCGCTTTGTTCATCCCGTCCGTGGGAGCTGGTGGTGAGCCACG
>CAIVJE010000052.1 GCA_903906135.1 uncultured Verrucomicrobiota bacterium | reverse complement strand
GAGCAGCTCGAGGCCGTGGTCAGAGCGAAAAACTCCGTCCCAGCCGATGGCCACGAGGGTGCGCATAACTTGGAGCAAATTAACATTACCGGTTGGATCGGCATGATCTGCCTCGTGGAAGCGTTTTTCACCCGTGGTTTTAACGCTGCGCAAATGCATCCACGCAATTGAATCCTTAAATTCACGAATCATGCCAATGATATCGTTACTCGGCTCCGCGCCGTAGCTGCCGGTGCAGAAGCACAGCGCATTCGCGCGGTGCGGGTGCAGCGCGAGGAGTCGCCGAATCTGGGCGGCGTTGCCGAGGTACGCGGGTAGACCCAAATAACCCCAGGGCGGATCATTGGGGTGGGCGGCTAAGCGCATGTTCCGCTCGGCCGCGGCGGGAACGAGGGCATCGAGGACGTAGCGGGCATTTTTCCAGAAACCATCTTCGCCGCCTTCCGCGTAAGCCTGTTGCAGTGCGCGAAAATCTTCTGCGCTGTAACGTTTCGACCAGCCCGGCAGAAAAAGTCCGCGCGATAAATCGATCCGATCCATCGCGGCGTGATCATAGGCGAGGCCTCGCGTGCCATTCGCATGCAGGTGGGCGACGGCGGTCCGCCCCCAATCGAGCGGCATGAGATTGTAGGTGATGATGATCTCGGGCTCCTCGGGGAAAACTTCTCGGAGGTGATCGAGGGTCTTGATATAATTTTCGATGTGCTCATCACGCTCGGGGCGGCCGAGCTTCATCGCGTCAGTCCAAAAAACACTTTCAATCGGCCCGAGCCCCAGGCCGTGTTCAGTGAGTTCGGTACGGAGCAACTGCAGGTCCTCGCGCGGCCAGACTTCCCCGGGAGGGACGTGCCCCAGATGAGTCACAACGAGCGGACGGGGCATCATTTGGCGCAGCCAAACGAGGGGCACTCGGTCGGAATGCCCGTACCAGCGGAAGGAGGTTTGCATCAAAAATCAGCGGGTGGGTCGTGGCGCGATAAACAATTGAATGGCTGAGGCCTTAAATTTTAGCGGCGGCGGCGACAAATTGCTGGGCGCGAGCCGTGATCGCGGGCCAATCGCGGGCCTTGAGTGCGGCCGCTGAGACGAGGGCGCTGCCGGCGGCGGTGGCGAAGGCGCCGGCTTTGAGAAATTCACCGACGGTCTCAGGCGTAACGCCGCCCGTGGGCATAACCTCAATTTTTGGGAAGGGGGCTTTCACCGATTTAATATAAGCGGGGCCAAAAAATTCTGCGGGAAAAATTTTCACGATATCGACGCCGAGTTCCCACGAGGTATAGACTTCAGTTGGCGTGAGCGCGCCACCCAGGACCGGCACGCCCAGCTCCTTGCATACGGCGATGACTTCGGGCCGCACGGCGGGGGTGACAATAAATTTGGCGCCAGCCGCGATGCCGGCGCGAGCCGTGGCGGCGTCGAGCACGGTGCCCAGACCGAGCAGAATATGCGGCAGCTCGCGGGAAACTTGGGCGCACAGCTCAAGCGCTCCCGGAGTGGTCATGGTGAGCTCCAAGCAATTGAGCCCACCGGCCGAGAGCGCGCGGGCGCAGTCGAGCAGACTGGCTGGGCTATCGGCCCGAATGAGCGCGATGACTTTTTCCGCCTTAATTTTAGCGAGGATTTCAGTTTTGTTCATGGAAGGAAGGGGGCACGAGTCGCGGGAATGGGGTGGTCGGTTAAAATGATGGCCGCGACCATCAAGGTCGCGGGCGGAGCGAATTTGATCATGTTAACAGCGCGCTACTCAATATTTGCGACTGCCAAATCATGCTCCACCCGCCCACTTTGGTTTCTGGCGCAGATGGTAGAGGCGTTCACCGGCCTTGGGTTCGTAGAAAATTCCTTCGGCCTCGCGATTAGCGTAGTCGGCCGGGTTAATCGTGCGCCAATCGCGGTAGCCGAGATTAATTTTTTTGCACATCGCTTCGGGGATGCCGGTGGCAAGGGTCACCCGGATGCGTGGGGTCTCGTGGCCCGTCTTTTCATCGTAGGTCCCAATGCCATGTACGTGAGTAGAGTGAGCCATGGTGCCCCACGGTTCAGCCTTAAATTTGTCCCATTGTTTGAGGAAATATTGTACGCAGTGGTAGCCGAGGCGCTCGATCATCTTGCCATGGACGAGGGAGATTTCGTGAATATGCGGCGCGTAAATGATCAACTCCCCACCGTCCGCTACGATGGGCTCGAGTTTGTACATGCATTTCCCGCCCACCCAGAGCTCATCATACATTTTCGGAGCGCAGGATAGCACGGTATGAAAGGGGCGGTCTTTATAGGTGATGTGTAGCTCACGGGAAAGTTCACTGGCGTCATCCCAGGCTTGTTCCGGTGTCCCCGCGAAGAGGCCCGCGAGTTCGCCGTGACCGTGCACCACCAAGCAGAAGCAGAGTTTGGGCACCGTGACCATGGCGCCGGCGCGATCGACTACTTTGCGCACGGCGGTCCATTTATTGCCGATGATCATCGGGTTGGTGACGACGGCGCCGAGCCAATGGAAGAAATTTAAAATGCCGGGGCCCGCCACGCCCGGGAAAAGATACTTATTGCCGCCAGAAAAACCGACAACTTCGTGGGGGAAGACAGGCCCGCAAATAATGATTTGGTCGTAGTCGAAGAGGCGCCGGTTGATGTGCACGGGCACATCCATAGCGAAGAGGCCGCCGGAGAGAGTTTTAATATCCGCGGCGGGAATCGAGCCGAGGTCGCGGAGGGCGGCGGGGTTGTCCCATTCGTGATTAATAAATTCTACACTTTGATAAGTAGACGCGCGTTCCGCCGCGGTAATTTCCACGCGTTCATTGATGGCGTCCTCGGTCATGGCGGGGTGGGTGCCGAGTGCGAGCATGACATCAAATTTTTTGGCGACGCCGGCGATTTGGGTAAAAAGCGTTTTGAACATTAAGCCAACGGGCGCGGTGCGGGTGGCATCAGGGATGATGAGGACGATTCGTTGGCCGCGGTAGTTGGCCGCCGGGCAGGCCGATTGGACGAAGGCGCGCACTTGCTCAGCGGTGAGCGCTTGGCCGGTCGGCGCGAGGGAGCGATAGGGGGCGAGGGCCATGGGCAAAAGGAGTGCGGTAGTGGGCCACCCGCGTGGGCGTGAGCGAATTGAGCGCAACGACCCTCAGGGCCAACCAACCGTGCCGCCATCCCCGCAAGATCAAATCTGGATTACAAGTTCATTAGCATTAAGTGCAGCCAGTCGCACGCGGCGTAATGAGTCCGCCCATTTTAAAATTTCCGCTGAGGGTGGCCGCTAAAGGGGCGTTGTTGTCCGAGCTTAAGCTCGGGCAGCGTTATCGCGTTAAGCAAAAGGATCCTTTCCGGCGGCCCCAATTGCCTTATGTTGAGCGGCATAATTTATGCATATTCACGATACTAGTACCGCGCGCATCGCCGCTACCTTGCCCACGGAGGAATTGCGCGCCGAGTTTCTCCTCAGCAATTTGTTTCAGGTCGGCGCGGCTAATTTCCATTATTGGACGACGGATCGCACCATTGTCGGGGCAATTGTGCCGGGCGCGTCGGCGCTCGAGCTGCCTAATCCTCCCGAGGTGCGGAGCGCCTTTTTTCTCGAGCGACGGGAAGCCGGCGTGATCAATCTCGGTGGCCCGGGCACGATTACAGTCGACGGGGTTGTCCAGACCCTCGCCTCGCTCGATGGTCTTTACCTCGGGCGCGGGACCAAGACCGTTTCTTTTGCTTCGGGCTCGGCTGAGCAGCCGGCTCGTTTTTATTTCCTCTCTTATCCGGCCCACGCGGTTTATCCGGTTAGGCACGTGGCCTTGCAGGACGCGACCCCGGCTCGACTGGGAGCCACTGCTACGGCGAATGATCGTACCATCTATAAATATTTTCATCCGGGCGCATTTCCAACCTGTCAATTGGTCATGGGTTTCACGCGGCTCGAGTCGGGCAGTGTGTGGAACACGATGCCGCCCCACACTCACTTGCGGCGCTCCGAGGTTTATTGTTATTTTCAAGTGCCGGCGGCTCAGGCCGTCTTCCATTTTATGGGAGCGCCGGCCACGACGCGCCACTTGGTCGTGCGCGATCTCGAGGCGGTCCTTTCACCGCCATGGTCGATTCACAGTGGCGTCGGGACTGCCGCTTATAGCTTCGTTTGGGGCATGGGCGGTGAAAATCAAGAATTTGCCGACATGGATCCCGCCCCGGTGGCTAGCCTGAGCTAACTCATGAGCTCGATTCTCGATCGGTTTCGTCTCGACGGTAAAGTTGCGATTGTCACTGGGGCCTCCCGTGGTCTCGGCGCGGCCATGGCGCAAGCGCTAGCGGAAGCGGGGGCCGACTTAGTTCTCGTGGCCCGCGGGGATATGGCCGCACTTGAAAAATCAATTACCGCGCTCGGTCGCCGGAGTATCACGGTCGCAGCGGATGTTGCGGCGCCGACTGCGGCCGCTAAAATTATGGCCGCGGCGGTGGCCGGTTTTGGGCGAGCGGATATTCTGGTGAACAATGCTGGGATTATTCGCCGCGCCGGCTTCCTTGATTTTACCGAACAGGATTGGCAGGAAGTGCTCGATGTTAATTTGAGCGGAGCATTTCGACTGAGTCAGCATTTTGCGCGCGCGATTGTAGCGCGAAAAGGCACGGGCAAAATCATCCACCTCGCCTCCATGCTATCCTTCCAAGGTGGGCTGCGCGTAGCTTCTTACACGGCGGCTAAAAGTGGTCTGAATGGTCTGACCAAACTCATGGCCAACGAGCTCGCGCCCTTGGGCATTAACGTCAACGCCATCGCCCCGGGTTATATGATCACGGACAACACGGCTGCCATCCGCGCCGATGCCGCTCGCAATCAGTCTATTCTTGATCGCATTCCCGCCGCGCGCTGGGGGGCGCCGGCTGATTTGGCGGGAGCGGTCGTTTTTCTAGCCTCACCGGCGGCGGATTATATGCATGGCCACACGCTGGCGGTCGATGGGGGTTGGTTGGCGCGTTAATTTTCTATGAAAAAAACATTCTGTCGCGGCGCGTCGTTCATCTTGGCAATGACGCTGGCGGTCGCCGCGAGTGCTCTGACGGTCACTGTCACGCAGCAACTCCCCGTAGCGCGCCCTGCGGAAACGATTACGGTGCCTTGGGCCGACGTGGCGCGCGCCTTGCCCGGCGCCTTGTTGCAGCAGCTCGCCGTTAAGGATGCGACCGGTCGCAGCTTGCCTTATCAAGTGACGAATATTGCGCCTCAGGCCAAGGATCCCAGTGGCGCGGGCGTCGCTTACGGAGAGTTGATTTTCCAGCATGATTTTGCGGCGGGCGAAAAATCTGCCACCTTCACGATCGAAAAAATCTCTACGGTTGCTCCTGTGTTTCCTGCGCAGGTTTTTGCGCGTTATGTACCGGAGAGACTCGATGATTTTGGCTGGGAGAATGATAAGATTGGGCATCGTACCTACGGACCGGCGCTCGCGGCACCTGCGCTGCCGGGAATCAGTAAAGAAGTGTTAGTCACGAGCGGCCTCGATGTTTGGTGCAAGCGGGTCAGCTATCCCATTGTCGATCGTTGGTACAATAAAGGCCACGACCACTATCATAAAGATGAGGGCGAAGGCATGGATATGTACCAAGTGGGGGCTTCCCGCGGCTGCGGCGGCACGGGGGTTTGGATTAATCAGCAGTTATATGTCAGCCGTAATTATAAATCTTGGAAGGTGATCGCCAATGGTCCGATCCGGGCAATTTTTGAATTAACTTATGAGGCGTGGCCCGCGGCTGGCTTGATGGTTTCTGAGGTCAAACGCTTCACGGTGGATGCCGGTCATAACCTAGATCAAATTGAGAGCACCTTCACGGTGACGGGAGCAAAGGAAATCACCGTGGCTATCGGCCTGAACAAAACCCCCACCGATAAGGGCCAGGAATCGCAGGTCACCCTCACGCCCAATCCGGCAGCCGGGAGCTTCACCCAGTGGGTCGTCCAAAAAACTAACGGGTCGCTCGGCACGGCGGTCATCGTGCCCGCCGGGTTCCTCGGTTTGGCTGAGGACGAGCGCAATCACCTGCTGCTCGCAAAGGTCGCGACCGGTCAGCCGCTGCGCTATTATGCCGGTGCCGGCTGGTCCAAGGCCGGTGAATTCTCTACCCCGCAGGCTTGGAACGATTATGTGGCCGCTTGGGCGGCTCGTGCGGCTTGGCCCGTGCAAATTGCCCTCAGCCCCGCTAGCAATTAAGTCCAAGGTCCGCCTCAACCCCTGCGCTGCATGACCACTATGGCTCCGTCCCCCTCCAGTCCCGTGATCGGCCGATACCGCTGGCGCATCTGCGCCGTGCTCTTCATGGCCACCACCATCAACTACATCGACCGGAATGTTTTCTCGTTTACGATGCTAGACCCCATCTTTCGTCACCAGATGTTGGGCATTCCGCTTGAAGTGCCCCTGACTGAGGCGGACATGGCGATGTTCCGGGAGAAGATGAGCTTCTTGGATTCGATCTTCAAATACTGCTACGCCTTCGGCTTCTTGCTGGCCGGCTATATGATCGACCGCATCGGCATCCGCCGCGGCTATGCTGCTGGTATCACTGGTTGGAGCTTCGCGGCCGTCGGCCATGGCCTCGCGAGTTCCGTGCCCGGCATGGCCTGGGCGCGCGGCCTGCTGGGGGTTGGCGAGGCGTGCAATTTTCCCGCCGCCATTAAAACTGTGTCCGAGTGGTTCCCCAAAAAGGAGCGCAGCTTTGCCACCGGCGTCTTCAACGCTGGCGCGAATGTCGGCATCATCCTCACTGCTGTTTTCGTGCCGCTGATCATCGCCCAGTGGGGCTGGCGCGCCAGTTTCATCCTCACCGGCGCCGTCGGCATCATCGTCCTCTTCTGGTGGCTGGCCGAGTACCGCAAGCCTTATGAACACCCCAAGGTCACGCCCGCCGAGCTCACTCATATTCAGCAAGACGGAGCGCCCGACACCGAGCAGCCAGTCAAATGGCGCGAGCTGATCCGGTACCGCGCAACTTGGGCGTTCGCGATTCCGAAGTTTATGACCGATGCCATCTGGTGGTTCTACCTGACTTGGTTGCCCACTTTCTTCAACAGTAACCCCGAGTTCACGACTAAGGTGGACTTGAAGCAAGTCGGTCTCCCGTTTCTTGTTATTTATTTAGTCTCGGACGGCGGCAGCATCTTCTTCGGCTGGCTGGCCACGAAATTCATCAGCCTCGGCTGGAGCGTGAATAAGGCCCGCAAGACCACCATGTTCATCTGCGCCGTATCCGTCGTGCCCATCATCTTTGCTTCGATCACCAGCAACCTTTGGGTCGCCATTGCCCTCATCGCCCTCGCCACCGCGGCGCACCAAGGCTGGAGCGCTAATCTCTTCACGACTGTTTCCGACCAGTTTCCCCGCCGCGCGGTGGGGAGCGTGGTCGGCATTGGTGGCCTCGCTGGTGGCCTCGGCGGCGCGCTGCTTGCCGCTAAGGTTGGGTTCATCATCAACACCGGTGGCTACGTGCCGCTCTTCGCCATCGCGGCTTCCGCCTACCTCCTCGCTTTACTTGTTTTGCAGACTCTGTCGCCCAAGCTGGAGGCAGTCCGACTGGCGGAGTGATCGCAGACCTATTGGGTCGCGTGGATTATTATGCACGTACTCGCCCCTGAATTTAAACTGACTGAACTCAAGGCCGTCTGATGGGGCCGGGCAGCGCATTATGCCTGTCGGCGATCAGGGTCGTCACGGCCGTATGCGCAGAGATGCATGGGGCGGACATTAATCGTCAGCCTGCAGCTTGGTCTGCTAGCTGCGCCGCGCTGGCGCGCGCAGCAGCTTTGGTAATAAAATCGTTGCCCAACGCATTTCGCTTGGGGGCATCGGTCAGGAGTTAAATTAGCTCAGTTGGTTAATTATGTGCTGACCTCGGCTGGTGGCTAGGCAGGTATAGTCAACGTGGCTTTCATTTACACTGCACGGCATCACGGCCGATCACTCCAGCAGCTCTGCGGGTTGGTTGCGCTCTGGGGTGCGAGCTCGCTTGCCGCCATCGCGCAGACGCCGGCCGTCCATCCGGTG
>CAIVJE010000051.1 GCA_903906135.1 uncultured Verrucomicrobiota bacterium | reverse complement strand
TTAACGCGTACCGTGGGCGATGCGGCGCAACTGCTTCAGGTCATAGCGGGCCACGATTCCCGCGATTCGACTTCATTGTCGACGGTCATGCCTGATTACCATGCCGCGCTCCATAAAAAATCAAGACCGTGCCGGATTGGGGTCCCTAAAGAATTTTTTGGGCCAGGACTTGATCCTGAGATCGGGGCGGCCGTCCAGCAAGCGCTCGCGTTTTATCGCAGTGCTGGCGCTGAAATTACGGAGATTTCGTTGCCGCTCACTGCCGAATACGCCATCGCCGTTTATTACCTGATCGCCACAGCGGAAGCTTCTTCCAATTTAGCGCGCTATGACGGCATCCGCTATGGTCATCGGACGAGCACGGCGACGGATGCTATTTCGATTTATGCTCAGTCGCGGGCCGAAGGATTTGGGGAAGAAGTTAAGCGCCGCATCATCTTGGGCACGCATGTGCTGAGCAGTGGCTACTACGACGCCTATTATCTCCGGGCGCAGAAAGTGCGCACTCTGATCCGCGGTGAATTCATGCGGGTTTTTCAAGATTGTGATGTCTTGCTCTCGCCGACTACGCCGACGGCCGCCTTCAAGTTAGGCGAAAAATCCTCCGATCCATTGGCGATGTATCTTAACGATATTTATACCATTGGAGTTAATCTCGCTGGCCTGCCCGGTATTTCTCTGCCCTGCGGATTCACGGCCGGGGGCTTACCTATTGGTTTACAGATTATTGGCCAACCTTTCGGCGAAGCCGAAATGCTGACGATCGCGCACACGTACGAACAGGGCCATTCGTGGCACACCAAATATCCAAGTTTGTGAATAATTTCCCGAGCAGTCGATTGGTCAACGCGGGTATTTTCCTGATTCTCGGTTTTAAAACCTGCGGCTCTCTCCCGCCTAAGCCGAGCGCTTCCTTATGAACTACGAAGCTGTCATTGGCCTGGAGGTTCACGTGCAGTTGAAGACGGCCTCTAAAATGTTCACTCGCGTAGCAGCGGGCTATGGGGCCCCGCCGAACACATTAACTGATCCGGTGGTGCTAGCGTTGCCGGGTGCGCTGCCGGTGCTCAACAAAGAGGCGCTCGATAAAATCATTAAGGCAGGGCTGATGTTGGGTTGCACCATCGCGCCTGTTTGTAAGTGGGACCGTAAGAATTATTTTTACCCCGATTCGCCTAAAAATTACCAGATTTCTCAATACGATCAACCGATCTGCCTAGCCGGTAGCGTGGAAATCGAACTGCCAGGGGAGGCGCGAAATGTCATGGGGGAGCACAAGCAAATCCCGCTGACGCGAATCCATTTGGAAGAGGACGTTGGTAAATTGACGCACGAGGTACACGATTCTTTGGTTGATTATAATCGAGCGGGGACCCCGTTGATGGAGATTGTGTCGGAGCCAGCGATGCACAGTGCCGAAGAGGCTTTCGCTTTCCTCACCTCACTGCGTATGACCATGGTGCAAGGGGGAATTTCCGACTGCGATATGGAGAAGGGCCAGATGCGTTGTGATGCGAATATTTCTATTCGCCCGATCGGCCAAACCAAGCTGGGGGTTAAGGTTGAGCTAAAGAATCTTAATTCTATTTCGTATGTGCGTGATGGCATCGCTTTGGAGATACGCCGTCAGACTGCCGTGCTGACTGGCGGTGGGAGCATTGTGCAGGAGACGCGACAATATGATGGTGAAGCAGGCACCTCGGCCGCGATGCGCTCCAAAGAAATGGCGCATGATTATCGCTATTTCCCCGATCCAGACTTGCTGCCGGTTCAGGTGGACGCGGCCTGGCAGGCGACGATTCGGGCGACCATTCCTGAGCTGCCCTATGCTCGGCAGCGCCGCTTCATCACGCAATACCAGCTCCCCTATACGATTACTGCCGTGCTCGTGCCCGAGCGCGATCTCGCTGATTTTTTTGAAGAGGTCGCTCAGCTCTGTGGTCATCCGCAGGCAGTCGCTAATTGGTTAGTCAACGACTTGCGCCGAGAGCTGGCCGCGGGGGGGGTCGCCCTCGCCGCGAGCAAGCTTCGCCCGGCGCAGATTGCGGCCTTGGTCAACCTCGTTGAGCAAGGGGAGATTTCCATGACCGCCGCTAAGGAGGTTTTTAATGATATGTTTCAAACGGGTGAGGCGCCGGCTGCCATCGTCATGCGGAAGAATCTTAAGCAGTCGACGGATAGCGGGGCACTCGAGGAGTGGGTACGTTGCGCCATCGCGGCGAATCCCAAGGCCGTCGCGGAATTTCTCGCGGGCAAGGAGCCGGCCATCAATGCGGTTAAGGGCGCCGTCATGAAAGCTTCGCAAGGGAAGGCGAACCCCAGGTTGGTTGATGAGTTGGTTCGGCGGCAGCTGCTCGCCGGTAAATCTTAAAATCGAGCGGTCTGCTTGCCCTACCGGTAAATACCAGTAACGTACCCGCATGAAATCATCCTCTCGCCCAGGGCTTAATCGGCGGCAGGTGCTAAAATTGCTGGGGGCGGGATTCGCTGTGGCTAGCCTTGATTTAGGTCGGGCTACAGCGGCCCCGGTGACGGCCGTGGTCTCGTCGTCCGCCCTCGACTGGACGCTGGCACCGCTCACTTTCGCCTATCAAGCGCTGGAGCCGTACCTTGATGCTCAGACGATGGAATTGCATCACGCCAAACATCATCAGGCTTATCTCAATAACGCGAAGCAGTTGCTCGCCGGGCACCCGGAGCTCCTCGCGCGCGGACCAGAGGGGCTTGTCCGTGATCTTGGTCGTGTGCCTGAGGCGCTGCGGCTCGGGATTCGTAATCACGTCGGCGGTCACGTGAATCATGCATTTTTCTGGAAGATTATCGGCCCCGATCAGGGGGCCTCTCCCCCGCAACTCGGTGGGGCGATTGCCGATACTTTTGGCTCGATGGGAGAATTTAAAAAACAATTTGCTGATGCGGCGCTCAAGCGTTTCGGCAGTGGGTGGGTCTGGCTGAGCTTGCAGCACGGGGCGCTCAAAATTCACTCGACCGCTAATCAAGATTCGCCGCTTAGCGACGGCGCCACGCCCCTCCTCGGCCTCGATGTCTGGGAGCATGCCTATTATCTGCACTATCAAAACCGGCGGGCAGAGTATGTCGCCGCTTTTTGGCATATCCTAAACTGGACCCAAGCCGAACAAAATTACATCGCAGCGCTCAAGGCCTAAGCGCTATCTCTGCCCAAGATCGCGCGCCACCAGCCGCTGACCGCCCTCAGAAGTTTTTTTATTTACGACGAGTAGCCCGTTACCCCATGGAACCAATGCCCAAAGCCATTCATTTGCCGCCGGCTCGGCATCATCTTTTTTTGTGTGTCGGTCCGAACTGTTGCTCGACTGAGCAGGGTCAAGCCACATGGACGCACCTCAAGACTTCGCTACATGAGCATGCGGTGCCGGCGATGCGCACGAAGGCCGCGTGCTTACGCTTATGCGCTGAGGGGCCTTGGCTCGTTGTTTATCCTGAGGGTGTTTGGTACGCTCAAGTAACGCCGGAACGTTTTGATCGAATCCGGCGCGAACACCTCGAAGGCGGCGTGGCGGTAGCCGAGTGGGTGCGAGCGGTGCACCCTCTCCCGCTTACCCCGCTCAGTGTGGTGGCGCGGACTTAGTCCGCCCACGTCTCAGTGCGAGGGGATAGCGATAATCAGCCGTTTGCTCTTGCCCGTTTTAATGCCGTGGGCCCGAGCACTGGTTTTCTGGCACGCCGTGCAAACTCCGAAAAATTCAATCACGTGGGTGATTTGCGTGTAACCGCGATCTTGGAGCAGGCGCTCGACCCCCTCGACTGGGGAATAATTTAAGCGTTCAGTTTCGCCGCAGGCTTTACAAACAATGTGGTAGTGACGATCTCGGCCGAGGCTGAGTTCATAAAGACAAGTCCCGTTGTGTGAATAGCTGCGTCGGACAATATTCAGAGTCTCAAAGGCCGCGAGGCAGCGGTAGACCGTGACAAGATCGCATACGGCAGCCCCGACATCATGGTGAATCCGTTCAATGCTGATGGGCCCTTTGTGTTGCAAAAGTGATTCAATAATCGCGATGCGCGGTTTGGTGATGCGCATTTTGGCCTGCCGGATACAGGCGCGGGCTTCTTGCAGCGGGGAGGTTCGCGGCGTGGCGGCGTCGTCGGTAGCGATCGGAGGATTGGAATGGGTTGCAGCGATCATAGCGGTGGGTTATTTTTATGAGTAAAATCTTGGGAAATATTTTTCGAAAAGAGTCGCCTGATCTGTTGAGCTAAAAAACAATATGGTGCAGAGTTGCGGGGCCTAGCGGCCTGTGCTAGCTTGAGCTAAATTACTTAATGCAAGACTTAGAATTTACCGCAATAGTAGGACTCATCTGCAAAGAAGATTCCCGATTTGATCGTAAGGCATATACCTTAGTTCGGGAGGCTTTGGACCATACCGTTAAAGAATTACGCAGAAAAAACCCTGAACGGGCTGGAAAATCCCAACACATCACCGGAGGAGAATTGCTGCATGGCATCCGGACTTATGCGCTGGAGCAATATGGTCCGCTGACAAAAACCGTATTAAATTTATGGGGGGTGACGCGCTGTGCTGATTTCGGCGATATTGTTTTTAATCTGATCGAGTATAATATTTTCAGCAAAACGGAAAACGATCGGCGCGAGGATTTCAGTGATATTTATGATTTCGACGAAGCGTTTGTGCAGCCATTCGCGCCCGCCCGTCCTCGCCGTGCCCGTGGCACACTGGGCACGGCGTGATGACTTTTATCCCTCGCTGACTGTTGGCTTGGACTGCTTGGCTGCTTTATCGTTTAACTCATCCGCTCTTTTTTCATGCGCAAAAAACCGCTTACTTCATCACGTGATCAGGCCTTACTCGAAAATCTATGGCGTGAATCTATCGAGCGATTCACTCTGCCTAATGGGCTGACGGTGCTGCTCAAGCGCGATGGCGCGGCTCCGGTTAGCTCGGTGCAGGTCTGGGTCAAGACCGGCAGTATTCATGAGGGCGGGGCGCTTGGGGCCGGGTTATCACATTATCTGGAGCACATGCTCTTCAAGGGAACCACCCGTCGGGCCGGTCGCGAGATCTCGGCGACGGTGCAGGCTCACGGCGGCAGCATCAATGCTTACACGACTTTTGATCGGACCGTTTATTATATCGATCTGCCCTCTGAGCATACGGGGGTGGCGATCGATCTTCTCGCGGATATAGTTTTGCACTCGACGCTGCCGGCTGCGGAAGTGACGAAGGAAAAGGAAGTGATCTTGCGGGAGATTGCTATGTGTCTGGATGATCCCGACCAACGGCTCTCGCAGGCCTTGTTTGAGACGGCCTTTCGCACGCACGCCTACCGCCAGCCAATTATTGGTCACCGTGAGATTTTTGCGGCCTGCACGCGGGAGGACCTCGTGGCTTATTATCAGGCCCGTTATGTGCCGAACAATCTCGTGCTAATTATCGCGGGTGATTTTGACGTGGTGGCGACGCGCGCGGCCATTACTCACCATTTTGGCTCAGCCCCGCGCGCTCGTCTGGCGCCGGTGTTAGTGCCAGATGAGTCGGCGCAACTGTCCCGGCGTGAGCAACATCTCTACGAAGACGTAAAAATTTCCCGGGCGGGTCTTGGCTGGCCAATCCCTGGACTCACTCACCCTGACGCTCCCGCACTTGATCTGCTCGCGCTCGTCTTGGGCCATGGTGACAGTTCACTGCTTTGGCAAAGTATTCGCGAACAAGCACGCCTCGTCCACACGATCGACGTCATGGCTTGGAGCCCAGGCACGAGTGGCTTATTTTATATTTCATATTTAGCAGACCCAGCTAAACGCGCGGTGGCTGAGCAGGCCATCTTGCGTGAGCTTGCTCGCTTGGCGACCAAAGGCTTTCGACCCGCGATGCTGGCGAAAGCCGTGCGTCAGATGGTGACCTCGGAGGTTAACATGCGGAAGACGATGTCGGGGCAAGCCTCACGGCTTGGGGCCGGCGAGGTGGTGGTGGGGGATATCAATTATACCCGCACCTATTTTGCGCGGTTGTTCGCCTTAACGCCGGTTGATCTGCAGCGCGTGATGAAAACCTACCTCGTGCCGGAACGCGTAACGGTCGTTTCCTCAAACCCCGCCGCTTCGGCTGATGAGACTGCGCGCCCCCTGCTTGCCGCGAGCGCCCCTTCCCTGGATTTCTCAGAACTGACGCTTCCGAATGGGGCTCGTTTGTTGCTCCAACCGAACAAGCATCTGCCTAATTTGAACCTGAGGCTGGCTTTCGCGGGAGGGCCGTTATTTGAGCCAGCGGACAAACGCGGTCTCACCGCGCTCCTCGCCACCTTGTTGGTTAAAGATACTCAGCGGCGCACAGCGGAAGAAGTTGCCCGGGCGATCGAAGGGGTTGGCGGGAGCTTTCATGAATTTTCCGGTAATAATAGTTTTGGGCTGACCGCGGAAGTTTTACCCAGCGATATCAGCTTAGCGCTGCAATTGCTGAGCGATGCGATTTTACGACCAGCGTTCAAATCAGCGACGCTGGAAATTGAAAGAGAGTCGGCGCTGGCCTCGCTGCAAGAGAGTCTCGACGATGTCGTGTCAGTCGGACGAAAAATTATGCGGGCCAAATTTTTTGGTGCGCATCCCTTTGCCATCGAAAGCGGGGGTGATGCCGCGGGTTTACAGGCGATCGCTTTAGCCGATCTGCGTGCCTTGTATCGCCATTTAATTGTATCGGGTAACGCCGTGCTGGCGGTGGCAGGTGATTTTGATCCTAAAAAACTAGGCCCAGTGCTGAAAGCTTTCCTCGCGAAATTACCGTCAGGGCAAGTGGCCCAAAGACCGGCAAAAGTAATAAGTGCCGTGGGTGATTTTATTGAGCAACAGCCGCGACAGCAGGCGATCGTTTTCCAAGCGTTCCCCGGTCCTGGGCTGCAGGCTCCCGACTATCCCGTGAGTGAAGTAGCCGATGAACTGTTCAGTGGAATGTCTTCGCAGCTGTTTGAGCGCGTGCGTGAAGAGAAAAGTCTAGCCTATTTTGTTCGCTCAAATCGTATGGTGGGCCTCGAAGTGGGGCTCTTCTATTTTTATGCTGGCACGAGTCCTGAACGCTACCCCGAGGTGCTGGCAGAATTAGATCTGGAGATTTTGCGCGTGCAGCAAGGCGGCGTAACCGCCGAAGAATTGCGCCGCTGTCAGATTCGCCTCAAAGCCGGCAAGCGGATGAGCCAGCAAACTAATTCAGCACGCGCCATGCAGGCGGCGTTGAATGCAATCTATGGTCAGCCCGTCAACGATGGACCGCTCTACGAAGCCCGCGTCGAGGCGGTTACGTTGGCTGACCTGCAGGCATTCGCCCAAAAATATTTTCAGCGCTCGCAGCGGGTGCAGCTCGTAGTGAAACCTTAAGGCCTGCTTCGCCTGATTTTAGGCTAACGCGGTATCTTGTCGACGCGGAGGCTCGCGGGTAAATTGACCGCGTTATGAAATTAAAATCGCTCCGTTTCCTGATCGTTCCGGGTCTATTGACACTGGGACTTGCCTTCGTCACCATCACCGCTTTCGCCCAAGACAGTGGCCCTAAGCCCGCAAAAGCTCCCAGCAAAGCTAACCTCATAAAATATGATGCGAATGGCGACCATCAGCTCGATGAAGTCGAGACCGCTAAAATGAAAGCCGATGCTCGCGAGAAGCGCGCGGCAACGCAGGCGGAGAAATTAGCAAAATACGATACCGATCATGACAAGAAATTGAGTAAGGATGAAGCTGCGGTTATGAAGGCGGATCAAGAGCTGGCCAAACAAGCCAAGCTTGCCGCCAAGACGACGGATAGAAATTAAGGCAGGCTTTTGGGCTGAGGACAACCGGCTGGGACTCCAGTGGGTTGTCCTCATTGAGCTTGGCGCTGGCCACTCTCTGTTTTCGCTGAAATTACCCGGCGCTTATTTTTTTTCTAAAAAACCGCCGCTCCACTTAAGTTTGGCGCGCATGACTTCAAAGTGGGAGTAGTCGCGGCGCTGCACGAGATTTAGGGTTAGGGGCGAGACGGTGATCTCGATGGGGGAACCTTCTGACATCACCAAATCACGCTGCCCATCCATCGCCACAAGGAGGCGGGAGTCATCGCTGCGATTATAAACGGATAACCTAACGTCGTCGCGAAAAATAATGGTGCGATTGCTGAGCGTGTGGGGACAGATCGGGGTCATGGCAATCACGCCGGCTGCTGGGTGAATGATCGGTCCGCCGGCGGCCAGATTATAGGCCGTCGATCCTGTGGGGGTGGAGAAAATGACGCCGTCGCAATAATAATCTGTGACGAGCTTCCCGTTGGCGAAAACCTCCAGCCGGACCAGTCGAGAATTGGTCGCGCTTTTTATCAGTACATCGTTGAGCGCAATGTCCCGGTGGCGCGGGCCCGTTTTGCAATCCAGCAGCGCGCGTTGCGCGATGCCGTAATCACCGGTCAGCAAGCTGGCGAATTGGCTCCGGGCTTCATCCGCGGAAAAAGTAGTGAGAAAACCGAGCCCGCCTTGATTGACACCAATGATGGGAATGCCTTGGCGCGCGGCTCCGCGCACGACTCCGAGGAGGGTGCCGTCACCACCAATCACACAGCAAGCATCACAATCTTTGAAATAGCCGCGGGGCAATTTGCGATCCCCAGTGAGCTTGGTTTTTTTGATACCTCCCTGCCGAGCGATTAGTAGCAATTCGTTCGCCAACTCGGCCGCTCCTGCTTTATCGGAGTTATAGACAAAGGCTAATTTGCGAAAGGGAGGCATGGGGATGTTCGACTGATTACGCTGATAAAGGTGAAAATGGGAAACCTATTTAAGAAAATTGCGCGAGCTGTTTACGTCATAGCGCACATTTTAAAGCCGGCGCCTTGGGGGGGATTGGCTCAGGTGAGCACAGCCCTTGGCGTATTTCCCTTAATTATTCTGGCCGATCTTAGGCGGGGGCCACGGTCTTAGTCAGCCCCAATAAGTATTCGCGGTTACCGTCGGCACCATGCACTGGGCATTCCATCTCGCCGATCAAGGCCGCCCCGAGCAATTCGTGCAACGCGAAGGCGCGCACTTCAGCGAGCACTCGCGAGCGGACGGCATCATCACGAATGATGCCTTGCCCCTTATCAACTTCGGCTTTGCCGGCCTCAAATTGCGGTTTAACCAAGGCGATGAGCGTGCCGCCGGGCAGCAAAAACGGCCAGATGGCTGGGAGCACACTTTTTAATGATATGAAGGCGAGGTCCATGACGACGACGTCGTATTGCGCTCGCGGCAAATCACCGGGCTTCAGGTGACGGGCATTAATTTTTTCAAGATTAGTGACTCGTTGATCACGTTTTATTTTATCGTGCAGTTGCCCGAAACCCACATCCAGGCAGGTCACGCTGGCCGCGCCCGCTTGCAAGACACAGTCGGTGAACCCACCGGTTGATGCGCCGACATCGAGGACATTTAAATCCAGCATCGGGGTGGGGAATTGCTCAAGAAACGCGGCAAGTTTTTCGCCGCCGCGACTGACGAAGCGAGGCGGCTGATCGATATTGAGCTCAAAATTTACCGGATACTCTTTCCCCGGTTTATCGAGGCGTTCGGTGCCATGACGAACTCGACCGGACATGATCAGGGCTTTGGCTTGGGCGCGTGTGGGCGCCAGCGCGCGCGCGACCAGCAATTCATCTAATCTTGACCGAGTAATCATAGGGCTATCTTAGCCGCTGCCGCGTGGGCGACCAGCATGTAGTGCGTCCACCTACTTGTTCACGGACGAGCATTTTATGAGTGCGCGGGCACCGGCCGCCATCTGCCCAGCGGTGCCAGAAGAGCCAACTTTGGGGAATATGGTGATTCAAATTTGGAGGCAGGTACTTTCCCCGACCTGCAATCGTCTCAAGCGCTAAGCGGCAGACTTGCCGGCAGGCACGATGGAGCGCGCTCACCTCAGCTGGAGTCAGCGCGCCCGCTAGTTTTTGAGGATGGATCGCCGCCCGCCAGAGAACTTCATCGGCCATCCAGTTACCTATTCCGGGAAATTTTTCCTGCATTAACAGGACAGCCTTAATCGAGGTGCGACTTCGACGGTGCAGGAAAGTGCGCACTCCTTCGATCGTGAAGGCCTTCGACAATATCGGTGGGGCAATGCGTGTCCACCAGGTGGGTGGTTGGGGCCCGGTCGCAAACCGAATACCACCGAACATGCGCGGATCGTTGAAGACCAGTTGGCGGGTCGCTTGCACCAATACGCAGTGATCATGCTTTGTGGGGGTGTAATGCAGCGGCTCGGTACGCAGCTCACCACTCATGCCGAGATGAATCCCGAGCCAGCCCAGGCTGTTTTTGGGTAAACCGCCTCCCTTGAAGCGAAACAACATTTGCTTGGCCGCGGTCTCCGAATCAACCATCCGAGCGCCGATCAGGGATTTCTTTAGTAAAGCCAGCTGACCATCACGGAAAACTTTTTTGTCCTCATGGAGCCGGAGGGTCAGCACCTTCGCGCCATGACCAAGGCTCCATCGTTTGCGGAAGAACTCTACTTCAGCTAACTCAGGCATTGGTTAATTAAATAATATCTCTGTAAATTAGCAGAGAGCGGGTTGGCCGGCGTTCGCATTGCTAATGAAGTGACGGCTTAACGAAGCTCCCAGTCGTAGGGGTGTTTAGACAGTGCCTTAGTCCCGGTTGCGGTGACTTGCACGACGTCTTCCCAGCGACATCCCCCGAGTCCGGGGTAGTACAGACCCGGTTCTACCGTCATAACCGATCCATTTTTTAATGGATAGGGGGTGATTGCCCCCATCCGGCCGGGATCATGGATGGCTAAGCCGAGGCCATGGCCGGTCCCATGAAAAAATCCCACGGAGCCGGTTTTCCCCCGCTTGGTCTCATAGCCGGCGGCCGCAAAGCATTGCGTCACGGCTTGGTGCACGAGTCGGCCATCAACGTTGGCACGGATCACCTTGGTTGCGCATTGTTGGGCGGTCCGAACGGTGCGCACGAGTCTCTGCTGGGCCTCAGAGGCACCGCCTTTGAGGTAGGTGCGCGTCATGTCCCCGAAATAACCAGTCTTCACGACGCGTGGGAAAATATCGATGATGATGAGTTCCTTGGGCCGCAGTGGACCAAAGCCCCGTTCGTGCGGATCGCAGGCTTGGTCGCCGCCTGCGACAATGGTATCTTGCGGGTTGCCGCCTTGTTCATGAATAGCGGTTTCGAGGGCGAAGCGCAGACGCTCGGAGGTCAGGGGTTTGCCTTGATAGAGAAGGGTGCGCCCCTTGATCTTGGCGGCTCGCAGGATTTTTTCCGCGACAGTATAGCCGACGGTGCAGAGGCGATTGCCTTCGCGGATGCAAGCGGCTTCCCACGCTGATTTGATTTCCCGTTCTGGGAATAGCATGCCGTTGGCAAAGGTGAGCTTCAGGCCCAGCGCGGTCAATTTTACGTATAGGCCCGCGGGAAAATCGTCGGCCACGCGAAAATGTCTCAGGCGATATTCACCGGCGAGGGTGGCTATGATTTCGGCGACCCCAGCTTGGGGGCCGTAAACATTTTGGGCGCGCTCTAAATAAATTTCGCGTGATAAGACGATATCGAAGGCGCTGGTTTTTTTGACTCGGCCAAATTCTAGCGCGCTTTGGACTGATACTTTTTTGCCCCGCACGCCCAAGGCAATAAAGGGGTCGTGCACTTCGACTCGACCGAAGTAGAGCATGTCAGCATTGGAATGAGTTTCGGCGTACAGCAGCGGGCTAGGGGTGGGGCTTTGCATAGAGGTAAATTGTTCGCTGGGCGGGCCAAGGCGAGAAACTTTACGGGATCGCTTGCTCCACTTGGCCAAGAGCAGGGTTGAGTTTATTTTATAAAATCATTTACTCGAGATTAGCTCAAAAATTAAAAAAATGTCTTCCTGCTCGCGCTTATTTTCTTCTCTCCCGCTGGCCGCAGTTATGGTGTTGACCACCTGGGCTGACACGCCGCCGGAGCAGGCGCGCGGGGGCAAAACGGTCGCCGATCGCTTTTCGATCAAGATCGGTGACCGCCTCGTGGCGATGCAGATTGCGGCGTTGCCCGCTGAGCTGCAGCACGGGCTGATGTTTCGTCAGACGATGGGGGCCGATGAGGGCATGCTCTTTGTCTTTACGACGCCCCAGCAGATGGGTTTTTGGATGCGCAACACGATTCTGCCCCTCGACATCGGCTACATCGACGGCACCGGTAAACTTAAAGAAATTTACCCGATGTACCCGCTGGATGAGAAGCCCGTATCATCGCGCAGTCACGCCATTCAATACTGCCTCGAGATGAATCAAGGCTGGTATGCGCGCCATGGGATAAAAGTGGGCGCGGCGCTTGACCTCAAGGCAGTGGCGGCGGCGCTGCAGGCGCGCGGTCTCCCCGCGCTGGCCGCGGGAGTGCGTTAACCTTCGCTATCGTTTCTCCGGCGTCGGTCGACTTTCTCCATTTTAAATTCATCCTTCGGGAGGATGTTGTCGGTGACGACAACGGCGACGGGCAGTTTAGTTTTTACCCACAGCTCAGATTCACGGAAATATTTGGCGCTCCCGCTCTCGAGCGCTTCGCCGATAGATTTTACGGGCAACAGTCGGCCCCGTTTCGAGGCGTTAAAATCGTAGGCGCCTTTGAAAATGCGGTCAGTCGTGGAGTAGGGGCTAGCGTCTTCGGGGATTTGGACTACCCATCCGGTGAGGTCCTGCTTTGGCAGTTTCCCCTCGGGGTCCGATAACAGAACAACGAACTGTTTTTTCGGGGCGGGCGGCTTGATATCATCATCCGCATTAGGCTGCGTGACAAAATTAAGCTCATCCACGATCTCCCGCAGCAACGCGGGGTCGATTTTATGTTTCTTGAGAATTTCAGCGACTTGATTGACTTCGATTTTGGCCATGGGAAATAGGAAAACGACGAATGGACACGAATGAACACGAATGACAAAGCTAATTCATGGGTCAAAATTTGGATGAACTATTCGATGTGGTGGACGAGCAAGACCGTGTGACGGGGCAGTTGACCCGTCGCGAAGTGCACCGGCGCGGGCTGCGACACCGTGCGGTCCATTTGCTGGTGGTCAATCGTTCCGGCCAGGTGTTTTTGCAGCAACGATCGCTTCAGAAGGATTTGTTTCCTGGGCTATGGGATTCTTCTGCGGCTGGTCATGTTGGGGCTGGCGAGGACTATGATGGCACGGCGCAGCGTGAATTGGCGGAGGAACTAGGCTGCCGGCCCGATCAGCCGCCGAGACCATTATTCAAAATTGGAGCACGGGAGGAAACGGGGCAGGAATTCGTCTGGGTCTACCGGGTGGAAGCAGAGGGGCCCTTCATCCTGCAGGCCGATGAAATTGAGGGTGGAGCTTGGTTCACCGTGGAAGCAATAGACCGTTGGCATGCTACGCGGCCGCAGGAGCTAGCGCCGGCGTTCATCTATCTTTGGCCCCAAGCCAAGCGTTGGCTCTAAGCAGGCGTGCTTACGCCGCCATGGCTAAGCTCGTAAGCTACTCGCCTCTTCGGCCTTGATAGAACCCTCAGCTGGCATCAGCGCGGCCGCTGGCTCAGAATGAATTCAAATTGCTTCTGCGAAAAGAGGCGGCGGGGCACGCGTCGTTCGGCTTCGCTGATTAATTTATCCCAGTCTCCATCATTAGGGTTGAAGGGATCCCATGAGGAGTTGTGACCATATTTTTTGGTCCACGTTATATTTTTGCCGAAGATATCAACACACACTTGGTGTTTTTTGCCTTCTTCGTCTTTTTGCCACCAGCCGAATTCCATGGGGCCAAGGCGTAACGATTCCGCGAGCGGCCGCAAGCGTGGCGTTGTTTAATCGTTTTAGCGGTCGCGGTGCCTGCCCTGCAAAGCGAGCATGCGCTACCCTAAGCTACACACGGCACGG
>CAIVJE010000050.1 GCA_903906135.1 uncultured Verrucomicrobiota bacterium | reverse complement strand
TAAAGGTTTGTGGTTTTACCAACAAGCGAGTGACCCCAGGCCGAGCGTCCCAACGAGCGATTTCGATCTCGAAGCGGGATTCAGTTTTCCACTTGAGACCTTCGGCGGCAGCTAACGCCTCAACTACGGTAAAACCGAGGTTGTGACGGGTGCCGACATATTCGCGCCCAGGATTGCCCAGACCAGCGATCAGTGTGATAGACATGACTCAAAGAACAGCGTGCAAAACGGCCGGCCCGCGAACGGGCCGACCGTGAACTAAAATTACTTCTTGGCCGGAGCGCCCGCTTTCGCGTCGCCCTTGGCCGCCGGAGCACCCGCTTTCGCGTCGCCCTTGGCGGCCGGAGCGCCCGCTTTCGCGTCGCCCGGCTTGGCCGCAGCATCGCCGGCGGCAGGAGTAGCGGTACCATCGGCAGCGACGGCGCCCTCGACCGGGGCCGCGACCGCCGCAGCAACTTCTTCGGCTGGTGGCTCGACGCAAAGCACGACGGTTTGATTTTTATCATCGAGGTACTCAACGCCCGCGATCGGGCTGAGTTCGCTGACGTGAATCGCTCCGCCGACCTTGAGGTCAGTAATATTAACTTCGATGAAATCAGGCAGATCCTTCGGCAAGCAGCGGATGCGCAAGCGATGGGCGGCGGTCTCGAGAATACCACCCTCGGTCTTAACGCCGTAAGCTTCGCCGACGACGAGAATGGCAACATTGATAATCATCTTCTCGTTTTCCTTCACTTCCTGAAGGTCAAGATGGAGATATTTATCCGTAATGGGATCGCGTTGAATTTCCTGTAAAAATGCGAGCGCAGAAGCTCCGACATCGCGCTTAAGCTCAATGAGAGCGGAGCGGCCCGAGATCGCCTTGCGCAATTTGATGAATTCCGGCGCATTAACGGCCAGATTCTGTGCCTTCGTATGCTTGCCATAGAGAATCGCTGGGATTTTCTCGGCTTTACGTAAACGACGGGAAGCACTGCGACCTGTGCCCTCGCGGGGCGTGACGGTAAGTTGGTATGTTTTCATAGTTTCGTTCCCCCTGTGACTCCGGAATTGGAGGCAGGCGTAATGGAAAAGGGTGCAGAGTTGACAAAGCGCTGGGCAGAGATGCAACCAAAACTTTTCTCCCCCTCGTAAAAACAGCCATTTTTACAGGAGAGAGAGATTGACAAGGTCGCCAGCTCCTATCTTTTTGGCCATTCTTCAGTTAAATTGCCTGGTAGCTCAGTGGTAGAGCAGGTGACTGTTAATCACTTGGTCGCTGGTTCGATCCCAGCCCGGGCAGCCATTTTAGGCCAACGACTTATACTCGTTGGCCTTTTTCTTTAAATGCTTATAGTTGTTACATTTAAGGCTGGAAATTATCCACTAAGCTCGCCGGATGTCTTCCGATTTGATCTGCGCTGGACGGCCGGGCAAGACTGCAGGTAGTGTGAAGGTCCTTTCTCCATGAAAATAAATCGACTCTTCGCCGCGCTCCTTATCTCCACTGGCCTTAGCTTTGCTGCGGAGATTTCAAAAATTGAACCAAGCGCAGCAGCCGCGCTCATCGCTGAGGGCAAGGCGGTGCTGGTGGATGTCCGTGAGCCCGCCGAATGGGCCGAGACTGGTGTCGTCGCAGCCGCCACCTTGCTTGCCAAAAGTGATTTCGATGGCGCGCAAACCAATTGGAAACCCTTCCTCGAAAAAAACAAGGAACGGCAAATCATACTCTACTGTCGCTCGGGGAATCGCTCAGGGATCGTCGCCAAAGCCCTCGCCGAAAAAGGCTTCAAGGTTGCTAATGCCGGTGGCTTTAAAGCTTGGGCAGCAGCCGGCCAACCGGTGCGCAAGATCGGCTCGCAACCGTAAGCCGAGTACGGTCAGCTGACGACGGCCGCTGCGTCGCTTAAAAAAGAAATTTCATTACGGAAGGCAGCGGCAAAATCTTTTGCCGCTCTCTCGTGATTTAGCTTCTCGTCATCGCTTGATGCTGGCTAAAAATTATCGTCAGCACCTCTCTCCGTTAACCCCCGTTAAGATGTTGCCTCGACCGTTCTGCGGTCACCCCGAAGTCCCATTATTTTTAGGCTGCCGCTCACGCCTCGGCATGAGATCGTCTGACTAAGAGTTATTATTAGATATCACTGCTAAAGATCCATGATTCGCCCTGCCCTGCTCTGCATCCATTCGTTCGTTCTGGCTTTATTAATTTCCGTTGCCAGCGCCGCGAGCAATCCGCCGCGAGTGCAGTTTAATCGCGATATTCGTCCGATTATGTCGGACACGTGTTTTCACTGTCATGGTTTTGACGCTAAGAGCCGTAAGGCGGGTCTGCGCCTAGATCGTCGCGAGGATGCGCTCCAGCCCACCAAGCACGACTTACTCCCCATCGTGCCAGGCCAACCCGATGACAGCGAAATCATCCAACGCATCATGGACGTGGCTGATCCCATGCCGCCGCTTGAAATGCACAAGCAACTCACGCTTGAGCAAAAAGAACTTTTCCGCCGGTGGGTGGCGGAGGGTGCGGTTTATGAACCGCACTGGGCTTATGCGCCGCTGACTCGCCCGTCGGTTCCCGGCAAAAAGAAACTAAACCCGATCGATGCCTTTATTCGCATACCACTGGCGGCCAAAAAAATCGCCCCAGCGCCCGAAGCCGATCAAGCTCAACTGCTGCGCCGGCTCTCCCTCGATCTAACAGGCTTACCCCCCACCCCAGCGGAAACCGCCGCCTTTCTCGCGGATTACTCCCGCAACGCGTACGAAAAACAAGTCGACCGGCTCCTCGCTTCACCGCACCACGGTGAACGACTCGCCGTGTGGTGGCTCGATGTGGTCCGCTTCAGCGACACAGTTGGTTTTCACGGCGATCAAAATCAACGCATTTTCCCCTATCGCGACTATGTGATCAACGCCTTCAACGCCAACAAACGCTTTGACGCATTCACGATTGAGCAGCTCGCCGGCGATTTGTTACCCAACCCAACCACCGAACAACGCGTTGCCACGGGTTATAATCGATTGAACATGATGACGCGCGAAGGCGGCGCGCAGTCCGCTGAATATATCGCAAAGTATGGCGCCGAACGCGTGCGGGCCGTCTCGACGGCTTGGCTTGGGAGCACCTTCGGCTGCGCTGAGTGCCACGACCACAAATTTGATCCGATCAAAACCCGCGACTTTTATGAGCTACAGTCATTTTTCGCCGATATTAAACAATGGGGCGTCTATAATGATTATGATTATACGCGTAATCCTGAACTTAAAGGTTTCACCAACGACTTTCCTTTCCCGCCAGAAATAGAAGTTGCTAGCCCTTATCTTGCCGTCCGCCATAAACGCACCGAGGCCGAGCTCACCGCGTTAATCACGACGATGCGACAGCGCGCAGTGGAACCCACCGACGCGGCGCGCTACGCAACGTGGATCGATGAAACTCGCACCTATCTCAATCGCGTGCCCAGCGGTTGGGAGCCCGTCAAAAATGCGACCGCTGAATTTCGCCTGCGCGACAAGGTAATCCCCGCCCATCCGCTGAAGATCGAACCCGATGGGACGCTACGCTTAGAAAAACCCCTCGAGTTTCGCGAAAGTCTCCGGCTCACCTTCCGCCCCGACCAGGGACGAGTGACCGCGATCAAAATCGAAGTCCTCTCGGCAGTTGTCCCGATCGAGAATCCCGTGTGGAGATACCCCGTCGCTCCCCTCACCGTCAGTGCTAGTTTACAAGATGCTCAAGGTAAAATCCGTAACCTTAAAATAGTATTTGCGGATGCCTCGGCTAAAATGCCGCGCTTTATTAACGGCACAGAATTTCACGGCATCGCGGCCGGCTGGAGATTACCCACTCCCGCCAAAACAGAAACCCTGACGGGAGTTTGGCTGCTGGCCGAACCGCTCGCGCTAGCGTCAGGAGAATCACTGCTGCTCACCCTCGCCGGCGAAGAATTGCCAACCTTACGACTCACCACGAGCCACCTCGGGGCCCCCCAGCCGCTGGAAGTAGCTTCTCCGGTTACCTTAGCCGCGTTGTCAGCCACGACGCGCAATCCGGCACAGGAAAATCTTTTAATCGATACCTGGCTGATGAGTACCGCGACTGATCCCGTTGCTTTTTCCGGTTATCACCAGACCAGTGCAAAATTAAACGAGCTCCGCGGCGGCAAGGCCATGACCATGGTGACCGAGGCCGTCACCCCGCTGACCGTGCGCGTCTTACCCCGCGGCAACTGGCAGGATGAATCCGGTCCCGTGGTGCTGCCCGCCACCCCCAGCTTTCTACCCGGCCGGCGCGAGAGCAGCGCCACGCAGCGCCTAACTCGCCTCGACCTAGCGCAGTGGATCGTCTCGCCAGATAACCCCATCACGGCGCGCGCCGTAACCAATCGACTCTGGGCCATGTATTTTGGCACCGGCCTAAGCGCCGCCGTCGATGACCTTGGCTCGCAAGGTGAACTCCCCTCCCACCCCGAACTGCTCGATTGGCTCGCGAGCGAGTTTCGCGACGGCGGCTGGGATTTGCGTCACCTCATTCGCCTCATTGTCACGAGCGCGACCTATCGGCAAAGCAGTGCATTCCGCCCTGAACTGCGGGAAACGGACCCAGCTAATCGTCTGCTTTCTGCGCAGAATCCGCGTCGGCTTGAAGCGGAATTCGTCCGGGACAACGCGCTCTTCATTGCGGGATCACTTGATTTGCGCGACCTCGGTGGCCCGAGTGCCAAGCCGTACCAGCCCGCCGGTTATTACACCGCAATCCAATTTCCCGACCGTGACTATCTGGTGAGCGAGGCCGACGCTCAGTGGCGGCGCGGGGTTTACTCCCATTGGCAGCGGACTTTCCTGCATCCGATGCTCGCGAATTTTGATGCGCCGGCCCGCGATGAGTGTGCCGCCCAACGAACCATGAGCAACACGCCGCAACAAGCCCTGACGCTGCTCAACGATCCCACCTTCGTCGAATCAGCGCGACTCTTTGCCGCGCGGATTCTTGCCGAGGGCGGTAAAAATGACACCACGCGTTTACGTCTCGCCTTTCAATCCGCCCTCGCGCGCCCACCAAAATCAGCGGAGTTAAAATCTCTGAAAAAATTCCTTAGCACGCAGCGGGCCACCTACCAGGCCGCGCCCGCCGAAGCGGAGAAACTTCTGCACATTGGCTTGGCCCCGCCGAGCATCGGCGACCCTGCCGAGCTCGCCGCCTGGACGACCGTCGCCCGCGTGCTCCTTAACTCTCAGGAAGTCATCACCCGCTACTGACTCTGCCCATGCCCCCCTTCGACCCCATCCAACACGCGCTCAGCGTTAATCGGCGCACCTTTCTCACGCAAAGTGCTTACGGCCTCGGCGGCATCGCTCTCGCCCTGCTGCAAAATAAACTCACCGCGGCCACCGGCGGGGCCTTAGCTCCCTCCGCCTTACCGCCCGGTTGGAGCGGCCACTTACGGGAAGCCCATCTGCCCGTTCGCGCCAAACGCGTGATTTATCTTTGCATGGCTGGCGGACCCTCGCAGTTCGAAACTTTCGACTGGAAGCCTCAACTCAAAGCGCTCGACGGCCAACTGTTCCCCCCCTCGTTCACGCAAGGCCAGCAAATTGCTCAGCTCCAAAATTCGGTACTCAAGGCGCGAGGCCCATTCACAAATTTCCAGCGCCGCGGTCGCGCCGGCATTGAGATCAGTGATCTTTTTCCCCATATCGCGAGCGTCGCGGACGATCTCTGCGTGATTCGGTCGATGCAGACGGAGCAGATCAATCATGACACCGCGCATGCGTTCATGAATACCGGATCAATTATCAAAGGCCGACCAAGCATGGGCTCTTGGTTACTCTATGGGCTCGGCGCAGAAACCCAGGATCTGCCCGGCTTTATTGTCCTTAACTCACAGGGTAAATATGGGCTGCAGCCCATCTCCGCCCGCCAATGGTCCAGCGGCATCCTCCCTAGCCGCTTTCAAGGCATTCAATTTCAAGCCCGCGGCGACGCGGTTCACTATGTCGGCAATCCCGACGGCGTGTGTCAAAGCACCCAACGCCAAGTCATCGATGAAATCCGCCAGATGAATAACTTGCTCGCGGAGAAGACGCATGATCCGGAAATCGCGACGCGCATCGCGCAATACGAGCTCGCCTTTAAAATGCAGAGCAGTGTCCCCGAACTCACCGATTTCAAAAATGAACCGGCCGCGATGCTCGATCTTTACGGCATCAAGGAACCCGGCGATGGCAGTTTCGCCTCGAACTGCTTGCTCGCGCGCCGACTCGCTGAGCGCGGCGTGCGCATGATCCAGCTTTACCACCGAGCGTGGGACCACCACAGCGACCTTGAGCCCGGCATGAAGACCGCCGCTAAAGATGTAGATCAAGCGACCGCGGCACTCATCAAAGATTTGAAACAACGCGGCATGTTGGATGACACCCTGATGTTGTGGGGCGGCGAGTTCGGTCGCACGCCGATGGGCCAAGGCACCGGGCGAGATCATCACATCTTGGGTTTCAGTGTGT
>CAIVJE010000049.1 GCA_903906135.1 uncultured Verrucomicrobiota bacterium | reverse complement strand
GCTGGGGCCGAAGCGGCGCAGAATTTTTCCTGCACCGGTAATTGAAGCATAGCGATTCTCAGGCCGCCAACTCTGTTCGTCATAGCTTGAATTACGGCGCGACTTGCTCCGAGAGTTGACCTCGCGCCCAACGCGCGGCCTCATGGAGGCTATGGCTCGAAGCGTTGTATTAGCAGGCACGCGGCGTTGTGAGCGGTGTCGTCTCGCGCCGCGTTGGTGCATTTGCGAAGTGGATCACGGGGTTACCTGTCCGCTGCAGATCGACGTGCTCATTCACCAGCGCGAATATTGGCGGCCTTCGAGCACGGGGCGGCTCATCAATCGGTTGATTCCTGCTTCCCGGCACCATCTCTTCCGCAGCGAAACACCGCCGGCGCCAGACACGATCGCGATGCCGGGGCGTACGCTGTGGATTTTGCATCCGCGCGGCGAGCCGCTGCCCACGGACGTTCCCCCGGCCGAGGTGCAAGTGTTGTTGCTGGATGGCAGCTGGCGCGAGGCGGCGCGCATGTCTTTGGTGACGGCTACTTGGGGTCGGTTGGTGCGCTTGCCTATGACCGGACCCAGTCGCTACGGCTTGCGGGAGCACCAGCAGGAAGGGAAATATTCCACCATGGAGGCGCTGCTTTTTTTGCTCACCGCCTTCGGTTTATCGACCGAGGCCAATCAGTTGCAGCTGCAGTTTGAGTTGCATGTTTATGCTGGCTTACGCGCCCGGGGGGCCAAAGCCGCGGCGGAGGAATTTTTGGCGGCTTCACCGATCCGCGCAGCATTTCCTGAGTTATTAAAAAAATTCGCTTCCGTGAAAATGAAGAGTGAGGCGCATCCGTAAATACCTCGGGGCTTGCTCGAGGGAGCGGCTCGTGGCAGCTTGAGAAATGCAACTGTTACGCCAAGGGCTACTGGTGGGGACCGCGTTAATTTTACTGGGCTGCGGGCCCACTCCGCCGGTGGCCCCGGTGGTTCCCGTCGTTGATGAGGCGGCTCTTCGGCGGGTAGAACTTTTTGGGGAGAGCGCGCAAGCGGCGGAGATCGTGTGGCGTTCGAGTGGGCTAGGGATTAAAATAATTACGCCCGGCGAGGGAGCGGCCCCCACGCTGGCCGATCGCGTTCGCGTGCATTATATTGGCCGGCTCAAGGACGGTAAAATTTTTGATGACTCCCACCAGCGCGGGAAGCCCTCAGATTTTACTGTTAACCGGTTGATCACGGGGTGGGCCGCCGCGATGCCCGCGCTCAAACCGGGCGGTCGGGCGATTTTTTTTATTCCACCGAGTCTCGGTTATGGTGGCATGCGCTCAGGGACTATCCCGCCAGTATCAGGATTGATTTTTGAGGTTGAGCTGTTGGCCGTGAATCCAGAGCCGCTGGTCAAAGCGGGTGGAGCCGCCGAGCGTTAACGCCGCGCGGCTTCCTGCTTCGCGCGGCAAAATTTATGGGGCAAAGTATCGCCCTCCATCAGAGCGGCTTTTCGCCCACCGGGAGCGGCGTTAACCTTTCAATCGATCCCGGCTGCAGTCACCGCCCCGCTGGGAGGACCGATTTGAAGGCGGCGAGATCGATCTTGCGGACGCGCAGACGGCTCAATCGGTGGCGGTCGCCTTGGCCACCGGCGCAATAAGCCAGGAGCACGGACTTGGGGGTGAAATGGATGGCGGTGTAGCAATAGCCTTCTTGGGTGACCTCATTCTGATCGACGAGAAAGGCTGGGCCCCAGCTGGCGTCGGTGGTGCCGTCACCAATGGCCCCAACGAGGGGCGTGCGGTCGCCACCGGGTTGGGCTAATGGCCGAGTTTGATAGTTCGGAATCGGATTCCAAATGGCCAGCAGCAGCTTCGAATCGGGTAGCCGCTTGATTGAAAGCGGTGAGACGGGCGAGCTAAAGCGGGAGGGTTGGGGTACCGTCCAAGTGTTGCCACCGTCATGGGAGAAAAATTCATATTGGCGGCCAAGGTCGGTGCGGGCGTAGCCCCAAAGTACGCCATTCGGCATTTCGACCACTCCCGGTTCTTGTAAACCGGTAGTCGTGTGAGGGCTGGGGAGGCTGCATGTTTGCGCCGCCTCGCGCCACGTGCGCCCATCATCGTCAGAGAGAAAAAAGGAGGCAATGCCTCGCCAGTCGAGCGCCTCTGGTTCGTTCGCATCGTTGAGCTTGCGATGCAGCGCCACGGGAATGAGCAATCGCCCCGAGCTCAGGCGGATGACGCGGTCATTGTTCATCACGTAGTATTCGGAGGCCGGCATGCACTCGACGGGATCCGACCACGTGAGTCCTTCGTCCGCAGAGCGACGCAGCCGCGAGCGTAGGTCGTGCCAGCTGGTACGTAAGGCATAGAACAGACCAAGATCACCGTTACCCAAACGCAGCAGGGAGACGCTCATCACATTCATGGCCTTGGTCTCACCTGGCGTGGAGAGGATCCTGTCGGCGCTCCAGGTTTCACCGTCGTCTGACGAGGTGCGCATGGCCAGCACGGCCTTCGCGTGATCATCAAAGGCATCTCCGACGAAATGACTATAAATCAATAACAGGCGGCCGTCTTTTAAGGTAATAAAGGCGCCTTCACTGTTCCGAGCATTACCGGCGGCGGGCGCTAGTTCCAGCACGCTGTGGCTCGTGGGCAGACGGGTCGCCGTTGTGCCAGCGAGCGAGCTCGCGTGGCTAGCAGGCAGGGCGGTCAGGAAACTTATTGTCAAGGCAAGCGGAAGATAGCGGGGGAGTTGAATCATAAAAAATGAGCGAATGATTGAGCGCTGGGCATGGACAAATAGGCGCAGCCGAGGGCTCTGCATGGCCCATCAATGCTGGGCCGGTGCTAAAGCTTAAAGCGAGCGTTTCATGTCATTTCTTCTAGCAGGTCGCTGGGCGGCTGGAAGGGTAGATGGTCGCCGTCACCAATTAATATTTTCTGGAGCAGGTTCAGCGGGCCGTCGCGGGCCGCTGGCGCGGCGAAACAGTAAGGCTGAGCCGACAAACAGTATGATGAAGCCGATATTTAAGACTAAGATGATCAGCCCCGCCGGTCCCGAGATTGGCGCAATCTTTAGAAATAGCAGGGCGATTACGGGGACCAAGGCCTGCGCGAAGGCCATCACCGATAACGTGCGAGCCATGCCGCGTGGTTGGCCGCGCGTTATAATGGCTCCGATAATCCCCACTGCGAGTACGCCAACATACATGAGATTAGCGGGATTGTTTTCATCCCCGATAATTCCCACCGCGAGATTTACCCAAATGAGGATAAAGGCCGCTACCAGCGCCACAGCGATGGCGGCTCGATAGGCTCGATGGTCGGACACTCGCATGGCTAGCTCGTAGACCCCACCAGCGCCCGCCAACAGGGCGCCAAAGATCATAAAATCAGCAAAATCCCAAACAACCTCGGTCGTGAATTGCATCGCCAATAACGGCAGCAGCAGAAAAAGCGCGGCCAAGCTCCAGCGAGCGATTCGCCAGAATTTCTTGTCCTTGCAGCCAGCTTTTGTCGTCAGACTAATCAACGCGGCGCTCATCAAGAATTAAATTTTGTATAAAAGATTTTATGGAGCATAAAATTACTCATTGGTGGTGATGAGATCAAGCTCACCCCAGTATGATCGAGAGTGGACTTAAGTAGCCGGCATCTGCGCGGGCGGGGATTATATCACAAATAGGTGACGCTCCAGTAACGATTTAGTGACGGCATGGTTCGGTCGTTGACGTGCTGATTTTCAAAGACACGCGTCTCCAGACTAAACCTAAACCTATGTCTTCACTATTCAAATTATTTGATTCTAGCGCTCGCGCATTTCGCGCGATTTATATCTTGGCTGCGACCACGGCGGTAGCCTTGTGCGGCCAAATCACGGGCGGTCTTACAGGTCACGTGGCTGATGCCGCTACGCAGTTATCATTGGCCGGCACTCGCGTGACTATTCAGGGAACTGATTTGGAAACTTACACCAGTGCCACTGGCAATTATGTGCTTAGCGCCGTGCCAGTCGGAGCCCAGACGATTGTGTTCAGCTACCTCGGTTACGCGGAGCGCACGCAATCAGTGCAGATTATGCCCGGGGCGATCGCTCGGAGCGACGCACTGTTCGCCGTTGAGGCAATCCGCTTGGACAAATTTATTATCACCGGTAGTGCCGTCGGCTCGGCGCGGGCAATAAATCAGCAGCGTGCCGCGAGCACCTTGACCAATATTGTCGCGGCCGACGAGATCGGTCGCTTTCCCGACCAGAATGCCGCTGAGTCGCTCCAGCGCCTGCCCGGCGTCTCGCTCTACCGCGATCAAGGCGAGGGTCGCTTCATCAATCTGCGCGGTCTCAACTACATTTACACCGGAGTCACGCTGAACGGCAGTTCACTCGCCAGCCCCGAGCTGGGCGATCGCGCTATCGCCCTTGATCTCGTTCCTTCTGATTCGCTCGCCTCGCTCGAGGTCACTAAGGTGCCAACGCCTGACATGGAGGCCGAGGGGCTCGGCGGCAACGTGAACATCCGCACGAAAAGCGCCTTCGACAGCACGGGGCGCAATGTGAACCTCAGCGCCCAGACGATCTACACGCGCCTCACGGAGGATTTCGGCCTCAAGGGCAACGCTACGCTCTCCGACATCCTCATGGACGGCAAACTCGGCGTGCTCGGCTCCGTCACCTGGCAGGAGCGCAACTTCGGCTCGCATAATTACGAGGAGGATGGATACAGCCTGCGTTCAAATGGGGTAGGCGGCCCTTCGTTCTATGCGCTCAACAACCTAGCCTTCCGTGATTACGTCATCACCCGCGAGCGTTATGGCGCGAGCGGTGCGATCGAATACCGCCCGGACAGCTTCACCAAATTCTATGTCAACGGCGCCTATAACCGTTTCACCGACACCGAGGACCGGCACTTGCTCAACCTCCCGTTCGAGCGCGGCACCGTCACGGCGATCAGCGCCAACTCGCTGACGGTGGCCAGCCTCAGCCGTCCGCGCCGCGACATCCGCATTCGCGAGAAGGATCAGGAGCTGCGGGCCCTGAGTGCCGGGTTCGAAAAACGGGTCGGAGCTTGGACCTTTGACGCCAAGACGGCCTGGTCCGAGGGCATCGAGCGCCGCCCCGGCGAGCTGACCGTCCGTCTCCGCCGCGCCACGGCCGACACCGGCCTGCGTTACACTTTCAACAGCCTTTATGATGTCAGCATTGAGCAGACCGCCGGCGCCAGCATCACCGATCCGGCCAACTACACCACGGTCGATCGCATCCAACTCAACGTCGAGAAAGGCACGGACACGGAAAGCAGCTTCGCTTTGAGCGCCCGCTATGACCTCGAGAACGCCAGCCAGGCCTATATCAAGGCCGGCGCCGTTATCCGGACCAAGGAGAAGGAAAGCCGCGTGGACTCCACACGCTTTGCTGCTCCCGCCACCTTCACCTTCGCTGCGCTGGCTGGCCCGCTTAATCCTGCCTACCGCTACGGGCTGAAGCTTCCCCGGATCAATCACGACTCTGTGCTCCGCGATTTCTACGGCAATTTCAGCGCCTTCACGCCGACCCTGCAGGTCGCCGACAGCCTGCTGGAGGATTGGAATTCCACGGAGGATGTCCTCGCGGGCTACATCATGACCAGCGCCACTTGGGGCAAGACCAACATGATGGCCGGCGCGCGCGTCGAGCGCACGGACTTCGAGACCAAGGGTAATGGGCTCCGCGGCGCGGTCATCACCGCCACGTCGGCGACTCGCGACTACAACCATCTGCTGCCCGGGGTGCATCTGCGCCATGATTTCTCCAGGAATCTTGTCGCCCGCGTGTCCTATTCAGGGTCAATTCGCCGCCCGTCCTTCGCGGAATCAGCCATTTTTCGGAACGTCGATGATGTCAGCACCACCGTCACGGCCGGCAATCCCAACCTCAAGGCCCTCGAGGCTAGGAGCTGGGATGCCTCGCTCGAATATTACCTGCCTTCGCTCGGGGTGGTCTCGGCCGCGGTCTTCCAAAAGGACATCGAGAATTTCAGCTACGCCTACACCGTCCTCGGTGGCGACGCCGCTTTCCCGACCTACAACCTCGTCACCTTCGCCAACGGCAGTAAGGGCAAGGTCTCGGGCCTCGAGCTCGCCTACCAGCAGCAGTTGCGCATGTTACCCGCGCCGTTCGACGGCCTTGCTTTCATGGCCAACCTGACCTTCGCAGATAGCTCTGCAGAATACCCGACTCGTCCCGGCGAAAAACTGGCTTTCATCGGCCAGAGCGACCTGACGGGCAACGTGGCGCTCACTTACGAGAAGAATAAATTCTTCGCCCGCCTGGCCCTGAACTGGCGCGATGCCCACCTCCGCGAGGATGAGCCCATCGGCGCCAACATCGACGATGACCGCTACATCGATGATTTCTACCAGCTCGATCTTTCCGCCAGCTATCGCTTCAAAAAGAACTGGGAGATCTACGGCGAGATGATCAACCTCACCAACCAGCCCTTCCGCGTGTATTTCAACAGCAGCAACGGTCAGGGTCGCCGGTTTGTCCAGTTCGAGGAATACGACGTCACCTTGAATCTGGGCGTGCGCTGGAAGCTGTAAATCCATTTGGTTTGGGTTAGTAGCCAAGGCGAGGCGGGCAGGGGTGCCCGCCTCGCCTTGGCCCCGCCTTTTCAATCTCTCGGTAATTTTCGAAGCCGACTAACCTGCGCGCAGCGAAAAAATTAGTACTACAACCCGCACCGAATAATGCGCTGGATTTTTTATGTTCTTAAGGATCACGGATGGGAAATTCCTCAGTTTAAAATTATAGCTAAAACGCCATGCGCCTCTTTCTTTTTCTAAGTCTCCTCGTTCTGACGACCTCGGCGGCTGAAACCCACCCGCCGTTCCGCCCGGACCTGCCGGCCGGCGCTGCTTATGCGCTCGATGCCCAGAAACTTCATCCGACGCAATTTTCCCATGGCTGGCGCGAAGTAGTTTACAAGGCGGCCAAGATCAACGCCATGTCGCCCGCCGCGGTGACCGTTTACCTAACGAAAAAGGATGTGCCGGTTGTCATCGGCCCCGGCGGCGTGCCGTATATGACCGACGGCCACCACACCCTGCGGTCATTGATCGAGTCCAGCGCCCCCGACAAGACTGCCTATGGTCATATCCTCGCCAACTGGTCGGACCTCGACGCGGCCACCTTCTGGGCGCGGATGGAGGTGAATAATTACACCTATCTGAAGAACGCCCATGGCCGCGCCCTGCCGCCGGACGCGCTGCCCGCGAGTCTACTAGTCATGGAGCGCGACCCTTGGCGCAGCCTCGCCTGGGGAGTGATGGAGGCGCGCGGCTTCGCCGAGCAGAAGGGCGTATTTTTTCAGGAATTCCGCTGGGCCGATTTTTTCCGCGATAAAGTGAAATGGGATGATGCGGACGATGCCGCCTTTGACGACGCCGTGAAAGCCGCTTGCGTCCTCGCCCAATCGCCGGCCGCCGCCGGCCTGGCGGGCTACCGCGCATCGGCTGTGCAGCCGCGCGTCGTCACTGAGCCCACCAAACACGACACCGATGATCCGGCGCTCTGGATCCCGGCCGATCGCGCTCGGACCCTCGTCATTGGCACCGACAAGGACACCGACGGCGCCCTCTACGCCTACGACTTGGCTGGTAAGATCGTCCACCGCGCCGGCGGGCTCAAGCGTCCCAATAATGTCGACGTGGCCTATGGGCTCATGCTCGATGGCAAACCAGTCGACATCGCCGTCACGACCGAGCGTGAATTGTACCGGCTGCGCATTTTCCGTCTGCCGGAACTGGTTCCCGTGGATCAGGGCAATCTCATGGTGTTCAATGGTGATCCCCTGCGCGCCCCGATGGGTGTGGCGCTCTATAAGCGTGCGCGCGACGGCGCTCAATTTGTCTTCGTGGGCGGCAAGTCCGGACCCGCCGAGGGTTACCTCAGCCAATACCGGCTCGAGGATGATGGGACTGGGCACGTGCAGATGACGCTCATTCGCCAATTTGGCGCTTATTCCGGTCGCAAGGAAATTGAGGCCATTGCGGTCGATGCTGGGCTCGGCTATGTCTATTATTCGGATGAAACTTTCGGCGTCCGCAAATACGCCGCCGATCCCGAGGCACCTGCTGCCAATCAGGAACTCGCGCTCTTTGCCACCACCGGCTTCGCTTCCGACCATGAGGGCATTTCCATCTACCAACGCCCTAATGGCACCGGCTACTTGATTGTCTCCGACCAGCAAAATCACCGTTTTCAGCTTTTCCCGCGCGAGGGGACCCCCGGCCACCCGCATGAGCACCCTCTGATCAAGACTATTCCGGTGGCCGCGATTGAGAGTGACGGCAACGAAGTCACGAGTGCGGCGCTCCCCGGTTACCCCCACGGAATGTTGGTCGCCATGTCCACGGGTAAAGTCTTCCATTATTATTCATGGGACGATTTTGCTGGGTCAGACTCAAGCGGGCCCTGAATTCGTGGTGAGGACGAAATTTGCACGGTGATCGCCGGAGGACAACCGTGGTGGCGTCCCTCCTCGGGAAAGGGGGTAAGCCGCGGCGCCTCGCTGAGCGGCGTCTGGGTGGGGTAAACTCTGATCCCTTGGGCTCCGCGGCCGCTTTAACGGCTGGGCTCGTAGTCGAGGTAGGGGGCTAGCCACTTTTCAGCCACGCTGACTTCTAGCATTTTACGGCGGGCGTAATCTTGCACCTGATCGCGCGGCAGTTTGCCGACCGCAAAATATTTAGCGTTGGGATGATTAAAATACAATCCGCTGATGCTGCTGGCCGGCAGCATGGCGCAAGACTCCGTGAGGGTGATGCCAGTGGCGGCGGGCGCGGCCAAGAGTTCAAAGAGCGTGGTTTTTTCGGTGTGATCAGGACACGCGGGGTAGCCAGGCGCCGGACGAATGCCGCGATATTTTTCCCGGATCATATCCGGCATGCTCAGGTTCTCCGTCAAACCGTAGCCGGAGTAATCGCGCGCTCGTTTGTGTAGCAGTTCGGCGAGGGCTTCGGCCAGACGGTCGCCGAGCGCTTGAGCCATGATCGCTTGGTAGTCGTCGTGCTGAGCGCGAAATTCAGCGGCAAACGCTTCCACCCCGTGACCGACGGTGACCGCGAAGCCGCCCAGATAATCACGTCGGCCCGAGTCTTTTGGCGCGATATAATCGCCGAGGCAGTGATTGTATTGGTCGGTGGGCTTTTCATTTTGCTGCCGAAGAAAGTGAAAAGAATGCAGGATCTTAGTGCGCGTTTCGTCGGCATAAACTTCCACGCTATCCCCGACCGCATTGGCGGGCCAGAAGCCGAGGACCGCTTGCGCCGTGTAACGTTGCTCTGCGACAATTTGCGCGAGCATTTTTTGCGCATCAGCATAGAGCTTCGTGGCCTCTTCGCCCACGACGGGATCGCTGAGGATTCCGGGAAAGCGGCCGTGAAGTTCCCACGCCGAGAAAAAGGGGGCCCAATCAATGAACTCAACAATTTGGCTGAGATTTAATGGCTGGATCGCCCCCGCCCGCGGCTGCGCGGCAGCTGATGAATAAATGCGCGCGCCGATGAATTCAGGTTCAGCGATCTTGACGGTCGACCAGTCCGTGGGTTGCCGGCGCGCGCGGGCCTCGGTGAGCGTGAGCATTTTTCGCGCCCCTTGGCGGTCGGCGTAATCCCGTCGCTGGCGTTCTTGCTTCGCGCGCAAATCTGCGTGGTAAGCCGGTTGGTGTGCCGGATTGAGTAGTTGGGCGACGACCCCAATGACCCGCGAGGCGTCGAGCACATGACAGACGGGCTCTTGATAGTGCGGGGCGATTTTGATGGCGGTATGCGCCGCGGAAGTCGTCGCACCACCGATGAGTAGTGGCAGTTTGAAATTAAGCCGCTGCATCTCTTTCGCCACGTGGACCATTTCATCGAGGGAAGGGGTGATCAGACCCGAGAGCCCGATGACATTAGCATTTTTTTCTTGGGCCGCCGTGAGGATTTTTTCGCAGGACACCATCACGCCTAAATCGATGACCTCATAATTATTGCAGGCGAGGACCACGCCGACGATGTTCTTGCCGATGTCATGCACATCGCCCTTGACCGTTGCCATGATGATCCGGCCCTGCGCGCGGGCGACGCCGCCGGCGGCCCCAAGTTGTTTTTTCTCTTCCTCCATGAACGGCTGGAGGTAGGCCACGGCCTTCTTCATTACTCGGGCGCTTTTGACTACCTGCGGGAGAAACATTTTGCCGGAACCGAAAAGATCGCCCACCACGCGCATGCCCTCCATGAGCGGGCCTTCAATAATCAGCAGGGGTTTGCCGTATTTCTGGCGGGCCTCTTCGGTGTCGACGTCAATGAAAGCGTCGATGCCCTTCACGAGGGCATGACTGAGTCGCGCTTCAATCGGCGCTTGGCGCCAGGCCTCAGTGTTTTCGACTTTAGCTTCTTGGTTTTTATTGGGGCCGGCAGCCGCAGCTTTTAATTCTTCGCCGAGCGTGACCAGTCTTTCGGTGGCATCGGGCCGGCGATTGAGCAGGACATCCTCGACGTGCGTGAGGAGAACGGGGTCGATCTCTTCGTAAACCTCCAGCATGGACGGATTGACGATGGCCATGTCCAGTCCGGCTTTAATGGCGTGGTAAAGGAAAGCCGAGTGCATGGCCTCGCGCACAGTATTATTGCCGCGGAAGGCAAAGGAAACATTCGATAAGCCGCCGCTGACTTTGGCGTGAGGCAGGTGGGCTTTGATCCAGCGAGTCGCTTCAATGAAATCGACGGCGTAATTATTGTGCTCCTCGATGCCCGTGCCGACCGTCAGGATGTTCGGATCAAAAATAATATCTTCCGGCGGGAAATTGAGCGCGTCGACGAGCAGGCGGTAGGCGCGCGTGCAGATGCGGATTTTTTCCGCATAGGAGGAAGCTTGGCCGTTTTCATCGAAGGCCATGATGACGACTGCCGCGCCGTAGCGCTGAATGGTCCGTGCCTGGTCGAGAAATTTCTCTTCGCCCTCTTTCAGCGAAATGGAGTTTACGATCCCTTTACCTTGGAGGCATTTCAGGCCGGCCTCGATCACCTCCCACTTGGAGGAGTCGATCATGAACGGAACCTTGGCGACTTCCGGTTCGCTCGCGAGCAAGTGCAGGTAGCGGTTCATCGCGGCGACGCCATCGATCAGGCCCTCGTCCATGCAAATATCGATGACGTTGGCCCCGTTATCGACCTGCTGACGAGCAACTGCGACCGCCTCTTCATAATTGCCCGCCTTGATGAGCTTCGCGAATTTAGGTGAGCCGGCGACGTTGGTGCGCTCACCAATCATGATGAAATTATTCGGCGCGGGGGTGAACGGCAACGAACCCGATAAGGCGAACTGGGGGGCGAGAATATTAACGCGGCGCGCGGGTTGGGGCGCCAGCGATTGTGCAATCGCCGCAATATGCTCGGGCGTGTTGCCGCAGCAGCCGCCGGCGATGTTGAGCAGGCCACTCGCGGCAAATTCACCGAGCTGGCGCGCCATGTCAGCCGGGCCGAGATCGAAGCCGGTCGCGGCGAGTGGATTCGGCATGCCCGCATTGGGGTAACACGAGATGAAGGTATCGGACTTCGTTCCTAATTCTTCGAGAAAGGGCCGCATCAGATCGGGGCCGAGCGAGCAGTTAAGGCCAACGGCGAGTGGTTGGGCGTGGCGAACCGCATTCCAGAAAGCTTCCACCGTTTGGGCGGAGATCATGGTTTCCCCGCCGCGGCCGACGGCGGCTGAGATCATCAGCGGTAGCCGAAGTTGATCTTCCGCGAAGACCTCGGCGATCGCTACGAGGGCAGCCTTCGCGTTCAGCGCATCGAAGATCGTTTCAACGAGGAGGAGATCCACGCCTCCCGCGATCAGGGCGCGAACTTGGCGGCGGTAGTCAGCTTTGACTTGATCAAAGGTAACCACCCGGAAACCGGCGTCATCCGCATCCGGCGAAACTGAAAGCGAGACGGTTAACGGACCAACGGCCCCCGCGACATAGCGGCGTCGACCGGTGGCATTGGCGACCCGATCAGCCCAAGTGCGGGCGAGACGCGCCGAGGTGAAATTAATGTCGCGGGCTAATTCAGTCAGGAAATTATTTTCGAGCACCGCGGCATAAAACGCCGGGTCTTTGCGGCCACCTTTTTCCCGGGGATCCTCAATAAAAAATTCACTCTGGCCGATGCTCGTCGCGGAAAAAGTGTTGGTCTCGATGATATCGGCGCCGGCCTCAAGAAAACGGCGGTGGATGTCGCCGATTTCCGTGGGCCGCGTGAGCGAGTAGATATCGCCGTTATTCTGCAAATCCTTGGGCGCATCCTTGAACCGCGCTCCGCGGGCATCTTGTTCATTCAGCTGATAACTGCGGATCGTCGTGCCCATGGCCCCATCCATGATCGCGATGCGTTCCGCGAGGAGCTGGCGCAGGGCGGTTTCGGCGGCGGTGGGCGGGTGGGGCTTCATGAATTGACGTATCTTTACATCAAGATGCGATGATATGAAAAAGCAAGCCAGTGATTATGGGCTCGTTCCGCGTAGTGGTGGGCGCGGGCGGATGGAAAAAGCAGAGTATAACACAAAAACCGCGCAGCCTTTAAGGTTGCGCCGATGGGGCGCTGGGCTGGTGCTGGTGGGCGTCAGTCGTTCTTTATTTTAAAAAATCTGAAGCAACAGGGAAGGCCGTGAAATCCGGCCACAGTTGCGCTGCGGTATCGCATCACAGACCCCCATCCTGCGCTAGCGGCAGGAGCAAAGCCAATCGGGCAACCGGTGAAGGCGAGGGGCGAGGATGCGCACTTGGCCCATCCCAGTTATCATAACTTGGCGGGCGGGGTGCGTAAGAAATGCGGAGTCCGAACATCTGCCTTCAGAACTCACCGCGCTGGCGCGCTTCGCGCGCTGGCGACAAACCTTCAACGCTTATTGAAGGGTGGGAGTGGATCATCATGAGCCGAGTTAAGGTTTAATTTGCGATCACGCGTTTAGCCTTAACTCATCTTCGGGTCGATCTGCTCTTGCCTTCGCAGCAGCAGATATGAACCCAATCCACTCGGGGCCGGCGTGGCGCCGCTTCTCCTTAGTTAGCGTATTACTCACGAGCACCATCTGGGCCCAAACCGCTCCAGAAGTTTTGCCCATCTATGTGCTGACGGCAACTCGAACCCCATCGAAGCTAACGACCATCGGCAGTTATGTCGACACGCTGAGCGCGACCGAGCTGGCGCGGATGCAACGCACCAGCTTATCGTCAGCGCTCAGTGGCATCGCGGGAGCTCCCGTTTTCGCCTCGGGTGCCGGTGGGGGCGTGACTTCCCTTTTTCTGCGCGGGGCTAATTCCAACCAGACGCTTTTCTTGATTGATGGCATCCGCTTCAACGACCCCAACACTGATTACGCCGTCGCGCTGGGCGGCATGAGCATGGGAGCGGGCGATAACCTCGAGGTCGTGCACGGTCCACAAAGTACCTTATATGGCGGCGAAGCGGTGGGGGGGGTGCTGGCCTTGTGCGCGGTGCGCGGGGCGGGGATAGCGACGCGGCGAGTCTCGTTTGAGGCTGGCGCTTTTGGGACGGCGCAAGCGGCCGTGCAGGCCCAAGGCGGGGATCAGGCGTCAGCCTATAATTTTTCGGCACTGAGTGGTCGCACGCAAAATAATCGGCCCAATAATGATTTTAACAGTACCACCTACGTTCTGCGTCTTGACCGACAGCTTAACCGTCAGCTAGCGGTCGGTGCGACCGTGCGGGGTTTTTTGAGCCACTACGGTTCACCCGGTGACCGGTACACCAACGATCCTGATAACGAGGATCGCGAAAACCAGCAGTTGGCGACGGTGTTTGTGGAATATGCCCCGACCCCGATGCTGACGAGTAAAGCGGTGCTCGGCGGCCAAGACCGACGCTTCGTGGCCAGCGATCGTGGGCTCGGCGGTCTCAGGGAGACCTTAGTAAAAAATCGTCGGCTCGTGCTCGATTGGCAAAACACGCTGCAGGCGGGGGAGGCGCATCGCCTGACGGCGGGCTTAACCGCCGAGAGCAATCATACGCGGAACACAGGTTTTGGTAATATTAATCAGCGGCAGCAACTCATGGCGCTGTTCGTGCAAGACGAGTGGACTCCCGCGGAGCATTTTTATCTGACGGCGGGAGTCCGGAGTGACGATCATGATGCGTTCGGGCGGGCGACAACGGGGCGGGCCACGCTGGCTTGGCTCGCGCCCGAGGCGCGCTGGAAACTGCGGGCGACTTATGGCACCGCTTTTCGGGCCCCAAGTTTTCTCGATCTGTTTGGGCGAAGCTCGTTCTACGTTGGTAACCCGCGGTTGCGGCCGGAGGAAGCTCGCGGGTGGGATGCCGGAGCTGATTATTTCCTGCGGCATAATCGCGGAGTGTTAAGTGCGACTTGGTTTGATACCCAATTTACTAATCTGATTAATTATGATTTCGCCGTCTTTCCCGGCACGGTGCGAAATGTGGGCCGCGCGCAAACCCGTGGCGGAGAACTATCCGGAAAATTCGCACAACCGGGGGTGGCGGAGGTGCGCTTGGGGTACACGTATCTCGAGGCCGATGATCTCGGGCAGGGCACGCGCTTGCTGCGGCGTCCGCGGCACAGCGGCGCGATCGACCTCTGGCACGATTTTGGTCACGGGTTTACGGCGGGCACGGGTCTAACCTGGCAGGCGCAACGTGAAGATATTGATGCGGCCACCTATGCGACGATTCACGCGGAAGATTACACGGTCGCGAGAATCTATGCCGCGTGGCAGGCCGCGACTCGGCTGACGCTCAAGGTACGGCTGGAAAATATTTTCAATGAAAAGTATGAAGAGGTGAACGGTTATCCGCAGCTGGGGTTCGGGCTATTTGGGGGCGTGGAGTTGAAGTTCTAGGAAATTACTAGACCGCGATTGGCATCCAGCCGTAAGCACTCCACGCTTGCGGCTTTTTTATAGAGGAAGAAACTGCCTCATACCCATCATGAAGTTATTTATCCGTTTAGCGGTTCTGGCCCTGTTCGCTGGCAGTACGTCGTTACCCGCGGAAGACTTGCGGCACGGTCAGCCGAAACAAGCCCAGCGTCCCACCGCGCTTTACGTCCCCGATCTCAATGCTCTCGTGCCGCCGATCGCCAGTGAAATGCGCGAATTAGTGGAGCGTTTCAAAATCGACCGAGAATCTCTGCTCCGAGTTTATTCTGTGCCGAATTCTAGCCTGCAGTTGCGGCGGTTGCGGGAATTCTATCAGAGCTGGCAGGCGGCGCTGGACGCGATGCCGTATGCCGCCTTGGGCACTGAGGGGCGCATTGACTGGCAGCTCATGCAGCTCCAACTCCGCTACGAACTCGGGCTGATCGCGCGTACGGAAAAACGGCATACGGAAATGGCGTCCTTTATGGGTTTCGCGGATGACATTGCGGCGCTGCAGGAAACGCGGCGAGAATTTGAGCACGTCGCGTCAGCGTCCGCGGCCGCCACCCTCGGGAAAATTCGCCAAGCGATCGAGGACGCCCAACGTAAATTAGCGGGGGAGGTTTCACCGCCGAATAAAATTTTAGCTTATCGCGCCGCGAGCCGATTGGGCGATTTAAGCAAGACACTGAAAGATTGGTATGAATTCTATGACGGCTATGACCCGCAGTTCAGCTGGTGGAATCGCGAGCCTTACAAGAAAACGGCCACCGCCTTAGATGAGTACGCTAAATTTTTGCGCGAAAAAATTGTTGGCGCCAAGACGGGTGAAGATGAACCCATCATCGGCGACCCGATCGGCGCCGAAGGCTTGGCCTTAGATTTGGAGCATGAGATGATGCCGTACACGCCAGCCGAATTGATTGCCGTGGCCGAAAAAGAATTCGCGTGGTGTGAAGCTGAATGGAAAAAAGTTGCTCGTGACATGGGGCTCGGGGACGACTGGCAAGCCGCGCTGGAAAAAGTGAAACATGATTCCGTCGCGCCCGGCCAACAACCGGCGCTAATTGCCGGCATGGCCTACGAGGCGGCCAATTTTATTATTAAACGCGATCTGCTGACCATCCCGCCCTTGGCCATTGATGATTGGACGATGACGATGATGTCGGCGGAGCGGCAAAAAACTAATCCCTTCTTTTTAGGAGGGGATCGTATTATCGTATCTTTCCCCACTGACACCATGGATCAGGCGGAGAAACTGAATAGTCTGCGGGCGAACAATACCCATTTTTGTCACGCGACGGTTTTCCATGAACTCATTCCCGGCCATCATCTCCAAGGCTGGTATGCCGACCGCTTTAATCAGCACCGAGATCTGTATTATACGCCCTTTTATGTTGAGGGGTGGGCCCTGTGGTGGGAATTCCACCTGTGGGATCTCGGCTTTCACCAAACCGCGGAAGATCGGGCGGGAGCACTTTTTTGGCGGACGCATCGTTGCGCGCGGATTATTTTTTCCCTCAACTTCCATCTTGGTCGATGGACGCCGCAGCAATGCATCGATTTTCTCGTAGAGAAGGTCGGCCACGATCGCCACACGGCCACGGGTGAAGTGCGCCGGTCTTTTAATGGCGATTATTCACCGCTCTACCAAGTTGGTTATATGATGGGGGCGATTCAATTGCGGACGCTCTATGCGGAGCTGGTTAAAACCGGCAAGATGACGGAGAAGAATTTTCACGATAGTATTTTGAAGGGCGGCATTATGCCCATCGAGATGGTGCGCGCGCATGTTACCGGCACGGCTTTGCCCCGTGATTATCGCTCGTCCTGGAAATTTGCCGGCGAACAACCGTAATTCGGTCGCAGCTCGTTTGTAATATAATATATTACAAACGAGCGCCCGGGCGGGAGTGGGCTTGATGGATGAGGTGTTCGAGGAGGTCCGCGGAGGAGAGGTCGGGGGGCCAGCCATAGGCAGTGGTGGCGGCAGTGGCGAGTTGCTCGGGATCAGCACTGCGGGCGGCGCGAGCGAGGGCGAGGCGCTGTTCTTCTTGGGGCCGGGTCAAAGCACTCAAGAGGGTGCGCGGTGGCCAGGGAAACGGGAAAGAGGCGATACGGTCGACGGGGGCTAAGCTGGCAAAGCGCTGCCACCACATTTGAAATAGCGGCGAACTCAGTAGTCCATGGATGAAATCATCGTCGCGAGCCACGACGAGAAAATTGGCATCGGGGAGCACCTCGCTGTCGATCCAAGTCCAGGTTAGTGCGGTTGCGGCCAGGGGGGTGACGAGGGAGCGCTCGAGCCGAGCGAGCGAGGTGCGGAGCTCGATTTTAGCGTGCGGGTTGCGCCACCATTCGGCCGTGGTCGCTGGTTGATTTGATTTTAAGTGCCGGCTAGGTGCCGCGTAGAGATTGGCTTCGGCCTCATTGCCATGGAGGGGAAAATCTATCTGCCAGTGTTCGCTGGAGTGACCCGATTTTAAGCTGAGGCCGCGTTGGATGACATCGCTATTTAAACGGCCGGTGGGATTGCTCGCCGCGGCTAATTGTTGCGCTTGTTTCGCCGTGAGGCGGGCGGGCGACCAGGGCTGTTCGCCGATAAAAGCGAGGCCCGCATTTTCTGGGCGCAGGGGGGGCGTGGACGCAGCCATGGGTTTAATCGGAGAAAGCTATGCGCGAGTTGGTCTGGAGGTATTCGGCAATCGTCCGAGTAAAAATTCCCCCGAATTCGGCGCGCTTCTTTTCGCCCACGCCAGTGATACCTTCCAAAGTTTTTAGCTGGACGGGGTAAACGCGAGCCATTTGGCGGAGGGTGGCATCGCCAAAAATAATATAAGCAGGCACCTGGCGTTCGTCGGCGAGCCGCTTGCGCAGGGTGCGGAGGCGTTCGAAGAGGATTTCGTCGCAGGTGATATCGCCTTCACGGCGCGCGACACGCTTCGCCTTCGGCAGGTCCATCGGCTTGGTGAGCGTGATCGCGGTGCGGGCTAGGAGGACAGTGCGGCCGGCGGGGGTCAGTTCGAGCGTTGCAAATTCGCCTTCTGCGACGGCGAGGAAGCCGAGGCGCATTAACTCGCGCCCGATGTGGGCCCAGTGGGGGCGGCCTAGATCCTGACCGATCCCGTAGGTGGTTAGGCGATCGTGACCCCATTTGCGGATTTTTTCGGTGTCGGCGCCGGTTAGCACCTCGGTGAGATGATTCATCCCGACGCTAAAACTGCTATTCTGAGCGATGCGGTAGACGCAGGAGAGGAATTTCTGGGCCACGATGGTGCCGTCGTAAGTTTCGCGCGGCTCGAGGCAATTGTCGCAAGCGCCGCAGTTATCGAGCGGGAATTTTTCACCAAAATAATCCAAGAGTTCTGTGCGACGGCAACTGCTGCTCTCGGCGTAGTGGACAATTTGGCGGAGTTGGGCGCGGGCGATCGCTTGTTCGTGCGCGTTTGTGATCTCGTTGAGGAAGTGCGTTTGTTTCGCGATATCGCCGGCGCTAAAAAGCAGGAGGCAATCGCCGGGCAGGCCGTCGCGACCCGCGCGGCCGGTTTCTTGATAATAACCCTCAATATTTTTGGGCAGGTCGTGGTGGATCACCCAGCGAACGTTTGGTTTGTTGATGCCCATCCCGAAGGCAATCGTCGCGCAGATGATCCGGGTTTCATCGCGGAGGAAGAGTTCTTGATTCCGCGAACGCTCCGCGGCGTCGAGTCCTGCGTGGTAGGGACGGGCGAGGAAGCCGCGACCGGCCAGCGATTCGGCCACACGTTCGGCGGTGGCTCGACTCGCGCAGTAGATGATGCCGCTCTCGGTTTCCCGCGTGCGGACAAAATTGATAATTTGTTTCGCCGGCTGATCTTTGGGGATGACGCGGTAAGACAGATTGGGGCGGTTGAAGCTGGCGACAAACGTGTGCGGTCCGGTGAGTCGGAGGTGTTTGATGATATCATCGCGCACGCGGCCGGTGGCGGTGGCGGTGAGGGCCATGACGGGCACGCCCGGCAAGAGATCACGCAGCTTGGCAATTTGGCGATATTCGGGGCGAAAATCGTGACCCCATTCAGAAATGCAGTGGGCCTCATCAATGGCCAAGGCGGTGACATTCCAGGCCTTCAGATTGGCTTGCCAGTTATCGAGCATCAGGCGCTCGGGTGCGACGTAGAGCAGGCGCCACTCGCCGCGGTGCAAACCACTCAGCCGGGAGCGCGCCTGCTCAGGGGTGAGGGTGGAATTTAGATAGGTGGCGGCAACGCCGGCGGCTTGCAACTGATCGACCTGGTCTTTCATCAACGCAATGAGCGGTGAGACCACGACCGTCAGGCCAGGGCGCAGGAGGGCCGGCAGTTGAAAACAAAGCGATTTACCGCCCCCGGTGGGCAAGAGGGCAAAGACATCCTGATCGGCGAGCGCCGCCTCGATGATCTCGCGTTGCAGTGGGCGAAAAGCTCCATAGCCGAAGGTGGTTTTAAGAGTGAGGAGGAGGTCATCCACAGGCAGAGGAGTGTGGATGGGGGAGCAAGCGGTAGCCGGCAAGCTCTCAACCTACGTAATTTTAACCGCCTGGAGTTGCCCGTGGCTAGCGCCAGCGGTGGTTGGCTTGGCCCGCGGTAAATGAGCGAATTTTTTGCGATACGGTCGGTGGGCTTGAGGCGGAGTTTTATCCTAATTCGATCAAAACTGTGACACCTCGTCTCATTTCCCGTTGACCGAAGGCGGGGCTCTTAGTCAGATGGTGGCATGGTTCCTAGCGTTCTAATCGTCGATGACGAAAAGCACACCCGCGAAGGTTTGCAGCAGGCTTTGCAGGAACATTATGACGTATCGGTGGCTGCCAGCGCGGATGAAGCTTTCAATTTAATGGAGGCCCAGGAATTCGAAGTCATCGTGACGGATTTGCGGATGCCGGGGAAAAGTGGGCTGAAGGTGATCGATAAGGCGCTGACGCTCGTGAACAAACCCGCGGTTTTGATGATGACGGCTTACGGCAACATTGAGTCGGCCGTGGAAGCGATGAAGCG
>CAIVJE010000048.1 GCA_903906135.1 uncultured Verrucomicrobiota bacterium | reverse complement strand
GACCATCCCAGCGGGTATAATCGAATTCTCATGGCGATGCGTTGGAAAGCGGAGCATCTCGCGGAAATCACCACCCCGCCGAAAAATTAGCCCGCGGCCGCTTTTAAAAAAACAATCAAGGAGCTCGGGGCTTGGCTTAAAAGCCCGCGAGCTAGCGGCAGGAATATTTACTTAGCGCCAGTAGGGGCGGCGCTATTCTTAGCCACCCAAGCAACATAATCCGCCCGCGGCATAAATTGGAGCGAAGCTGAGTTGATGCAATAACGCTGACCAGTGGGCGCGGGGCCATCAGGAAAAACATGGCCAAGATGACTGCCATCAACCGCGCTGTGCACCTCGACGCGCTCCATCCCCCAACTGCTATCGCGCGTCTCCGCCACAAAGGCGGGCTCGATGGGCTTCGTGAAGCTGGGCCAACCGGTGCCCGAATCAAATTTATCGCGACTATCGAATAACGGAGTGTCGCTGCCGACGGCAAAATAAACTCCGTCCGCATGATGATTCCAGTACCCGTTGCGAAAAGGCGGCTCCGTGCCCTGCTGACGCGCCACCTTAAATTGCTCGGGCGTCAATAAGGCCCGCCACTCGGCTTCCGTGCGCTGCACCTTCGTCTTGCTCATATCAATGACGACTCGCGACGGGAGCCCACAGGCGGATTTTTCATCTCCTGGAGCACAATAAGGGACCGCGGCGTTTTGATCTTTAGCTTTCATAGTGGAATCGGCGGCGGGTAAGAGGCCGGCCCCAGCGAGTGTCGCGAGCAGGGACAGCGTGGAGAGAGACGAGGCGGTCATGAGAAAAAGAGTGAGCCAAAAATTAGCTTTTGGCAAACACGGCTGACTGATCAACCCCATCGGGCCCTATTCTGTGCGCACCTGCACCGTCCCATCATGGAACTCATTAACAAGGACTTGCCCCGGCTTAAGGCCCTGCGCTCGCGGCACCGGCCGGCCGGCGACATCTCGGACGATCACATAACCTCGTTTAAGCACTGAGGCGGGACTCGCTGATTCCAGCCGCTTCCAGAGTGACAGCAACCGATGCGATTCCTGCTGCACCCGCTTTTCCGGCGAAGCCTGCGCGAGGCGGGCTCGCACCGTCCGGACCGTCTCCCGCCGTAATTGCAGAGCCGCTCGCGTCGCGGCACCCAAGCGATTACCGAGATCATCAAGCCGCAAATAATTTTGCTCAATCGCTGCCGCCGGCGAGAGCAGCCGCAAGCGACTACGCGCGTGAGCCAGCTTCTCTTGCGCGCGCCCGACCACAGAATCGATCGCGGTAACCATGCCCTCCCCAGCGCGCGTCAGGCGATCGCGGGCCTCAAGATAGTTGCTTGATATTAATTCCGCCGCCCCGCTCGGAGTTTCCGCACGCACATCGGCCGCGAGGTCGCAAAGCGTAAAATCGATCTCATGCCCTACCGCCGAGATAATCGGGACGCCACAAGCGGCCACGGCCCGCACTAATAATTCTTCATTAAACGCCCACAGATCCTCGATACTCCCGCCCCCACGTCCCACCACGAGTAGATCAAAAATATTAAGCCCCTCCGCGAGCGCGAGCATCGCGGCAATTTCGGCCGCCGCTCCTTCACCCTGCACCTTCGCCGGCAGCACCACCAAACGCCCCGTCCAACCGCGCCGCGTCAGGATCCGCATAAAATCCTGCACCGCAGCGCCCGTCGGCGAAGTAATAAAACCAACCGTCCGCGGCAACAGCGGCAACCGTTGCTTGCGGGCCACCTCGAACAAACCTTCCGCAGCGAGCTGCTGCTTTAACTTTTCAAACTCCTGCTGGAGCCGCCCAGTGCCATGCTCGATCAACGCCCGCACCACGAGTTGATACTGGCCGCGCGCCTCGTAGACGCTGATTTCACCGTAAACTAAAACCTGCAAACCATCCCGCAATACCACGGTCTGACGCTGCGCATCACCGCGAAAAAGCACGCAGCTAATTTGCGCGCCGACATCTTTCAGCGAAAAATAAATATGCCCGCTGGCCTGGGCCCGAAGATTGGAAACCTCCCCCCGCACCCACCCAGGACGCAGCCCGCCCTCGAGCAACGCCTTAACCTCGTGCGTAAATTCGGTGACTGAGCGGATCCGCCCAGCGTCGTCGAGCGTCAGCTCAGGAGTTTTTTTTGCCATAATGCCGGCGAACAAAATGAATTAACAGCGACAGACCCACAATGGCACTGAGGCCGATAATCGCGAGCCGCGACTTCCCGTGTAGAATAGCATCACCGAAAATGACAAAGCCGATACTCATCGGCATAACCACCGCCCACGAAACCCAAAGATAGGTCAAAAAACGAACCCGCGCGAGGCCCAGCAAATAACTTTGGACAAAATAAGGCGGTCCCGGCGTGATGCGCACGATCAAGGTTAATTCGCTATGATCAGCCTCATCAAGTTGCGGCACCCGATATTTGGTCTGCGCAATTAAATGCTCCAGCCAAGGACGTAAACCAGTGGCCACTAACCAGTAGGTCAGCGCTAAATTAATCGCTAGCGCGACGCCACAGTAGAGCAGCACGAGCGGCAGACCTAACTGGGCGCCAAAAGTAGTTCCCGCCGTCAAGGTGAACGCGAGCATCGGACAACCGACGGCTGGCAGTATCGCCATCGCGGTAAAAAAGGCCAGCGGCCCCGCATCCCGCAGCACGTTCAGGCCATCATCGAGCGCGAGCCGCAGACTAAAATCGTGAATTTTTAGCCACCAGAAGCCGGCGCTAACCAAGGCCAGCAAGAAGATGAGCCCAATGATTAATTTTACTAGAGACGGACGTTGTTCCACCTCCCCACCATGCCGAAATCGCTTTGGCCCCGTCAAGGGCGGACGCACGGCCCCCACGTAGATCTATGGACTCGGTGATATTCGCCGATAGGCCGCTAAGCTAAAAAAATTATTTTCATCGCCGTAAAAAAACCACGTGCGCTTTTCGACCCGCCCCTCTCGTCCCGCGAAATGCCGCGCCGGCACCACCAACCAGCCGGACCAATGCTGAACGGCTGCCTCGGCCGTGACTGGCAATTGAGCCAAGGCTTGCAGCTCAACTCTTCGGTTTTCTTTGGTTCGTAAAAATGCCGCCAGCGGTTGATTAACCGGCAACGCTACCCGCAAAGGAGCTTCGCCAGAATCAAGCGCTCCCGTCCAAGCCCGTACCTCACGATAGACGGTATAACTCAAAGCTCGCTCGGGCTGCCGGACAGCTGGCCAACCGGCTTGATAAGCATAAGCCGTGCTTTGCCAAAGTGTCAGGCTGGCACCCAAGGCGGCTACCGCCCAACCGGCGACCCGTGCATAGCGCGGCAGCGATTCCAATCCCCACCCCGCCACAACCGCCAGCCATGGGGCGACGAGCACCCAAAATCGAAAACTATAAGGATGCCACTGCAGCAACGCATAGAGCCAAAGGACAAACAGTCCAACGCCCACGCTCCATCCGATGACCAGATCCGCCCCCTGACGCCGACGCTGCAGCAACGCAGCGCAAAAGCCGATCAACGCCAAACTGAGACTCAGCACACCGACGGAAGCGACATCCGCATCCGGAGCGGGCAGCCGAAGAACTTTTTGCACATTCGCCCGTCGATCCAGTTCATCGAATGAAAATTGATCAGCCGTGGGCAACGGTGCGGCCAGTGACTCCGCCAGTGACCGGGCGCACTCGCCCCAGCCAAGCGGCTGGGAGTTTGGCTCGAATAATTGCGCGAGTGTAGTGTGCAAATTGAGGCGAAGTTTTTTACTGCGATCGGCTAGGGATAATTCGGGTCCGTGTTGTTGCTGCCTGGCCGCCGCGGGGCCCATCATATTACCGTACGTCTCGAGGTTGCGCATTAATCCGGGGACAACCAGCAACAGAGCGGCGAGCAGACCTGCCGAAAAAGTTGTTAGCCAGGCGCGGCCAGCCAGCCGATAGCGCCAAGCGCACCACACCACCCACCCCAAAACACTTGGCGCCAGATAAAATAAAGTGCCTTTAGATCCAAGGGCCAAAGCGACCCCCGCCCCACCGAGCAGAGAACCTTGCCCCCGCTGGAGCGACATTAGCCAAAGATAAAAAGCTGCTGCAAAAACCCCCGCGGTAAATAAATCCGTATACGCGGCGGTAAATTGTGGCACGACATTAGCCATCCCCAAAAGCAAGCCGGCCGCACCCAGAGCAGCCGCGCGACCCAAACCCGTACAGCGCGCCAGCCCCGCCGTGGCGACCAGCAGCAGACCACCCCCGAACGTCTGCACCAGGGCGACCCAGGCAAAGCCCGTGCGGTGAGCTCCCGCTAACCAAGCCATGACCAAATCCGGCGCGACGGGCATATAATTTAAACGCGCATCATCGGTCGCAAAATGCGTAATCCGGCCCTCCTGTAACCAGAGCCCAATGCGCGAAAGCCGATAAGTGAGCGCATCGTAAACCACGGGCTCCCCCCACGCCGCCAACAGCCCGAAACCAACATAAATTAACCCCAGGACCACGCTGAGCCCTGCGACCAAGCGGTCGCCCCGCAGGCTATCGATAAATTTTCTCCCCAGCACGCCCAAGGCAGCGGCGTCTTCCGATAAATAATTTCTGCGCCAACTTGCTAAACCCAAAAATACTCCCGCATGCGCAAGAAGAAATCCCTTGGCCCCCAACGCACCCAGCCCGCTCAAAACTTCCCCACTGGCTGTCACTAATAATAAGAGAGCTAGGCCCCACCCGAGGAGCTGACCCAACACGCCCGGCGCGGGATTGAGCGCCCGCTGCACCAACCACGCGGCGCTAATCGCCAGCAGCCCATCTAAACTAAATTGGTAAATAAAAAATACGTCACTCACAGCAGGCGTTAAAGTTGTCTCTGCATGTCAGTCGGCCCCTAGCAGCGCCGCAAGGTTATCCGCTCACCCCAACCGACCAGCCCATCGCGAAAAATCAAGCTTCCGTTAGCGCGCCCCGCCCCTAGCATTCGCCCCGATACCGCATGAAACTATCTATCGTTATTCCCTGCTACAATGAGTGCAAAACCATCCGCACGATTGTCGATGCCGTCCGCGCGGCCCCAGTCGCCGAGATGGAAATTATTATTGTCGATGACTGCTCGAGCGATGGCACCCGAGACATTCTGCGCAATGAAATCACTCCACTCGTGACGCGGGTAATTTACCACGACACCAATCAAGGCAAGGGCGCTGCCTTGCGCACTGGCTTTGCCGCTGCGACGGGCGATGCGATTATTGTTCAAGACGCCGATCTGGAGTATGATCCGCAAGAATACCCTCGCTTGCTGAAACCTATCCTCGACGGCAAAGCTGATGTGGTCTTTGGCTCACGTTTCATGGGCGCAGAAGCACACCGCGTGGTTTATTTCTGGCACATGGTGGGCAATCGCTTCCTCACCCTGCTCTCGAATATGTTTACCGGAATTAATGTCACTGACATGGAAACCTGCTATAAGGTGTTCCGCCGCGAGGTACTGCAGAAAATTGTCATCGAGGAAAATCGTTTTGGCTTTGAGCCCGAGATTACGGCGAAAATTGCCGCCGTGCCTAACTGCCGCATCTATGAAGTCGGCATTTCTTATTACGGTCGCACCTACGCCGAGGGAAAAAAGATCGGCTGGCGGGATGGCTTTCGGGCCATCTATGCGATCCTTAAATATAATCTATTCCGCTAACCTGCTCTGCCTTTTAAGACCCATATTAATTGCGATGGCGCTGCCTCTGATTTTTTAGCCCCCCTCACCCTGCCATGACTCGCGCCGCCACGATTAATCAGGTAACGCTCGTCATTCCTGTTTTTAACGAAGCCGCCGTCCTGCCGGAATTATTGGGGCGCCTCACCACTTTATTTAATAACCATCCCGATATTACTTGGGGCGCTTTATTAGTAAATGACGGGAGCCGTGACCAATCTGCGCAGATCATCCGCGCGCAAAATGAGAATGATGCGCGCTTTCAACTGCTCGAGCTCACACGCAATTTTGGTTTTCAGGCCGCCCTCGCGGCCGGTCTTGCGCAAGCCTCGGGCGATGCGTTGGTGACCCTTGATGCTGATTTACAAGATCCGCCGGAAATAATTCCTGAATTAGTCGCCCAGTGGCGCGCCGGCCTCGATGTCGTCCGCGCCGTGCGACGCTCGCGCCAAGAGACCGGTGCCCGGCGGGCGGGCATGGACCTTTTCCATCGTCTTTTTGGCCGCGTCGCTGATTTCCCCATCGAAGCTAACACGGGGACCTTTGGGCTCATGGATCGTGAGGCCGTCGATGCCCTGAATCGACTCCCTGAGCGGAATCGTTTCTTTCCCGGACTGCGTTCTTGGGTCGGCTTCACCACCGGCGAAGTTTTTTATGATCGGCAAGAGCGCGCCGCCGGCGAACCTCAGCAGACCTTGGGCAAATTACTGCGCTACGCCCTTGATGGAGTTTTTAGCTTTTCCTATCTTCCACTGCGTCTGCTGACGTATACGGGAGTTTTCATCGCGCTCGTCGGATTTGCAGCGGCTGTTTTTTATACGGCGCGCCGACTGCTCAATATTGAAACCGCGCCAACTGGCTACACTACACTGGTAACGATCGTGTTGTTTCTCGGCGGCGTGCAGCTGATTGGCATCGGTGTTCTCGGTGAATACCTCGGGCGCGTTTATGATGAAGTGAAGCACCGGCCGCTTTATCTGATTCGCCGCAACCCCACTGAGGCGACCACGCCGCGGAAAGTCTGATGAGTCGGCTGCGTTTGCCGGGCCTCATTATTTTGGCGGCATTCTTAGCCGTCATTGGTTGGCTGCTGATTGCCACCACGTTCATGCCGTATGATGACGAAGGTTATGTGCTCCTCAGTCTAGCCAATTTCAGTGAGCACGGCGGATTGTACGATCAAGTCTTCACCCAATACGGTCCTTTCCCCTTTCTTTATTACGATCTACTCCACGGGCTCTCCGGTTGGCCGATTGCCCATACACTAGGACGAGCGACCACACTGTTTCATTGGGTCGGCTCAGCTTTATGTGCGGGGGTAATCGCGTGGCGCTTATCCGGCCGATACTGGACCGCTTGGTTCACGACGGGAGTAACCTTTGGCTATCTGTGGCAAATGACGTCAGAGCCCGCTCATCCTGGCAGTCTCATCGCCTTAATAACTGCGATCGGCTTGGCGGGTGCCGTCGAGGCGCTGCTTCGCTCAAGGCCAGCTTTAGCCATGGCCGTGCTCGGACTGTCTGGCGCGATTCTTGTATTAACGAAAATAAACGTCGGACTACTCTGGTGTGCGACCGCCGGTGCTTTCGCCCTCCTCATGACTGGAGCACCGGCAGAACGCCGCCGCGGCGCGGTGCTCGCGCTCCTCGGCTTGGGGGTCATGCCTTTTTTCTTAATGCGCCCGCTACTCGGCACCTCCTGGGTGTTCACCTTGGCCTGCATTTTTTCCGCCGCGAGTGCGGCCGTCATCAGCCTTCAAGCCGGCGCAGAGCCAGCACTTTTTCGCCGACGTGATGCGCTCATTGGCTTGATTATTTTTACGGTTACCGGAATCAGCCTGAGCCTAGCCACCCTCACCCATGGGACGACGCTCAGTGGACTGATTAATGGCGTCTTGCTGCAACCGCTGCGGCACCCGGTTAATTTCCAGGTGGGGTTTGCGTGGCAACCGCTCTGGTCCTGGCCCCTCCTCGCCCTATCCCTGAGTATCGTCGGTCTTTGGCGTTGGCGTCCAACCCTGCGACCACGATTAATTTCGATCGTCGCAAGTTTACGGCTAATCGGCTTCGGGATTTTTTTATTTCATCTGGAAACTTGGCTCACCATCCGCGGCGTCGGCCAAGTCATCAAATTAGCCCTGCCTTTGGCCCCATTATTTCTGCTGCCACTAGCCCCCACGACACCCGACCGTTTTCGGTATCAGGCCATCGGGCTCGTTACTCTGATGGCAATGGGGCAACTCCTCCACGCCTACCCTGTAGCGGGAAGCCAGATGGGCTGGGGTACTTTTTTGTTTATTCCGCTTTTTGTCATCGGCCTCGGTGAGGCCGTTGAGCATTTCACTCGCCAATGGCGTATGCCTTGGGCCTCTACCCTGCTAGCGCCCATCGCGCTCTCGGCTATGGGCTGTCAGCTTTACTGGTTATCGGATACGGGCCACGACCGCTGGCGCACTTCGCTGCCGCTTAATTTACCCGCCGCCGAAGATATTCGGCCACCGGAAAATATTCGCTATGCCCTGCGTATCCTAACGACTAACGCGCAACTCCATGCCGATCTGCTCTACTCACAGCCAGGCATGTTCAGTTTCAATCTTTGGAGCGGCATTCCCACCCCGTCTCTGAAAAATGCCACCCATTGGTTTTGGTTGCTCAGCGAAGCTGAGCAACAGGCCATCATTGCTCGACTCAGTGCTACCCCCCGCTCCGCCATCATCAGCTTGCCGGACTTAGATGATTTCCTCACCGGAAAATTACATATGCGCATCACGGGGCCCTTGGTCGCATACTTACAAACCCACTACCGACCACTCTTCGGTGTTTCCGGTTATCAATTCCTGGTGCCTAAAACCAGCGCGGTTCAATCTTTCCTGGTAGCAGAAAATTTCACCAAGCAAACTGGGGCCGGGAGCGGAGAATCCAGTTTAATTACCGTCAACGTGATCGCACGGGCCACCATTGCTCGCGTCACCCTTCGCCATGTAAATCACGCTGAACGCGAATTTCTGCAACTCGACACAACCAACTGCCGAGTTATGGCCGAACCGATTAACTCCCTCGGGCAATCAATCGGCCCCAGCCAGCTGATGACCTGGCCGCTAAAACTCAGTGGGCTCTATCGCCTGAGTCTGTATCACAACGGACCCGCGAGCCCGGCCTTGCCGGGATATCAACTCCTCTTTCTAAATGCTACGGGTGGCGTCGTGCTCGAGGCCTGCTACAGTGAACCGCTTAGCGTTTCCGCGCCACCAGCAGGAGGCTGACCCCAAAAGGAAATGGCAGCCGCCAGTAAGCGAGCCTGACCAATAGCGTCCGCAACAACGCGTTCAACCATGGCGCCGGTAGCTGATCTTCCGAGCGAGCCCCCGCCAAACCGCGTGAAAACCAGCGACGCCATTTACGCACCAACCAAACGACCGGATAAACCACCACATTGGTGTAATTCACATAAACGAGCTCCCATTGCTCAGCAGGAAAAAGCGCCTTAAGCTGCGCTCGATTGTATCGGCGAAAATGATGCAGCGCTACATCCCAATCGCTCCACAAGGCCATTCCCGCCGGCACCGTCACTAAGGCGACTCCCCCCGCTTTCAACAAACGCTGAAAGCCGGCCACCACCGCGCGGTCGTCAGGCGTATGCTCAAGGACATCGAGCGCAGTTATGTAATTGAGCGAGTCGGCTGGCAGCGGCACCTGATCACCTGCGAGACTGAGGATTTGCTCTGGACGAAATCGCGCCCGCAACAGCCGCAAAGCTTCTTCGTGATCATCCAGCACCAACACCTGACAATGCGCGGACATCTCCTCCGCAAATATTCCCGTACCCGCCCCACAATCGAGGAGCACCTCGGCTGGCTGGGGTGGCCCCACCCGTTGCAACCAGCCTCGCGCAAAATCTCGCTTGCCCGCGTAATACCAATGGGTGGCTTCGATGCGCGCTAAATTAGTATACTCGTCGGCATTCATGAGTGACGCGGAGATTGTACGGGACCGGATAATCTGTCCATACTGCTCTGTCCGATTACGTGAATACTCGCCTTCGCTTCATCTCTACTGGGCCGGTCATCCTGGCCTTCCTCCTTGCGCTTGCCCATGCGTGCTTGGCGATGTCGGCGAGTCGTGGGCAATCCACGACCTCAGATGAGCTCGCCCATCTGACCGGTGGTTACACCTTTAATCACTGGAACGATTATCGTCTTCATCCAGAAAATGGTCTGTTGCCTCAACGCTGGCAGGCTCTGCCGCTCAGCTTGGGCGCTGCGCCGATTTTCCCATCGCTTGATTCGACCGATTGGCGCGAAGCGAACGTCTGGAAATTAGGGCATAATTTTTTCTATGCGGCGGGTAACGATCACGCCCCGCTGCTGCGCCAGGCTCGCGCGATGAACTCATTTTTCGGCGCGGCGCTCACCTTATTGGTTTTTTTCTGGTCACGGAAAATCTGGGGTCCAGCCGGAGCCATGATCTCTGCTATTTTTTGCGCCTTCTGTCCCACGATGCTGGCGCATAGCGGCCTCGCTACATCAGACACGGCCGCCGCGTTTTTCCTCTTAGCAAGTACCGGCGCTTACTGGCGCCACTTGCACGATGATCGCCCCCAGTGGTGGGCGCTCAGCCTCGCAACATTTGGACTAGCCTGCGTGGCGAAATATACGGCCGTGCTGCTCCTGCCGATCTTCGGCCTGCTCGTGCTCGTGCGCGCGCTCAGTCCGCAACCACTCGTGCTCGCTGGTCGCTCACTGCTGAGTCGCCGCGCTCAATGGATAGGCCTGATCATCTCCCTCAGCACGCACGGTCTGGCCGCAATGATCGCCATCTGGACCTTCAGTGGTTTTCGCTACAGCGCCTTTAACCCCGCTTTACCCGCCGGTAATTTTTCGCTGCCCTGGGATTTTGTGCTGAGCTTTGGCGGCCGACCGGCGCAGATCATCGCATTTTTTCGCGACGCTCATTTGCTGCCGGAAGGGTGGCTCTACGGCCTGGCCTTCGTGCTCAAACACGCCGAAGCCCGCGGCGCTTTTCTCGATGGGGCTTACAGTATTTTTGGCTGGGTGAGCTTTTTCCCCAAAGCCTTTCTCTACAAAACGCCCCTTTCACTGCTGGTCGCCATCGCCGGCGCGACCCTGCTCGCAACTTTGCGCTGGCCGAAAATTACGAGCGCCAAGACCTGGTTTTATCGCGCGACCCCACTCCTCGTTTTCTTTACGGTCTATTGGCTTTTTTCCCTCAGCAGCCACTTGAATATCGGCCAACGCCATATTTTGCCCACCTACGCCGTGCTCTATATTTTTTGCGGCCTCCTCGGCTGGGCCGCGCAGCGCGCCCTGCAGCAAACGCGCGCCAGCGGATTCACAGCTTTCGCCGCGTTAACCCTCTTACTCGGCTGGCATGTTAAGATCTCTGCCGAAATTTCTCCGCACTATCTCGCTTATTTTAGCCCACTCGCGGGCGGCCCCGCGGAAGGCTACCGCCACCTCGTCGATAGCTCCCTAGACTGGGGCCAAGACCTGCCTGCCTTACAGACATGGTTGGCGTCCCCCCAACGTCGCGGCACAAAAATTTATCTCTCTTACTTCGGTACCGGCGAGCCCGCATACTATCATATTAACGCCACCCGCCTGCCTTTTCTTAACGGCTTTGCCCAGATGCCTCCCTGGTATGAGCCCCACGGAGGCCTCTACTGCATCAGCGCCACCATGCTCCAACAGGTTTACAGTCCTTACCGCGGTCCCTGGACAGCCGAGCAGGAAAAATCTTATCAAATCGGCCGTGCCAAAGAACCCCTTTTTCGTGAATATTGGAATAACCCAACCATCCGCGCTGAACTCAAGCAACTCGGGCAAAACGCGGCCTTCGAAAAAACCTGGCAGGACTATGATATCCTGCGCTTCGCTCGTCTGTGCCACTACCTCCGGGCCAAAAAGCCCGAGGCCTTAATCGGTTATTCCATTTTGATCTACCGCTTGAGCGAAGACGAGATAACGAGTGTCTTACATCGTCCTTACCGCGATTGGCTTCAGGCGATTACTAAGCTTCAGAACTAAATTAAACTGAGCACCAGCCGCCCTCAAGGCTCATGACGTAAACTCCACCACTCTTTGATGGTGGCCAGTCCCGCCTCCAGCAGCCAGCCCGCGAAGAGTAACATCAGCAACCAGGGCAATGGTTGGGTCGAACGCCGCCATATAATATCGAGTTGGTCCACCTGCATTTGGGTCATGATTAAGAATCCTTGATTAATCAACAGGCAGAGAAGTCCGTCGAGCCAGAGGCACAGCAAGATGAGTGCGCAGGCCAACCGCGCCACCCACCGCGCGCGAACTGCCAGGGCCGGATTCATCGCCTGCCGCCACAGCCAAATCGCTGGCCAGATAATAAAAATCCAACGATAAGCATAATTTACCCCCGATAAAAAACAGGTCAGTAATACGATCGCCCCCAGCGCAGCGCGGAGGCGTTCGGTCGGACTTTCTTGAGTTAACAAGCCGACTGTGACTCGAGCTAAAGCCAAGATCAGCGCTCCCCCCACAATGAGCAACAGACTCGGCAGGGCTGAAGCACTGTCAGCCCAGCCAAATTCCCGCCACCACAACGGCGCCCCCATCGCATGAACCGTCGATGGAATGATAAAGCGGCTTCGGTTAATATCTGGCCAGACACTTACCAACGACAAGGCCACGACAACGAGCGCTGCTAAAAACATCGCGGGCATGCGGCGCACAGGCCGAACCCACAAAAAACCTAACGCCGCCGCGGCCGGAAAATATTTTAAGCCTGTCGCTAAACCAAGCGAGCCAAGCGCCACCCATTGCGGCCATCGCGCCGGCGTACGGACCGCCCAACCGCAGCCCGCCAACAGAACAAATACCACCAGATCATTATTAGCACGTTCGAGGGCTAGAAAAAAAGGCGGCGAAAGCAGCACCGCCCCTAACCAGATGGACTCGAGCATTCGTCGAGGGCGGGCGGTTGCCCATGCGGTTAGTGCAAAGCCTACAATCCAAGTAAGGCCGACCAGGAAATTATGCGCTCGGGTCAGCCCGAGCCAACGCAGCGCCAGCCACCAATCCGAATACACATGACCGCGCATGAGCGGATCGAGCGGATTAACACCATGAGGGTCAGCCCCTGCACGGACGGCATCCACCGCGGCCAATACTGCATAGGAATCCAGAAATTGCGTATTTCCGTATCCTAAAATACCCAACGTCCTCAACGATCTAGGCCAGAGACCACCGGCTACCCATCCAGTCATGGTCAGCAGGATGAGCAACCCAACCGGTCGCGCTGCGAAAAATCGCGCAAACCGCACAAGAGGATTATTACTACCGGTCATGCCAAAAAATAAAAAACT
>CAIVJE010000047.1 GCA_903906135.1 uncultured Verrucomicrobiota bacterium | reverse complement strand
GCACGAATATGAGGCGGATGCCTTTGCCAAAGACGCCATGGGCGCCGCCGCGCCACTCGTGGGGGCACTGCGTAAGATGTCGCAAAAAAATCTTTCTAATCTCACTCCGCACCCGCTCTACAGCGCAGTCTATTATTCGCACCCCACCTTGGTGGAACGAGAACGGGCGTTGCAGGGCTGAAATCATCCTGGGGCCCACAAAAATAAAATGGCCCCCCTTAGCGCAGTCGTAGTTTTTTGTGATACCCGGCGTGACGGGATCCTCTCGCGTGCACGGTGGTGGGTGGTTTTTGTGGCGCTCAACTTCATTTGGCTGGGCGCGGGCGTACTCGGATCAGCGGCGCTCACGGTTGCTACTTATAACGTAGAAAATTATCTTATTGCGGACCGTTTAGTAGATGGAGTTTACCGTTCCGCCTACCCTAAACCGGAAAAAGAAAAGGCGGCATTGCGTCAGGTGATTGCGGCGCTCGCCCCCGATATTCTCGCGCTCGCTGAAATGGGTGGGGCGCCGTTCTTGGAGGATTTTCAACGCGAACTCAAGCAGGCCGGACAGAATTATCCTTATACCGCGCTGGTTGCGGCTGCGGATCCTGATCGGCATATCGCAATTTTATCCAAGGTGCCTTTTAAGGAAGTTCGACGGTATGGCGCCGTTCCCCTGACTTATTTTAAACAGCCCGCCAAGGTAAAGCGCGGTGTGCTTGAGGTGGTGATCGCGACTGAGGCCGGAGATTTTTCGATTTTTCTGATGCATTTAAAAAGTCGCTACACGGAGCGTCAGGATGACCCCCAGAGTGCGTTGCTGCGGGCCGCGGAAGCGGAGGCGGTGCGGGATTTAGTGCTGGCGCGTTATCCTGATCCGGCTGCGGCCAAATTTCTGGTCTGCGGAGATTGGAATGACACTCGCGATAGTCGCCCGGTGCGCGCTTTGCAAAAACGCGGCAGCACCGTGATCGGCGAATTGCTGCGCGCAAGTGATTCGCGCGGAGAAACCTGGACCCATTATTATCGACGTGAAGATAGCTATAGTCGGATCGACTACATGCTCGTTTCCCCAGCCCTCCGGCCTTTCGTGATCGGTGCTGGAGCCACGATCGGCGATGGGCCTGGGGTAGTTGGCGCGAGCGATCACCGGCCGGTCTTGGTGCAACTCAAGCTCGAGCCCGTGCGTCAAGATCCTGTCAGTGCTGCGCCGGGCAAAGGTGGCGGTTAAATACGGCGATAAAAAAAGCGCGCCGAGTGAGGCGCGCTTGAAAAGGAGCCTCGGCGCGGAGCCGAGGTTGAGGCGGGTTTTATTTGGCCGTGACGTTCACGGTAATGGCGCTTTCGCCGGCGCTGCTTTTGAAGAAGAGCGAGCCACTGCCTGGATTGCCGCCTTGGATCATGACGGTAACGCTGGTCTGGCCGGCGCCGACCATGACTTCAGGCATGACCACGCTGGCGGGAACATCGGTCGTTACGTCAATCAGCATACCACCACCAGGAGCGGGGGTGGGAATGGTGAAGGTGAGCGCCTGTTGTTCCCCTGAGCGCAGCACGATGGCTGACGGGGATACTTGGAAATTGATGGCATCGACGCGGAAGCTGCCCGCGTCAAGATTAGCGGCAGCACCAACGACACTGAGCTTGTAGCTGCGGCCAGCATTAACGGCGGGGACGAAAAAGCTGAGCGCGCTGGGCGATTCGAAGACGGTGCGGGTGGGGACTTGGTCGAAATAGACGACGTCCAGCGGAGTAAAACCGGCGCCGAGTACGCTGACGCGGGAGCCGACGGGGGCGCGGGTGGCTTCCGAGCGAATGATATATCGGCTCATGATTTTCATCGTTTGAAGCGCAGTATAAACCTCGTTGGACTGCGCGCTGGTCTGATGCTCGATCATGTAGTCACAGATAAAGTAATAAGAAGCGCCGGCGCGACCGGCGGGGATCTGGTAGTCGAATTCCCAAATATCGGTTCCGACCGAATTTTTGGTCATGGGATAGCTGGTGCTATCGATGATAATGCGCGGGGCGATGCTGGCGCGATCGATGCGCTTAGAATCGGGCCGGAAGCTCGCGGTGATCGTATAGATCTGGGAGGGATTTTGCGGGACGGTTTCCGGCGTGAGGTTCGTGATCGTGAGATTGCAGCCGGTCAGCACCAGCAGCCCGAGGGCAGCGGTGAGGGCGGAAAAAAATCTGCTCGCGTGAAGGAAGGGAGTCTTATGCATTTGTTTTATAGAAAGCCGAGGCCACGTAGGCTGTTGGCAGGTCGTAAATTGACAACTTTCATAATGGTCGAGTTCCCCTCAGGGCAAGAAAAAGCGCAGCCGATATCGCCGTCCCCATCCCCGTCCCCACTGGGCGTCTATATCCATGTCCCGTTTTGTGCGACTACTTGCGACTTTTGTGCATTTTATCAGACCGTGCCCAAAGGTGATGCGGTGCGCCGATATCTCGATGGGGTGGAGCTGGAAGCAGGCCTAGTGCCGTGGCAGGGGCGGCGTATCAGCACGGCTTTTTGGGGCGGGGGCACGCCCGGCTTATTGCGTCCGGCTGAGATCGAGCAATTAGGTCGCACGATGTTGCGGGGCGGCGAGGCGCCTGCGGAGTGGTCGGTGGAACTGGCTCCTGCCACCGTGACTGAAGATCGACTCGCGGTGTTGCATGCACTCGGGGTTACGCGAATTTCGCTGGGAGTACAAAGTTTTCGGTCTGATCTGCTTGATGCTTTGGGTCGGCAGCACACGCCGGCCCAAATTTATCGAGCTTACGACCTGATTCGTGCGCGGGGTTTCGCCAGCGTTAATCTTGATCTGATGTTTGCGCTGCCGGGGCAGACCGAAATTCAATGGCGGGCCGATCTCGATGAGGCGCTCCGTCTCGCGCCGGATCATCTGTCCACCTACTGTTTAACTTTTGAGGAAGACACCGCGCTCTGGGTTAAATTATCACAGGGCAAGGTGAAGTTGGACGTCGAGAAGGAAGCCGCGTTTTATCAACACACGTGGGATTATCTGCGTGCGGCGGGCTATGCTCAGTACGAGGTGTCCAATTTTTCGCGCCCGGGGCAGGTCTGCCAGCACAATCTTAACACGTGGAATATGTATGAGTGGGTCGGTCTGGGGCCTTCAGCGGCTTCGCAGGATACGGGTTGGCGGAGCAGTAATCCGGCTGATCTCGGTCAGTGGTTGGCTGACGTGGGGCGGCGGCAACGGGCGACCAGTGATCGGGTCACTTTGACGCCGGATTTGCTGGCCGCGGATGCCGTGATTTTTGGTCTGCGGATGAATGCCGGCGTTTCGCTGCCGCATTTACAACGTCGCTTTCCGACGGCGCCGTGGGCGCAGTTGCACGATGCGTTGCCCGAATTTATTGCAGGGGGATTGCTGGAGGCAACGGTGGCCGGACAAATTAGTCTGACTGACCGCGGTCGCTTACTCGCTGATGCGATGGGCGCGGAAATCCTTGAAGCTTTTGCGGCTTCCGTAAAAACATCATCGCCATGATCTCCCGCTATCCACGATTGCTCGGCCTGGTTTTGTTGCTGTTGATTGGCGTGGTTGGTTGCCAGTCCCCAGGGCCAGTGGCCCCACCACTGGTGGCGCGATTTTTTCTCGAAGTCAGGCCGGGTGAAGGCGGCGTGCCGCTGACGCTGCCGGTGAGCGGAGTGCTGATCACCGTTAATGCGAAACCCGTGATCGTCGAAAACGATTTCGTCAACGCGGAGATCGCGCAAGTGGATCTAGGGCCCTGTTTGCTGCTCCAGCTTACCCCGGCCGCGAGCCGTGATCTCTATCGATTGTCGGTCGCCCAGCACGGGCAGCGGCTCGTATTGGTCTTAAATGATGCACCGGTAGGGGCGCGGCGGCTTGAGCCGGCGATGGCCGCAAATGGAATATTAATTTTTATTGAGACGCCGGCGACTGATTTGGCCGAGCAAGTGGCTCGGCTCAAGCGTACCTCAAATGCGATCGCGGCGGCGGCTCGATCAGCCCTTTGAGTCATGATCGAGCTATGGTTTAGGGCTAAATTCAGAGTGGACTCAGTCGGGTGGCTTTGGCGGGCCGCTGCTCGCCGCCGCTGTTTGCTCGGACTCAGTTTTTTAGTGGCACCATTTAGTTTGGCGCAACGGTTGGAGCTGACTTGGCCGACTCCCAATCGAGCTTGGGAGCAAGGTCGCGGCATCGCCGCTTGGGCTCAGCCTACGGTATCGGGCGATCCGGAGTCCGGTCTTTTTGGCTGTGTTCGTAGTGCTGGCGGGCAATTTCACGAAGGACTCGATATTAAACCCGTGGGTCGCGATGCACGCGGTGAGCCCACCGATAAGATTTTTGCCGCGCTACCGGGCGTGGTGCGCTATATCAGCACCAAGCCTGGGGAAAGTAATTATGGCCGCTATATTGTCATCGAGCATCCGGGAGTAACGCCGGCAGTTTTTACCCTTTATGCCCATCTGGCTAAAATTGAACCGGGGGTTGGAGTGGGGAGCAATGTCCAGCTGGGGCAGGTGATTGCGACGATGGGTCACAGTGCCGGGGGTGGGGGCATTCCGGCGGAGCGGGCGCATCTGCATTTTGAGATCGGGCTGATGGCGACGACGAGTTTCTCGTCTTGGTATGCGTGGAAAAAATTCGGCAGCACCAACGAGCACGGGCTGTGGAACGGCATGAATTTAATGGGCCTCGATCCGCTCGACTTTCTCCGGCAATGGCGGGAGCGCCGGGTGGATAATCTTCAGCAATATTTTGATAATATGCGGAGTGTCGTGCGCGTGCGCGTCGTGACCACCCGAACGCCAGATTTTATCCGGCGCTATCCGGCGTTGCTCCGCAAGCCGTTGCCTCTGGGGTTTGTCTCGGGCTGGGAAATTGAGTGCAACGCGACGGGCCTCCCGTTTGCTTGGACGCCGCTCGGTCCCGCGGAGGTCGCGGGGTTGCGGTCAGAGTCGGTGCACATCAGGTCGGTCGAAGCGGCGAGCGTACGGGCCTATCGTTGCAAATCATTAGTCAAGCAGCGCGGATCGAGCTACGTGCCCGGCGGAGATTTGCAGACTATGCTGCAGCTGATTTTTGGACTGCGGTGAGGCTCCGCGTCTCAGCTCTGCGGCTTGAGCTGATGAATCAATTTTTGAAATTCCGGATTAGATTTCAAACCTTCGAGGTCAGGGTCCTGCTGCATCCAGTCGAGATCATCGTAGCCTAAAGAAATTGCCGTGCGCAGCGCGCGGAGGGCATCGGGGCGTTTTTTGCACAAGGCTAAGCTGCAGGCTAAATTATAATGGGCGGTTGGGTTGGCGGGTTCGAGCCGCACCAGTTTGCGATCCATGCGTAAACCATCGACGATGCGGCCGGCTTTCGTGTAGAGCCCGCCGAGCAGACCGACGACCTCGGTGTAGCCGGGGCAGCGTTGATGGACCGCTTCGAAGAACTGGATTTCGAATTGCGAATCGTGTTTAGAAGGACGGAGCATGTTATTTTTTCCGATGGTGAGGGCAGCGGCCGCTCGTGTGAAAGGCGATACACTGGGCGCTCACTTGCAGACGTTGGGCAATGGGTTTGAGGCCGAGTTTCAAGGCGACCGTGCTGCCATACCATTCCATAAAAGGCGCATTAATTTCGGAGATTTTGTGGCAATCAACGCACACCACTTGGGCTACTTCCGTGGCGCCGCTGCTGGTGGCAAAATAAAATTTCTCGCCAGAGCCAATATCAACTTCGCGTAAAAGGAGGCAGGCGGTCATGAGGGGCAGCGTGCGGTACACCGTGGCGCGCGAGACAGAGTCGTCGAGTGCGCGGGCCTGATCGAGGAGTTGTTCCGCGGTGAAATGCTCGGTTTGCGCCAAGGCGGCGGCAAAAATGGCGAGGCGTTGATTAGTTACCCGGAGCCCTCGGCTGGCCAGATAGGCTTGGAATTTTTCGCGGGCAACAACGTGACTCACGGCGTCAATGTCGGGGCGGCACTTTCATACTGTCAACTCGGAAGCGGGGGAGTCGGGGCGGCGGGGGCGCGGTTTACTCTGGGGCGGTGTAACTGGTGTTGCCGCCGAACTGTTGCCAACGACGAGCGACGCTGCGGCTGAGGCCCAGCGCTAACGCCGCGAGCAGGCTACTGGCCAGAAAAGTGTAGCGATAATCACTGCCCAGTCGGTCGAGCATGGCGCCCAGCAGTGGGCCGAGACCCATATTAAAGATGGCCGCGATCAGACTGCCCGCGGCGGCAAATTGGGCGAATTTTAATTTGGGGTAGAGCATTTGACCGATGGCGGCCGTGCCGGTGAAGAAAACCCCCGAAACAATCCCGTGGGCGAGGAGCACGATGCCATAGGACGGCTGATCGTGCACCCAGACGAAACCGGCCAACATGAGGCCGGCATAGAGTAAAAGAGCCCCTTGCCCAACGCGGAGCGGGTGATAGCGATCCGCGAGCCAGCCGAGCGGAAAGGATAAGCCAAATGAGGTCAGAAAAGTTATCGCGAGGTATTTACCATAAATTTCCATCGTCATCCCATAGCTTTTCGCGGTGTAAATGGCGAACGTGTTGACTGGGAGAAAAGCCGCATTGGCCAGAGCGATAAAGGAAAAGACCCACAGATAATAAGGTTTGGATAAGCAATCGCGGAAATAAGCGCCCATCGCCTCGACCACGAGGGGTCGGCCCGGGGTGGCGGGCGGCGGCGGCGGATAGTCGCCTTCCTTGATCCGGAGGCACATTACCGAAAAACCAACGCCATAAATAAGGCCCACGGTGGCTAAAATAATCGAGTAATTGGCCTCGGCGTGGCCGATGATTTTCCAGTTAAAGAAAATACCCGCCCCCAGCCCCACGGCGCGGAAGAGGCCGTAAAAACGACCAAGCCACGCGCGCGGCACGACATCGTTGATCAGTCCATTGAAGAGTGCGTTGGAGATGACTACCCCGATTTCAAAAACGATCCAGCAAGCACCCATCGTTAGAAGGATCGTGCGGTTGACATTAGCAGGGTCACCACCGCTCCAATGGTGGACGGCCCGCCCGATCGCGGGGCTGTAGGCTAGGCCTAACATTGCGAGCGTCACAAAAGGCGTGGGCCATAAAAGAAAAGGTAGCCGCCGTCCTTGGCGACTGCGGTGACGATCACTCCAATAACTAACGATCGGACCAACAAAAAAAATAATTGCCTGGGGGATGGTGAGGAGAAAAATTCCGGTAAAGAGATCACTGGCTTGATGTTTTTTGAGCATCAGCTGTGTAACCGGGACCGCTGATCTTTCGCGCATCATGTAGGCGAAATCACCGAATAGCAGCCACGTGAACAAGAGTCCGAGGCCGGCTGCCGTGTAGGTCAGGGTTCCGACTGACCAGGTTTTTTGGTAAGCGGAAGGTGACGAAGGCGACGGAGTCATGGATGGGGGCAAATCCGGAAAATGGGGTCGGCTGATCTTACTCAGTACACACTGCTTCGCGAAAAATAATGAGGGAGCTCGGCACCGCAGGGGTCATCACGTAAAGGCGTGCGGGAAAATATCCTGACCGGCAAGAGAGTTGTGGCAGGCGACCACCTTCCCCGTGCGACGATTGGTGGGCGGCTGGCTACATCGAGAGACGTGGGCCGAGTCTAGCGGATGGGGCGACGGCACGGGGGTCAGGCTCCGCTTGGCTGCAGAAAATCACGACCGTGCATTGACTCAGTCTCGCGGTCGAACATTCACTTGCAGGATGATTGTGGGAGTTCAGCCCATGGCCGGTTTCGACAAACTTCTGCACTATAAAGTGCCGGAAGCATTCCGCGCGGAAATACGAGCGGGCTCGCTGGTGCGGGTACCGATTAGTTCGCGTCACCACCTTGGTTTAGTGATGGAGCTTAATGCTCAGCCCGATTGTGCGCCGGAGAAATTAAAGCCAATCAGTGACATCCTGCATGATTATCCTGCCCTGACTCCTGATCTTCTGGGGCTCGCTCGGTGGATGCACACTTACTATGCCGCCCGAATGGAGACAGTCTTGGAGGCGATGATTCCCGCCGCCGTCCGCGATGGGGCGCGGTTGAAAACCGAAAAATATCTCAGCCTCGCGCGTGGCCTGACGGCCGAAGAGTTAGGCCTGCTCCGGAAGAAGGCGCCGCAGCAGGCGCGCTTGGGGGAATTCCTCCAAGGGCAGATTCAGCCCGTAAAAAAATCTCTCGTGCTCACACGACTTGAGCTCACCGCGGCGGTGGTGACGGCGTTGCTCAAACGGGGTTTAGTGCGGGAGGAAACGCGTTCCGTGGAGCGCGTCGCCTACGCTGATAATTGGACTGGGGGCGAAGTGGTGACGGGCTTGCCCCCTAAACTTAATGCCGAGCAAGCCACCGTGGTGCATGCGCTCAGCGCTAGCCTTACGGCGGGAAAATTTGCCGTTCATTTGCTGCATGGCGTGACGGGTTCGGGTAAAACTGAAGTTTACCTCCGCGCGGTCGAGCAGGTCCTCGCTGCCGGGGGCAGTGCGATTTATCTCGTCCCTGAGGTGGCGCTCACCCCGCAGACCGTAGCCCGCTTGCGGGGGCGCTTTGAATCTGCTGGGCACAAAACTGTGGTTTGGCATAGCCACCTCGGTGAGGGCGAGCGCCTGGATGGTTGGACCGCGTTGGCTTCGGGGCAGGCGCGGGTGGTGGTGGGAGCGCGGTCGGCGGTGTTTGCTCCGGTGCAAGACTTGCAGCTGATCGTGGTCGATGAGGAACATGAGCCCGCGTATAAACAGGATGAGACGCCGCGTTACCACGGGCGGGATGTGGCGGTCTATCGAGCAAAATTAGCGGGCTGTGTTTGTTTGCTCGGTTCGGCCACCCCTTCATTGGAATCCTGGGCGAACGTCCAGGCGGGTAAATACCAGCTCGATATTCTGACCAAGCGGGTTGATGACAAAAAATTGCCCGATATTCACGTGGTGGATATGCGGATCGAAATAGTGCGTCAGCGGGGGTTGGTGACGCTCTCGCGCTTACTGGTTGATCACATGCACCGGCGCTTTGAGCGCAAAGAGCAGATTATTCTTTTTATTAATCGCCGCGGCTATTCCTCGAGTATGCAGTGTCGAAAATGTGGACACGTGGAGCAGTGTCCCCATTGCAGCGTGTCGATGACTTATCACCGCGCCGATGAGACGCTGAAATGTCATCTCTGCGGTCATGCCCGAGGGGCGCCGGCGGTTTGTCCGGCCTGTGCGGCGCCTGAGATCCGTTGGCGTGGACTCGGCACCCAGCGGGTGGAGGAGGCGGTCCGGCGGGTATTACCGCGAGCGCGGCTGGAGCGAATGGATGCCGATACCATGTCAAAAAAGCATCTCTTCCGGCAAATTCTCGGCGATTTTCGCGCCGGTAAAATTGATGTGCTGATCGGCACGCAAATGATCGGCAAGGGGCTAGATTTTCCGAACGTTACGCTCGTCGGTTTAGTCGATGCGGATCTTTCCATGCATGTGCCCGATTTTCGCGCGAATGAGCGGACCTTTCAATTGCTGGTGCAGGTCGCGGGTCGGGCGGGTCGAGGTGATCGGGCGGGGGAGGTGGTGGTGCAGTCGTTCACGCCCAAGTCAGAGGCGATTCAGTTTGCGCGGCATGCCGATTATAATGGATTTGCGGAGGGTGAGCTCGCGATGCGCAAAAAATTTAATTATCCGCCCTACCGCCATCTCATTCACCATATTTTTCGGGGTCCCAATCAGGAGAAAATAAAATTTTTCGCGGAGCACTGGGTCAAGCAAGTCGAGCAAGCCTTGGGGGGCCTGGTGGAAATTCGTGGACCAGCCCCGGCGCCGATTGAAAAAGTGAAAGATGAATATCGTTACCAGATTTGGTATTTTTGCGCCCGCACCACGGCGGTGGTCCCCATCTTAGTGCGTCTGCAGGGCACCGTCAAATGGCCGGATGATGTGATCCAAGTGCTCGACGTTGATCCGATGAGTCTCGTGTAAACGCGTCGCGGAATTTCACGATCAATTTAAGGCGAGAGGTGCGGTGGGCTGGACACAAATGCTCGTGGGCCGCCGGGGAAGACAATTTCGTCTCTTGGTGCGGCCGGTGGATTGAGCAACCGACCGACGGCAGAAAGTTGTTCCTCGACTTCGCCGATGCAGCGCTCGAGTTGCGGCAGAGTGAGGCGCAGCGGTTCGAGTAACCAAGCCGAGGGCGGTAAGGGACTCGGCGTGCCGGGGGTCCGTAGGGTCATTGAACGCACCCATTTGGCGGCGTGCAAGAGGCACGCCATGCGTTGATGGCCGGCGGTGCTGCGGGGAAAATATTGCCAACGCACGGGCTCGGACATCGCGAGAGGAAAATTCCAGTGCCGGAGTAACGACGCGCCCGCCTCGGCTTGGGTAAAGCCCAGCAAGGCTCGTTCATGTTCGCAGGCTTCGCGCGGGTAACCATGATTGATTAATCGGCATTCGGGATGATTGCGCAGCACCCACTCATCGACCGCAAGTAAGCCAACGCAGTGGAGCAGGCCTACGGTATAAGCGATATCACGCTCTTCCCCCACGATGGTGGCCAGTAAATCAGCGGCCAAGGCGCAGGCCACGGACGAGCGCCATAATTCATCGGGTTCCAGACCGTAGGCTTTGAGCGGTCGCACGAGCACTTGCGAAGCGACTGCATGCGTGACGAGTTCGTAGATTTGATCGTAGCCAACGCGGTTGACCGCCTCATCGACGTTAAAACAGCGCACGCCTTTGCTGTAATAGGCGCTGTTGGCGGTCTGCAGCACGCGGGCGGCAATGCCGGGATCAAGTCGGATCAGTGCCACAATCTCATGCATGGCCGAGTTGCCGTTCGACAGGAGTCGTTTCAGCAGCGGCAAAATCTTGGGGGCTGACGGCAGGTGTTGTAATTCACGCACGACTTGATCGGGCGTGAGAACAGTTAACGGACTGGCGGCAGCGGTCGACATAGGCGCAGTTCATTAACGACGCAATTTTTAGAAACTTTTGCCTCAATTCTGAGGAAGGCGGCGGACGCCGGTTCCTGCAGGAACTGAGCCTATTCGTTATAAATTATGCACTTCAGCTCAATTGAGCGGTGTTTCGTGCCGACAATAAAAAACGTGCCCGCCTCCATTTTTTCACGCGCTGCCAGCCCCACTGAATTCGTTCGTCGGGTAGGTTTATATAGTCTGGGTGGGGCCCTCACGCTGGCCACGGCCGCGCTGATCGGTTGGTGGGCGCATTGGCCTCTTTTGCGCACGCTCTTGCCCGGTTTGCCGGCGATGCCGCCCGCGATCGCTTTGGGGATCGGTCTTTTAGGCGTAGCTATTTTATTGGTATGGGAGCCTGACCCAAAAACGGCGCGGCGTTGGGCGGCCACGGGGCTGGTCGGAGTGGTGGCTGCGCTGAGTCTAGGGCTGCTGATGGTGCGCTTGGCCCTCTTTGATTTAGCCAGCCATCGCGTGTTGATCACGGCAATCACCGGTGGGGAGACCGCGACCGAACTCCGCCCAAGTTTTTTTTCAAGCGTGAGTCTGCTCATTATTTCGTTGGCGGTTGGTGCCTTGGCGCGCTCACCCCGACCGCGGTATACGTGGCATCAATGGGGTGCGCTGGTGGTGCTCGCGCTGGTGATGCTCCCAACGCTCTCAGGCCTAGCTAGTCTACCGTTTAATACGGCGTGGGCGCTGCAATTGCTGGTTGTGGCGCTGCTGGCGGCGCGGCCCAGCGAGGGGCTCGGGCGTTATCTGCGCGCTGTGCCGCCAGTCTTGACCTCCGAGGAAAGTGCCGCCGCTGAATTACGCTTACATGAAGAACGCTGCGCGCTGGCCTTATCGGGCAGTGATGATGGCGTCTGGGATTGGGACCTGTTGGCGGACACACTCTGGGTTTCGCCGCGCTATAAAGCACTGCTGGGTTATGCGGCGACCGAGCCGTTTGTGCCAACTCACCTGGCTTGGCAACAAACCGTGCATCCCGATGATTGGGCGTGGGTGCAGGCCGCGTTGGCTGCCTGTTTAGCGCGCCGGAGCGATACGTACGCGGTGGAATATCGCATGCACCATAAAGACGGTACGTGGCGTTGGATCTTGGCGCGGGGCAAGGCCCGTTTTAGTCGAGCTGGCCGCCCTCTGCGGTTGAGCGGTACGCATGTTGATATTACCCCCTGGCGTGAAAATGAAGCGGCGCTTCGTGCCGCCCGCGAACAGTCCGAACAATTAAATGGCCAGCTCGAAGCCGCGATTGCGTCAGCCCAACAGTCCGCCTTAGAGGCCAATCTCGGCAGCCAGGCTAAGAGTGAATTTCTCGCGGTCATGAGCCATGAGATCCGCACGCCGATGAATGCGGTGATCGGCTTCACCAGTTTGTTGTTGGAGACTCCCTTAACGACGGAGCAGCGCGATTGGTTGCGCACGGTGCGCGGCAGCAGCGAAGCGCTGCTCGCTATCATTAACGACATTTTGGATTTCTCGAAAATTGAGTCCGGCAAATTAGAACTCGAACACCAAGCGGTGGAAGTGCGGGAGTGTCTGGGTGAAACCGTGGATCTCTTGGGCGAGTCCGCTCGACGAAAGGCCCTCAAGCTCGAATTGCACGTCGCGACAGACGTGCCTGATTTTATTGAGACGGATGGAGCCCGCGTGCGGCAGGTGCTATTAAATTTAATCGGCAATGCCATTAAATTTACGGGGCGCGGGGAAGTGCAGGTCCGCGTGACGCGCGAGAGCAGCCCAGCGGGCGCAGCCTTGCTCGGGTTTAGGGTCCGCGACACTGGGCCCGGCATTCCCCCTGAGTTGATGGATCGGCTCTTCAAGCCTTTCAGTCAGGTGGATTCATCAACCACCCGAAAATATGGCGGAACCGGTCTAGGCCTCGCGATTTGCCGGAGTATTGTTAATTTGTTGGGTGGGGCGATCGTGGTGCAGGAGAGTTCCCCCGCCGGCACCACCTTTTATTTTACGATCAGCTGTGTGCCCTGCGCCCTGGAGCCAGTGGGGCCGCGGGTGGTTCGTGCGGAGATGAGTCGCCATCCGCTGCCAGTTAAAGCGGCCGATCGCGTGCCGTTGCAGCGCTTAGGGGCGCATTTACCGCCTCTGCATATTCTGGTGGCGGAGGATAACGCGGTGAATCGAAAACTGATGCAGCATATTCTCACGCGAATGAACTACACCGCGGATTTCGTGAGCAACGGGCTGGAATGTCTGCAGGTGCTTAATCAAGGGACCTACGATGTTGTCTTAATGGACTGCCAAATGCCCGAGTTGGATGGTTATGACGCAACGGCGCGCATACGCGCTGGGGCGGCCGGCGCCGTCCATCAGACGATGCGCATTATCGCCCTCACGGCCCATGCCATGGCGGGTAATCGTGAGCGCTGCCTTGCTTGTGGCATGGATGATTATCTGACCAAACCAATCCAGCCGGTGCAATTAGTGGCCGCGCTGGCGAGGGTTCAACCCATCGCTTTGGCGAGCAACGTGAGTACCAAGGGTGCACGGGGCTAGTCTCGCGGTTGGGTGAGCCTAGGCTGATGGCGTTGGGTCGACAGATTCACGCGGTCAGATGGCCCGATCCAGCGGCTCAAACGCGCGCGCGTTTACATCAGGACAACGAGATTACCCCGTGGGCAGAATTTTGCGCAGACTGCGCAAATTTCAAACCGCCCACCGGCTTAATAAAATACGCCCACCCGACGGCTTGGGGCCCCCGCATTAATCAGCCTAAAAGATTTTTGAGGCGCCGTGGCTCGCGCAGATTCAAACACTCGTGCGGGCGTAAATCTTCTGGAGCATCCCG
>CAIVJE010000046.1 GCA_903906135.1 uncultured Verrucomicrobiota bacterium | reverse complement strand
CTCTGGATCGAAGCTGATCGGGCCTTACATAGTCGTGAACCTAGCCTGCCCGCCGACTGGTTAACCCGAGCTGAAACCGCTCTGCAAAAAGTTCGCGTACCGAGCTGGGCGCCATTCTCGCTTTTCGGCCTGCGCAATTTATTACCTTTTGTTTTTAGCCTAACCCTGATTCTTGCGCCGCTCGCGGCTCAGGCGGACAGCGCAACTGAGGCTTATAAGCGGGGTGAGTTTTCGGCCGCGGAAATCGGCTGGCGTCACAGCATCACGTCCACGCCAAACGATTGGACTACACGCCATAATCTCGGACTCGCACTCGGCCAACAAGACCGCTGGGCCGAAGCCACCGCCCACTGGACAAGTGCATTTCTACTGAATTCACGCGCAGAGACTACGCGCTGGGATCTAACCCTCGGCCTACAACGCTCCGGCTTGGCCCCCGCCGAGCTCGTTAATCTCGCCCGCGGCGAAGGTCGCTCCCGCCTCGCTCGCTACGCCACTCCCGCTGAATGGCAGCTCAGCCTTATCGGCGCCGCTCTTTTGCTCGCCGCTGCCCTCAGCGGATTACTCCTGCATGGTTATCAGCGGATCGGCGCTTGGGCCAAACCCGCCGCGCTCACGGCCGGCTTATTGGCCGTACTGCTGGCCGCTGTGGCCACTCTCAATCTCCATACTTACGGTCCACTCGCTCATCCTGAGGCGACCTTCGTTTGGCAGGCCTCTGTACTCCGGAGCGTTCCCACGGAAGCTGATACAACGCAGAAGGTTTCTCCGCTTTCCGCTGGCTCGATTGCGGTCGCGGAAAAAACTTTTCTCGGCTGGACGAAGCTCAGTTTCCCCGGTGGCCAAACGGGCTGGGTTCGCTCAACTGATTTAATTCCCCTCTATCGGTAAATTTTCCCCCTCGGGAATTCAGCTAGCCCGCGGCTGCTCACCGCCCTGCGTGCAGAGCCAACCGCTCAGCGCGTGTTAAACCATTTAGTGTCACCAGGCTGATGGCTCCACCCATCGAGCAGCGGAAAAATTTCTTCAACCGTATGCGCGACCGCATATTTACCCCGGATCGTAGCGTGCATAAATTTCTCTGCAACGATGCGCTCGAAGAGCCGCAACAGATCATCATAATAACCCTCTTGGTTCAGAATAATAATCGGTTTCTGCAAGGTCTCGAGATGGGCCAAGGTGAGAATTTCTAGTAACTCCTCGAGCGTACCCCATCCGCCCGGCAGCGCCAGAAATGCATCGGCGCGTGTTTCCATCAGCAGCTTGCGCTCCCGCATCGTAATAACGGAAATGAGTTCATCCGCTTCCGTAAAAGCCAACTCCCGCTCCTTCATAAATTCAGGAATTACGCCGACCACCTGCCCCCCGCCGGCTTTGACCGACCGCGCGACCGTGCCCATCAACCCCGTCTTGCCCCCCCCATAAATCAACCCCCACTCGCGCTGGGCCATAGTCTCACCCAATTTCGCCGCGACCGTAAAATATTTAGGATCCACGCGATCACTCGAAGCACAATAGACACACAACGACTTTTGCATGCCCAATTTGAAACCACTCAGGCATACTAATCAGCACAATTTTTTCGGTCGACGGCTCACGGAGTTTCTTTTTCGTAATTTCTTCGCTTTTGGTGGCCAATTCATTCCCGCAAATTAGCCTAAGGACTAGCATGGACACCCCAGCTCCAGTCTACCGCGGTCGGCTCGCGCCCTCGCCCACTGGCCTACTCCACCTGGGCCACGCCAAAACTTTCTGGACGGCACAGGCACGGGCGCAGGCCGCGGGAGGTCATCTCCTGTTGCGTAACGACGATCTCGATGCGGGTCGCTGCCGGCCAGAGTTTGTCGAAGCCATGATCGAGGATCTCGCCTGGCTAGGCCTGCACTGGATCGAACCCATGATTACCCAAAGCCAGCGGCGCTCGCTCTATCGGGCGGCGTTGGTCCAGTTACATGCCGGCGGCTTCATTTATCCCTGCACCCGCTCACGGCGCGATGTCCTCGCGGCCATCAGTGCTCCCCATGATGGGGACGAAACCGATGAGCCTATTTTCCCGCGAGAATTTCGGCCTGCCACTTCCACGCCGCTCCCCCCGCTCACGGAACCCATCACAGTGAATTGGCGTTTTCGGGTGCCCGATGACGAAGAATTAATTTTTATTGATGGCCAGAGTGGCGCACAACGCGCCAGCGCTGGGCGCGACTTCGGCGATTTTCTCGTCTGGCGAAAAGATGATCTCCCCAGCTACCAGCTCGCGTGCGTCGTCGATGATGCTGCGCTGAACATTACCGAGGTCGTGCGGGGCGAGGACCTACGCCAGTCCACTTTTCGCCAACTCTTAATCTACCGGGCCTTAAACTATCGCGCGCCCGCGTTTTATCACTGTCCACTGCTCACCGATGAACGCGGCGTGCGCTTAGCCAAACGCCATGACGCGCTCGCTCTGCGCACCCTGCGCGCCGCCGGCCGTACCGCAGCGGATGTTCGGGCTGCTTGGTAACCATGCCTCAAGAGGGACGTTATTGAGCGTCCGTGCGATCTCGACCCGCCTTCACCCGCAAACAACGCGGCCTGTGCGCGAGCGGCCATCAACGTCGCACCCTGATCGAGAGTGCCTTCATCGCTGATACTGTCTGCGCCCCCGTCCCTCATCGGCACATAGTTCTCACCGGACCCCGCCTTCTCCGGCCACTGTTTTTTTCGCAACTGTTCGCTACTGAGTGAACTTTACCTCGCCGCGCATAGCGCGCTCCCCCTTTTCAACTGCCTGGATCCGGTTTAGACCATCGCCACCAAGATCAGACCGGTGACGACAATCCCCAGGCCCAAGGTCAACAAATAGGCCAGCGAGAGCAGGGCGGTCTTCAAGAGGGTTTTCTTCCAGGAATTGGCGAACAAATGACGCAGCATCAGCAGCGGGTAGAGGGCGAGCCAGACATTGCACGCGAACAACACCCAACCATGGGCGCCGCGGCCGAGCAGGGCGTCAGCCAACCCACTCCAACCATTGCGACACAGGACCCACAGGTAGATGAAGGTGTGGAAATGTAGCGCGACAATGAGATGCTGCAGGTACAACTGGCCGGTCTTCCGAAAAAGAATCCGGGTATAGAGCGCGAACAAGGGTAGACAGAACAGGAGCATTCGCGGAAGGCCGTGAAGAAATGCGGCAACCAGTTCCCGCCGATGCTCCGGTTCCGAGGCCCGCCGGGCTTGCCGCTCCATCCAGCGGATGAGCTCGGGATTTTCGGACTTCTCGCGCTGAACTTTCACCGCCTGGTCGCGCGGGACCGGCCCGCCGGGAAGCCGGTCGGGCGGCTCCGCTATTTCGTCCAGCGCCGGCTTTGCCGCGGGTGCCTTTTCGGCCGCCGCCTGGACTTTATCGATCGCCTCCTTGATCGGGCCGATGGCGCGCTGGTCCTTGGGTTGCTCCGCCAGCTTTTTTCCCACTAGGGCCACCGCTTCCTCGAAGTTCGCGGGTTCACGGTCGACTTCGGACGTGACCGCGCCGGACGGTTTCTTGGTATCGAACTGGACGAGGGATTCCGGTCCCGTGGTCCCGACAAAAATCAAAAAGAAAAACAGGATGCTGACAAAGAGATAGAGCCGGAACGGCGGCATCTGCGCCGCCCGTTTGCCGGCATTGAATTCGGCGGTGAGCCGGCCGGGGGCAAAGAGGAGGACGACGATGTTGCGAAACAGCTTTGCGTCGAAGTGGAAGAAATTCTCCAGTGCCTCGAGAAACATGTGCCTGAACGACCGATGAAAATCGATGTCATGCTGGCCGCAATTGTGGCAGAAGGGCCCGTTGAGCGGCGTGGCGCAATTTTCGCAATGGGTATGGACCGGCTGGTGGTGGCCGGGGGAATTCGCCGCATCGGCGGTGGCAGCTTCGAGCAAGGGCGAGGAGGACAGATCCGGCGGTTCGGGATCGATGGGCACAGAGCGATGAGAACAGCTTCTGCGCAAAAGAAAAGCCGGACCGTGCAACGCTTGCCGAAGGCAGCACTTGGAACGCGTAGCTCGTGGGCGAGGTGGGGCGCGTCACCGGCCGCGAGGCCCGGGCGCTCGGTTACACCAATGTCTACTCCCCGGTGCTCGACCTGCCCGGCCGATCACGGAGCCCTCTGTGAGGGTTATGAGTCATCAGGGTGAAAAAGGCTGGAAGGATGGAGGGAGAATGGCAAAGTTCGCGCATCTCACCTGTGCAACCCCACCCCTTCCTTTCTTCCACTACGGCGGCGGCCATCGCCACCGCTCAAGGCACTCCTTGCTACGTTTACGACCAAGCCACGCTCGAGGCTCAGGCCGATGCGATGCTGGCGTTCCCCAACGCCTTTGGGTTGACCGTCCGGTTCGCCATGAAGGCCTGCCCCAACGCCTCGGTGCTTCGCCTGTTCGCCGCCAAGGGTCTCCACCTAGACGCCAGCTCTGGCTATGAAGTGCGCCGCGCCATCAAGGCCGGCGTCTCAGCCGAGCGAATTTCTCTATCCTCCCAAGAACTCCCCGTAGATTTCGCCGAACTTCTTCGCTTGGGCATCCACGTGAATGCCTGTTCGCTGCTGCAGCTAGAGCGGATCGGCCAGGCGATGCCCGGCCAGCAAGTTGGCCTGCGCTTCAATCCCGGCCGTGGCTCGGGTGGCACGGGCAAGACTAACGTCGGCGGGCCTGACTCATCCTTCGGCATCTGGCATGAATGGGCCGATCAAGCTCAGGCCATCGCAGCTCAATATAAACTCAAGGTCGTCCGCATTCACACGCACATCGGTTCTGGCAGCGATCCGGTCGTCTGGCAGGAAGTCTCCGCCGCGAGTCTCGCGCTTGTCTTGCGCTTCCCCGCCGTCGTCACGCTCAACCTCGGTGGTGGGTACAAGGTCGCGCGCGTCGCCACTGAAAAAGGCACCGACCCCCAGGTCGTGGGTGCGCCTGTGAAACTCGCATTTGAGAAATTCGCCGCCGAGCATGGTCGCGCGCTGCGGCTCGAAATCGAGCCGGGCACCTTCTTGGTCGCCAACGCTGGCGCGGTGCTGTGCCGCGTACAGGATGTCGTGTCCACGGGTACCCGCGAATTCCTCAAACTCGATTCCGGCATGACCGAGATCTTGCGCCCATCTTTGTACGGCTCGCAGCACCCCGTATATCTTTATCCGGCCCAGCCGACGGGGCGAACGCGGGAGTATGTGGTGGTGGGACATTGCTGCGAATCTGGCGACCTCATTAGCTGCGCGCCGGGCGAGCCCGAGACTTTGGCCGCACGGGCCTTGCCCGAAGCGGTGGCCGGCGACCTCGTCGTCATCGGTGGCGCGGGGGCCTATTGCGCGGGGATGAGCACGAAAAACTATAACTCGTTTCCAGAGGCACCCGAAGTTCTCCTGCAAGCCCGCGGGCAATTGCAGCTGATCCGCCGCCGCCAGACGCTTGAGCAGATCTTGCAGAACGAAACTAGCTCAACTGGGCTTTAAGCGTACCGCCGAGCAGCCCACGAAGAGCGATGGGGTTGGCCTGACTGATTTTGCGGCTCAGCACAGGCTAAGCCGGATGAGATTTCCAGGCTCTGAACAAAAATTAAGCGCCAAATTCAGCGCAATCATGTGGCCTTGATTTATCAGTAGCGCGCGGCACCCTCCCCACAACCCCTTCCCCGGAAAATCCAATTTTCCCGTTCAGTTACCCCTGTTAATATATGCATATCACCCTGCTGGATTGGCTCATCGTCGCCGCGACCATCTTAGTTTGTTTCGTGCCT
>CAIVJE010000045.1 GCA_903906135.1 uncultured Verrucomicrobiota bacterium | reverse complement strand
GGACTTTATCACGCGGGGTCCGTTGGGATTATCATGTCGGGCTGGTTGGGGACGATTAATTATGGCGTAATCGTATCGAACCAGATTGATAAATTCCTTGTCGCCCAGAAACGCGCCACCGAAGCTCATTCCCCTGTTGTCTAATTTTTCCGTGCAGACCGTTACCCAACTCATCCCCCATCGTCCGCCTTTTTTATTCGTGGACGAAATTATTAGCCAGTCCGCTGATACCCTCACCGCCCAGCGCACCTGGCGAGCAGACGAAGCCTTTTATCAAGGGCATTATCCGGGTGCACCCATCACGCCAGGAGTTTTACTCTGTGAATCAGTCTTCCAGGCGGGCGCCTTATTGCTGGCGACTAAATTTGCTGGGCAAGGCAAACCCGTAGGGGTACCGCTCTTGGCTAAAGTGGAAAATGTCCGCTTTCGTAGTCCCGTCTATCCGGGAGATATTACGACGATTGAAGTGCTGATTAAGGAAATAGCCGGCGGATTCTATATGATGTCCGGCAATATCAAAAATGGGACTAAGCGCGTCTTGAGCGTTGATTTTGCCGTAGCCTGGAAAACCCCGGAAGGATCAGCATGAGTGATTTTCTTCAAATTTCTGGGAAAACTTTCCTGGTGATGGGCGTCGCCAACAAGAAAAGCGTGGCCTGGCAAATAGCTAAAACCTTAGAAGAGCAGGGGGCGCGGGTCGTCTACAGTGTGCGTTCCTCTGCGCGCAAAGCGTCCCTCGCGGCGCTCTTGGCTGATCGCGCAGTTTTTATTTGTGATGTCGAAGGGGAAGGCGCCTGTGACCGTCTAGCCCAAGAGTTGACAATTGCTGGAATCGGTCCGCTCCAGGGAGTCGTTCACTCCATCGCCTTCGCCAACTATAGCGCAGGCTTCAAAGTTTTTCACGAAACGAAGCGGAAGGATTTTCTGCAGGCCAACGCGATCTCGGCTTTTTCCCTCGTCGAATTGGCCCAAGCACTCAAACCGCTGTTGGCCCGAAACGCTTCGGTCGTTACCATTGGGATTTCCTCACTCGCAGTGACGCCCGATAACTATGGCTACATGGGACCAATCAAAGCGGCTTTAGAATCTTGCAGCCGTTTCTTGGCCAAATCGTTTAGCGCTGATACCGAGGTTCGCTTTAATGTGGTTGGCGCCGGCCCGCTTAAAACCAGTGCATCGGCCGGTATTCCTGGCTATGTTGAAAGTTACCTTTATGCGGAAAAATTAACTTTCCGGAAGCGCAACTTAGCTACGCAAGAGGTGGCTAATGCGGCGGTTTTTCTCCTGAGCGATCGCAGTAGTGGATGCAACGCGACAACCCTGGTGGTCGATGCCGGTTTAGGGGCAAATTTCTTTGACAAAGATATCATCCGCTTAGCGATGCGGCCTGATCAATAAGCGACCATGCATTTTCGTCATGCTTGCATTGAATCGTTGGCGGCGGTGCTGCCCGATGAAATCTGGACCTCCCCCCAGATCGAAGCCCGCCTGCAGCCCCTCTATGAGCGTTTAAAATTACCCGCCGGTCGCCTTGAACTGATGACGGGGATCAAAGAGCGCCGGATGTGGCCAGCGGGTACTCGGCCGTCTGAGGCTAGCGCGCAAGCTGGCCGCGCCGTCCTCGCGCAATCCCAGTTTAAGTCGGCCCAAATCGAAGCCTTCATCCACTGTGCCGTCTCCCGCGATATGCTCGAGCCGGCGACGGCCGCTTTCGCTCATCATAAAATTGGGCTTGGGGCGCACACTCAAATTTTTGATTTATCCAATGCCTGTCTAGGTTTCCTCAACGGACTGGTCACGCTCGGGGCGATGGTCGATGCCGGACACATCCGCTGCGGGCTCGTCGTGGCAGGGGAGAATGGACGCCCCTTGGTTGAGCAGACGCTCGCCCATTTATTAACGGCGTCGCTGGATCGAAATGCGATCAAACCATTTTTCGCCAATCTTACAATCGGCTCGGGCGCCGTGGGCGCCATTGTCTGCCACGAGGATCTTCTACCCATGGGGCCCAAGCATCGTTTGCTCGCGGGGGCCTATTTAGCCGCGACGCAACATAGCGCACTTTGCCAAGGGGACACCGCGGGCGATGGTCTGGCCATGCAGACCGACTCAGAGCAATTATTGGTCGCGGGGGTGGAAGTAGCGCACGACACGTGGCAGCTTTTTGCCAAAGAAACGGGCTGGGATCGCTCTACGCCGGATCGAATTATCTGTCACCAAGTTGGCCATACCCACCGGCGAAAATTATTCGAAAGACTCGATCTCGATTTAGCTAAAGACTTCTCCACGTTCGAGACGCTGGGCAACACGGGCTCAGCGGCTCTCCCGACGGCCTTGGCTTTGGCCGCAGCGCAAGGCGCGATTAAAGCAGGTGATAAAGTTGCCTTACTGGGTATTGGCAGCGGCATCAACAGTTTGATGCTGGGGGTGGAATGGTGAGTACCGTTGATCCCCAGTCTGACCGCAAATCGCCCCATGAAACGCCGAGCGCAACCGCGCCCAGGCCCCTCTGGCTGCAGCAACTTTACCCCTTTGAACCTAAACGTTTTGATACCGGTCGCGGCGAGTTAAGTTATCTGGACGAAGGCGAGGGTGATGAAGCCGTCGTGATGGTGCACGGCAATCCGACTTGGTCGTTCTATTATCGAAATGTCGTGCTCGGGCTGCGCGGTAAAATTCGCTGTATCGTGCCGGATCACCTTGGCTGCGGATTATCCGATAAACCGCAGGACTTTAATTATACATTGGCCGAGCATATTAGAAATCTCCGGGCGTTACTTGATCATTTGAAGTTACGAAAAATTCACCTGATTGTTCATGATTGGGGTGGTCCCATCGGGCTCGGTACCGGGCTGCTCAAACCAGAGCAACTCGGTCGGATCATTATTCTTAATACCGCGGCTTTTGCGGATACCGTAGTGCCGTGGCGCATTCGCCTTTGCCGAGTACCGCGGCTAGGGGAATGGCTGGTTCGCACTTTTAATGCCTTTGCTTGGCCGGCCACGTGGATGGCAGTTACTCAACCCCTGAGTCGCGCAGTAAAACGTGGCTATCTCTATCCTTATAATAATTGGCATAATCGAATAGCGACGCATCGATTTGTGCAGGATATTCCCACTGGTCAACACCATCCCAGTGATGGCGCTCTGCAAGTTATCGAGTCTCGATTACTGCTCCTACGTGATAAGCCCGTCCGGATACTTTGGGGGGCTAAAGATTTTTGCTTCAATTATCATTACTACAACCGCTGGCGCGTACTGTTACCGAGCGCGGAAGCTGATTATCTTGAAGAGGCTGGTCACTATATCTTGGAAGATGCTGGGCCGTATTGTCTGCAGGAGATAGAGCGCTTTTTGGGCCTAAGGTGAACGGGCAACAGCCATTAATTAACGATTTATATATTAGACATAATATATATTGTGCGTCTAGGGCATCCTAAATAACGCATCCTAAATAACTATTCTGGAATGATTAAGTATCAATTAGCCAAACCCCAGCGAGTGGTGAATGGATAATAGATAAACAACGGGCGGCCGACTACGCCCTTTTCAGGAATAAAGCCCCAATATCGGCTGTCTTTGCTGCGGGGTGAATTATCGCCCAGCGCATAATAAGAATCAGTTGGTACCGTGACAGTGCCCATGGCGGATAAATTTCCGGTATTGTTGTAACCAGGATATTTGCCGTCACGGATCGCGTTTTTGGCAAAGGCAGTCGATCCGGTGATGGGCTGACCGTTGCGCCAGAGCGCGGGCTCCTTGATTTCGAGAATATCTCCGGGGACGCCAACGAGGCGTTTAACGTAATATTGGTGGATCTGATTACCCGCCTGGTCCTTCATCTCAGGACTATCAATATTTTCGGTTTTGAACACAAAACCAGAGCCCACCTGAGGCTGGACGAAATGATAGCTGAGGCGATCGACGAACAGCAGATCGCCAGTCAGGACATCAAAAGATAATATTTTTTCACCCTTCTGAACCTGTTTTCCGATGGGCACCCAATACACGGTAGTAGCCCGGCCTTGCCGTTGGAGCGTCGATGTCTGCAGGGGTTTCTGCGTGGCAGCCCCTACGCGAAGCGCGTCATAGAGATTAGCCGATTTACCCTTAAAAGCTTCATCAAGTACTCCCTGGAAATCATTATCAAATTCCGCCGGGATCTTGATGGTCGCTTGTTCACCCGCTACCGAAAAAGTATATTCCCGCCAACGGGTAGGAAATATTAAGAGACTGCGCCCGCTGGTTTCCGCAAACGCTGGGCGAAAACTATAGTGAGTGCCATCATAGGTGGAGGCATAGACCGGGAAGAGCACTTCGCCAGTCGCCGGTGCGCTGACGGAATAATTGGTCGCCCCGAGACCCACGAGTCGAATGGCCTGATGCCATAAGTTGGGCGCGCTCCCTTCGGGATAAACGGCCGAGGCCGTCATGCCATAGTAGCTGGGCCACATTGAGTTGGTCGGAATCTTAAACGGCTGTACGATATAGGCGCGCAGGCCGAGGATAACAATCGCGGCGACTAGAAAAAATTCGACGTTCTCCACCAGCGATGAGCTGGGATAAATACGACCGCCCGTTTCGCGTAAAATAAGCTCCAGCGCGCCCAAGGCTTTTTCTAATTCTTTAACCCCGGCTGATCCTTTGACTGCACCCTGGACCGCCTTGGTTGCGCTCAACAATTGCTCAAGCTGTTTCGCTGTCAGTTGGTCGCGCCGGAATTTATATACGCGATCGGCAAGCTCAAGCCAATGGCCGGCGCTTTTCCTTAACTTTTTCTCTTCGGAGTAAAAGAAACTAAACAAGCAAAATGGGGGTTAACTGTTGGTTTTGAGAACCTGAATAAAAGCATCAGGTGGGATCGAAACGCGGCCAATTTGTTTCATCTTCTTTTTACCTTCTTTCTGCTTATCGAGCAATTTGCGTTTACGACTGATATCACCGCCGTAGCACTTGGCCGTAACATCTTTGCGCATTTCGCGCACATTATCCCGGGCGATAATCTTGCCCCCAATCGC
>CAIVJE010000044.1 GCA_903906135.1 uncultured Verrucomicrobiota bacterium | reverse complement strand
TGATCATGTTTTTAACGAAATCGGCGTGTCCTGGGCAGTCAACGTGCGCATAGTGGCGCTTGTCTGACTCATACTCTACGTGAGCGACCGAGATCGTGACGATCTTAGAGGCGTCACGTACAGTGCCACCCTTCGCGATATCCGCGTAAGTTTTGACCTCAGCGAGCCCCTTGCGGGCTTGAGCTGACAAAATTGCGGTGGTCAGTGTGGTCTTGCCGTGGTCGACGTGGCCGATCGTGCCGACGTTAACGTGCGGCTTTTTGCGTTCAAATGTTGCTTTAGCCATGTGGAGTAGGAGTAGGTTATTAGTGGTTGAAGTTGTTGATCTTTATTAACGTCGGAGATCATCGACGTTGCCCTGGAGCCCAGAACCGGATTCGAACCGGCGACCTCGTCCTTACCAAGAACGTGCTCTACCAACTGAGCTATCTGGGCAGACAAAGGCACAGGCCAAAATTGAAAAGAAGGTCCAGAGAATAGCTGCGAAATTTCGCCGTCAACTAGATTCTTGCTAAATTCTAAAAAATCTACGGACCGATAACAACCCGATAGCGACCAGCGCTCAAGCGCTCGCCCAACCGAAACGACTTAATCAGGTATGAACGGAATAATGCTCCGATCTCATCATCAACGTCATCTCGGCCTAATTCGGGCACAAAAACGGGGTCCCCGATGAGACCAGCATTGCTAACGGCGACTAAAAATATCATGGGTTTAATATCCAGTCCCTGTGGATTTAAATCATTATCCTGATGGAAGATAACAGTTTTCCCATCTGATAATTTTACCACTTCTATGGATAGGCTCCTCTGAGTTAATGCCTTGTGGTATATATCAAGCTGGCCCATCCCAGCAAAAGACCCGGCATTGCCTTGGGCTAGGATATCGCCCAGGCGCTCTGGAGTCGCAAAGGCATCAGCTCCATAAAGCTTCATGCCCTGTTCCCCCATCGTAAAATTCGCCTCGAAACTCTCAAAAATCTGACCGGGTTGCTTGTTCATGCCTGCTGGCAATGGGCGCTGGCTGAAATTCCATTCGGTAGGGAAAAATAGCGGGGCTGGATCGAAGAGTTCGGATCGCTCGCGCATCAGCTGTTCGTCGCCCCCCAAGCCAACTCCAGCAAGGCGCACAAAAGGCGATTTTATCGCGTGGCTCGGAGCGGCTACGGGCAATTGCACCCCCATTATAGCCCACCAGACTAGCGTCACAACGAGCGCACCGCCGAGCCAAAACCAAATCCGTGACCTTGCTACATTTTTTTCCCGGCTCATCGGATCGGCTTAAGGTAATCGACTGGCTGAAGCTTGGGGTTCAGCGGCGGCCTGAACTCCAGCAAAGCCCGCGGCTCGAGCCATATCACAGAGAGAGAAAAAATCCTGCACTGATACCTGTCGATCGGCGCGCACCAGCATCACCGCATTGGGGTGTTTTTGCGCATACAGCTCGAGATGCTTTCGCAGATCGGAGAGCCCGTACATGCCACCCTCAAATAAGATCACGTTATTACCCCGATAACTCACCACCACTGAGGTAGCGGCGCTATTTTGACCGGCAGCACCGATTGATGGTAAACTAAATGTTCCGGCTGCGCCGACCCCGATAGGCAGTCCTGGCGCCAGCACGAAGCGCGAGCCGAGCAGTCCAAAAAACAGCGCGAGAACGCCGACATTAACCCATGCCATAAAATCAAAATCCCGCGGTGGTGGGCTCAAGCGAGATTCTAACTCAAATGGACGGGTAATCATTTTAATGGGCCGGCTCCGTTGCGATATTCCCGCTGTAAGAATCGCATTATTTCGCTACCGGACCATTCCATGTCTTGAACGAGGGCGCGAACTCGGCCCGTGAGAAAATGTCGAGCTAAGTGCACCGGTATTGCCACGGCCAGACCGGCGGTAGCGCCCAGCAATGCTTCCCACATGCCACCCGCGAGAACAACGGGGGTCGCATAATTCCCCCCTTGGTTAAAGAGCCAGAATGTCTTGATCATCCCTAACAAGGTTCCGAGCAAGCCGAGTAAAGGCGCGATTTGCGCAATAGCGGCGAGCGCGTTGATCCGTCGCTCCAGAACAGGAAGCTCTACCACGGCGGCTTCCTGCAAGGCAAACCGAAGGCCCTGCTCATCATCGGCCGCATGGCGCAAGCCCGCCTTGATTAGCTTGGCCACCGGACCCGGGGTCTCTTCACACAGAGTTAGAGCCTCCATCAATCGATTTTTCTGCAGGAGATTTTTGATGCCGCTCAAAAATTCCGTCGAGCGAATTTGCGCGCGGTGCAGCAACAACGTGCGCTCAATAAAAATTACGGCTGCAACTAAACCCAGCAATAGTAACAACCCCAGTACAGGGCCGCCTTGAGCGAAAATACGGTAACTGAATGTGCTCATGAATTTGATTTTATATAATGCGCGTCCAAGGAAAAGCGTAAATGCGAAAGCTCAAGGGCGGCGGCCGCTCGGCAAACGAAAGCGCGCCAATTTCGCCTGAGCCTGAGCAAGACCGTATAATTTGTAATCTAAAATTAATTGATAACTCCGCTGAGCTTCATCGATCTGGCCCGCATCTTCATGCAACTGGGCCAGCTCGAGCAAAGAACGAGAAACCCAGTAACGGCCCTTGGCCCCCAATTTAGTGGCTTGCGCTGCATCAAGCAGAAAAGCGTCGGCCACCGACCAAAAAATAATCTGCGCTTTCGCCGATTGGGCATGTTTAGCCAAGGCATAGCCCCATTTAAACCCCGCCTCCACTCGCAAATCAACGGGGGCAGACGGCAAGTCCCGCACTCGTTCAAAAATTGCCGCCGCGCTTTCATAGTTAGTTAAACTATTCGCCCCTTGGGCAAACAGACAATCAGCCAGCGCAATCTCCGCTAGAAGAATATCAAAATGCGCGGGATAATTATTAACCAAGTATTCATATACCTGCCGAGCGGCCGCCATATCATTTAAGCGGCGAAGCAGATCGCCTTGTTTAAGCCGCGCATAAAAAACAAGTTCATCCTGGGGATAATCCCGGATCAAACGCTCCAACATTTTCTCATAGGCGTCGCGCAAATGGCGATCGAGACCCTGACGTTCTAAATTTAAAGCCGCCTCATACAAAGCCAGCGGGGCATATTCGCTGCGCTTGTAATCAGGATGATCGACAAAGCTAACCAGCACTAATTGCGCAGCCGCCATATCGCCACGCTGCGTTAAATAGCCGGCCTGAATAATATAAGAATACTGAGCGGCGGCCGTTAGGCGATAGTCAGCACGTAGTTTTTCCAGAACGGCAAAACCCTCCTGATTTTGATTACGCGCCAGAAAAATTTGTGCCTTTAGCAGTTGCGCCATGCTGGCTACGTTACGGCGCAACGCTGGATCAAATGGCTCCACTTGTTGCAAGCCCCCCAGCAAGACATCTGTTTGTTGCAGCGCCGCATCCAATTGATTATTATCAAAAGCTAATTTAGCGCGCAGCCACATCAGACGAACGCGCAAAGTTTCCGGCACGCCGGACACTTTTTCGCCCAACAGCCGATTGACACGACTATATGCGGCGGGGGTCTGCCCGCGAATTTGCAATTCCTTGACTAAATTCCACTCCGCTTGCCAGCGATTCACCGCATCAAAACTAGGGTTGGTGGCTGATGCATCCAGCTGTTGAGCGGCCTCGGTGAGTCGATCGGCACGGATATCAGACAAGACCCGCTGAAAAAGCAAAATGCCGGCGGGCACGACGGCGGGCGTTTCATGCAAAGCGGCGTCATAGGCGTCAGCGGCATTTCGATAATCTTCGGCGCGGAAAAATGCCTCGGCCAACAGCACCCCCAGCTCAGCCCGCTCGCGGCCTTCCCCAGTGACGGCGCGCAGTTGGGCCATCACTTCTGCGGCGGCACGATAACGTTTAAGATCCCAAGCCACGGCCAAGCGCACGCCAAGCGCGGTTACTTTGAGCGACGAGCCCGGATAGCGCTCCAGCAAAGCGCGCGCATCGGCCTCCGCTCGAGCATAATCATTGTCAGCCAAGGCCAATTGCGCCCGCACTAATAATAAATCCTCAATGACCGAATGCGTCGTGGGCGCGTTAATTAAATCGCTGAGGTCGCGGCGCAATTGCTCGCGGTCGACCGTTGATTTACTCCCGCGGGCCAGCAAATGAAGTGCGAGGCGCTGAGTTTCCGCCTTCTGGCCATCGCGGAGTAACTGTTTAAAAGCTTGGCGGCCGGCGATACTCGATTCACCCGCGATTAAACCAAGCATGAGCCGAAATTGGTCCGCCGTATTACGCTCTGAAGGCGGAATAATGGGGAGCTGACGTTGCAATACAGCTTGGGCCTCGGCCGCGCGACCCAAAGCGGCGAGGGCTGCGGCATAAGATCGCACCGCATCAAAACCCGTCGCCCGCCCCTGAAAAGTTTCCATGGTCTTGCGCAAATTAACCAGCCGCGCCTCATCGAGCGGACCACGCCGCAATAAGGCCTGCTCTCGGCCAAGCGCAAAGCGCGCGCGTGCCAACTCAGATACGGCCGCATTGATCGCCTGATCGTAAAATTCATTGGCCGCCAAAATATTCCCTTCGGCATCCGCCACTTGTCCCTGCAGAAAATGCCACCAACCTTTATCCGCCGCCGCGAGGCTCTCAATTTTGCCAGCGGCCAGCGCTGCTTTTGCTTGCGGCAACCGCCGCGCGTGCGCGGCGAGTAGGCCAACGCGCAATTGGTAGGTCGAGGAGCGCGGCCCCGTGTAAGTTGGTAGTACTTTTTCAGCCTCCACCGTGTCACCAGCATCTAATAAGGCCGTCACCAAAGCGAGGGTCACGATTTGCCGAGCCTCTACGGGCAAACTCTCCTCTTGTAAAATATCTCGATAAATTGCCGCTGCGGTAAAGGAGAAGCCCGCCCGCAAAGCCATCTGCGCGCGACCTTCTGCAATGAGCCAACGACTCGGCTCCATCGCCGCGCCCCCAGACGCATCCACGAGCGGACTGGGGCTCGCCACTTGAGCGGCGAGCGACCCGGCCACGAAGGCGAGAGACAGAGAGAGCAGACAACTCAACTTCATCATGAAGATAATAATAGTGAGCCAACAGATCGTGGTGGCAAGCCTCGCGCACGTAGTGAATCCTGCCTGCAGGTTGAAATAGAGGGGGCCATTGTAAGAGGAAATTACTCGCGCCCCTTTCCCCCCTCCGACAGTGTCTCAGCCGTTAAGTTCAATCCCCTCCTTCTATGCTTCTGATCATCCTTGGTACTGTCCTCGCCATTGCAATCGTCGGAGCCTTATGGGTTGCCGGTAATTATAATTCCTTGGTTAGCCTACGCAATCGCTTCAAGAACGCCTTTGCGCAGATTGATGTGCAGCTCAAACGCCGCTACGATCTGATCCCCAATCTCGTGGAAGTGGCCAAAGGTTACATGAAGCATGAGAGTGGCACCTTGGAAGCGGTGATCGCGGCGCGCAACACCGCCTACGCCGCCTCCAAGAACGCGGCGGCCAATCCCGCCGACGCTGGCGCCATGAAGGGCTTACTCTCAGCGGAATCGGGTCTCGCTGGAGCCATGTCCCGTTTAATGGTCGTCTCTGAGCAATATCCCGACCTCAAGGCCAATCAAAACATGATGCAACTGACCGAAGAGATGACCTCCACTGAAAATAAAATCTCCTTCGCGCGCCAAGCTTACAATGATTCCGTTATGACCTACAACACGTCCCGCGAATCGTTCCCCACCAATTTGCTCGCGGGCCTCTTCAATTTTACGGAGGCCCAGTTATTTCAAATTGAAAGCGCGGCGGAACGCGCAGCCCCGCAGATCAAGTTCAGCTAACGAGCCGGCGCAAACTTGGCGCCTGAGCCGTTGTTGGGCTCTGCTCTTAGCCCGAACCGCACCCGCTAATTATGGATTTCTTTGCTGCCCAAGCTCACGCGCGCAAGCGAACCCACCGGCTAGTGCTCTTATTTATTCTCGCGGTGCTGGGGACTGTGTTGGCTGGCTATGCCGCCGCGGTATTTTTGCTCAAGCCGGACCCGCCTCATGGTTCTCTCATCTGGTGGGATCCGCTACTTTTAGCTTGGACGGCGGGGGCTACCACGGTGGTCGTGGGCATCGCCTCACTCTATAAATGGTCGCAATTGCGCGCGGGCGGCGCGGCCGTGGCCGAACTCGTCGGTGGACGACTCGTGAGCGGCGCTACCACTGATCTCAAGGAACGGCGTCTGCTCAATGTCGTCGAGGAAATGGCGATCGCCTCCGGTATTCCGATGCCGGTCGTCTACGTGTTAGAGAATGAGTCCGGCCTCAATGCCTTTGCCGCTGGGCTTACCACGAGCGATGCCGCCGTGGCCGTGACCCGTGGCCTCCTGGATAAATTATCCCGCGATGAACTGCAGGGAGTAATCGGGCATGAATTTAGTCATATCCTCAATGGCGACATGCGCCTCAATGTGCGCATTACGGCCATCGTGTTCGGCATTCTAGTAATCGGGCTCCTTGGCAGGGGTATTTTGCAATCGATCGGCCGCAGTCGCGGGCGCAGTAGCGGCGATGATAAAAAAGGGGGCGGGGTGATGGTCTTCCTGGCGGTCGGCTTGGCGCTCCTGATCATTGGCTATATTGGCTATTTTTTTGGACGGCTCATCCAGGCCGCCGTGTCACGCCAGCGCGAATTCCTGGCCGACGCCTCCGCCGTGCAATTCACGCGTAACCCCGAGGGCATCAGTGGAGCCCTGAAAAAAATTGGGGGCTATGCGCTGGAGGGTAATATTGCGGACCAACACGCGCCAGAGATCGGTCACTTTTTTTTCGCCCAAGCTTTTAAAACTAGTTTTAGCGGACTCTGGGCCACCCACCCGCCGCTGGCAGAGCGCATCCGCGCGGTTGAGGCCCATTGGGATGGCGCAGTTTTTTCTCCGCCAGAAATAGTTGATATCGCCGCTGAATCATCTGCGACCGCCGGTTTCGGAGGCAGCGCTCTTAACGGCAATCAGACGGCGAGGCCGCCCGCTGCCCTCCCCTTCAAACCAGTGGCGATAGTCGCTGATATCGGCGCCCTCACCGAAGCCCACTTCCGCCAAGCCCAAACTCTCCTCGCTTCGATTCCCCCTCCACTGCGAGAGGCGACCCGCACGGCCTCCGCCGCTCAAGTATTGGTGTACGGATTGCTGCTCAGCGCGAGCCCAGCCTCGCGTGATCAACAGCACGCGCTCATCAAAAAATATGCCGGGACCGACTCTGCTGCCGTCCTGGCCAGCCTAGATACCGCCCTGCGCGCCCTGACTCCTGAGGCTCGGCTACCGCTACTGCAATTGGCTTTCCCCGTGCTGCGCGAGCTCAAGAGTACCGTACTTGAACGCTTTACGACCACCCTCGACGCGCTCATGCACGCGGACAATCGTGTCACCCCTTTTGAATACGCATTGCAAAAAATGCTGCAGCGCCAGCTCACCCTCGCCGCCAACCCCCGACCCCAGTTACAGTACGATTCTTTCGATGCAGTTCGCCGCGAGATTGCGATCGTGCTTTCCGCTTTGGCGCATCTCAGCCCAAAAAATTCTCCCGCGGCTTTTGCGGAAGGCACCGCGCAGGTTCCCGTGATTCGCAATCAAATCACTCTGCTCGATCCCGACGCAAGCGGACTAGATCAGCTAAACTTTGCCCTCGATAAACTCGCCGTCAGCGCTTGGCCCATTAAGCAACGCGTCCTCGTGGCGGCCGGCCACGTTATCGCGAGCGACAGCACCATCACGGTCGAAGAAGGCGAACTCTATCGCGCGATCGCCGCGACGCTCGACTGCCCCATGCCCATGCTGGGCCTCGCGAATTAATTCCCTAACTTTGCTTAGTCGCGTGACCCTCGCCGAAAAACAGCAGCAGCTCATTGCAAATTATGCCATCATTGAAGATGCGCAGGAACGTCTCGCGGCGATCGTCGACGGCGCCCGCCGCAGTCCACCGCTCGCCGCGACTGAACGCACTGAGAGTAACCGCGTGCGAGGTTGTATTTCACAGGCGTGGATTGTCGCTGAGCAGCGGGAGGGGCGTTGCTACTTTCGCAGCGATGCTGATTCGCCCTTGGTCCGAGGCTTACTCAAGCTACTCTGTGATTTATACAGCGACGCACTCCCGCGAGAGATCGCCATGACTGAGCCGATGCTCTACGAAGAATTAGGGCTCGCCCGCAATCTCTCCCCCACTCGCCTGAATGGTTTGCGCAGCGTCCGCGCAAAAATCCGTGAATTTGCCGATAGCTTGAGCGCTTAAATAAATGCGGTAAAAGACGACAGAAACTTGCAGGATACCTCTGGCCCCAAGACGTCGCGCCGAGCATTTACTATATCAGTAATAATCCAGTGGGCAAAGCGCTAGAATTGCCCGAGTCGCCCACGCATTGCTTCAAACCAACGAAGCGTTATATAATCGCTGATAAACATGAGCGTTATGATTCCAAGAATGTCTTGCCCGATCCGTAGGCCTCACGATTTTCTACGGTCCAGCCGTTGATCACCACCGGCTCGCAAGCTTCGACAAAGCGCCGGCCTTGTTCAAAGCCCCATAGCCAGCACGCGCCATCGCGGCGATCATGCACTAATAAATAATCAGGGACCGTAGCCTCACTGGCGGTGGCAATGCTGTACTGATTTTCGGTCAATCGCTCTAGTACACCCCGCAGCCGCAGCAAGAGAGGCGCGGTCTCGAGCGTGACCTTCCAATTTCGCGCCAGCACCACGGGATGCCGGCCCACAAAATAATATCCGAAGAAACGCGGTGGTTGAAAATGTCCCGCTACGCCCAGTTTCTTTACATGAGCCTCAACGGCTTCAATAAACTTAACCCGCCACGCCAGGTCACGTGGCAGTCTGATTTCAGGAAGATCAATAAGGAGTTGGTCTGGCATCGTGAAAAAATTCTAGGCCTCTTCAATAACGGCCCTTTTGGCCACTCCGTTAGCTTTGATTTAAGGGCCGACCCCGAGAAGACCGCGGGCACTAAAAAAACCTAAAGTTTTGCGCGCACCGGTATTAGTCATTTGCATCTACCGGCTTCATCACTGATTTATCGGCGGTGGGCCCGCTCTACGACGCACATCAACATTTTCACTTCGATGAACTGGTTCCCTATCGTACCGTCATCGACACTGATCTGCGCCAGCTCGATGTGCGCCGTGCGGTGGTCAACGGCACCAACGAAGCCGAGTGGCCAGTCATCACGGCCCTCGCTAAAAAATATGATTGGATCCGACCTAGCTACGGACTCCACCCTTGGGACTGCGGCAACCGCTCACCTGACTGGCGGGCGAGTCTACGCACCGCCTTGATGGGGGATCCACGCAGCGCCGTAGGGGAAATTGGTTTAGATCGTTGGATTATTGATGGCCTGCCGGCTGACGATCCACGCCTCGCGGGTTTACGCGTCGCCTCCCTGTCAGAGCAAGCGGAAGTCTGCACCGCGCAATTAGCCTTAGCGGCCGAACTAAATCGCGCCGCCTCGATGCACTGCGTGCAAGCTTGGGGTGCCTTGCGGGAACTGCTGGAAAAAACGGCCCGGCCCGCCCGTGGATTTCTACTGCATGGTTATGCTGGCCCCGCCGAAATGATCCCCGGCTTCACGGAGCTTGGGGCTTATTATTCCTTCAACCTTCAGCTGATGGAGCCCCAGCGCGCTGATCGTTTAAATAATTTCAAGCACCTGCCAATCGACCGATTGCTCGTTGAAACCGACGCGCCCAGCAAAGCCCCGCCGCTCACGCGCAATCGCTTTTTGTTGGGCACGCCGTCCGTTGACCCCACGCTCAACCATCCCGCGAATATCTTACTGGCCTACGAGATGCTGGCAGAAATCCGCGGCCTCTCTCTCGACGTGCTCACACGAGAGGTAGAGACTAATTTCATTCGTCTCTTTGGCTAACGGGAGCGCTTCAACATAATTTCGCTGATTTCATGTATCTTGATTAAGATCAAAAAATACGCCGATCGCGAAAATACCTTCTTTCCATTTTCCGCCAATCCGCTGTATTGCAGCTACGTTTGCCTTTCCCACGCAGTTGGACCGACGTGAAATTATTATGGCAAATCCTATTATTATCCAGGGTGGCATGGGCGTGGCGGTCTCTGGCTGGCGATTGGCGAAAGCCGTCGCCCAAGCCGGTCAACTGGGCGTAGTGTCCGGAACGGCGCTCGCCAGCGTCTTGGTGCGACAATTACAGCAAGGCGACCCCGATGGTCACTTAGCTCGCGCCGTGGCGCGTTTCCCTTTACCGGCACTGGCCGCGCGAGTCTGGCAGCAATATTATGTCCCAGGAGGAAAAGCCGCGACGACCCCCTTTAAGCTATCCCCGCTCCCGGCTTTTCACCCGGGCCCAGCCCTGACGGAGCTCACGGTGCTGGCGAATTTCACGGAAGTTTTTCTCGCCAAAGAAGGACACCTGGGAAGGGTTGGTATTAATTTTTTGGAAAAAATCCAAATGCCAACATTGGCCTCCATCTATGGCGCTATGCTGGCGCAGGTAGACTATATATTAATGGGTGCAGGAATTCCCCGATCCATTCCTGGCGTCTTAGATCATTTTGCCCGCGGCGAACCGGCGGAATTAAAAATCGAAATTCTGGGCGCGGCGCCTGGGGATGACTGCTTAGCCCACTTTGATCCGCGCAGCCTTTTTGAAGGGCCCGCGCCCACCCTCGCTCGGCCACAATTTCTCGCAATTATTTCCTCGGCGACCCTCGCGCTAACCCTCGCGCGCAAGTCTAATGGCCGCGTCGACGGGTTCATCGTCGAAGGGGCTGTCGCGGGCGGTCACAATGCCCCTCCACGTGGAGCGCTCCAGTTAAGCCCCCAAGGTGAGCCCATCTATGGGCCGCGCGATATTCCCGAACTCGCTAAGATTCGCGAAATTGGTCTGCCCTTCTGGCTCGCAGGAGCCTACGCCCAGCCCGAAAAATTGGCGGCCGCCCAAGAACTCGGAGCGGCGGGCGTTCAACTCGGCACCGTATTTGCCTTTTGCGAAGAATCCGGGGTCGCGCGGAAATTAAAAAATCAAATCCTCCAACTATGTCGGGCCGAATCGCTGCGCGTCTTTACCGATCCCCTCGCTTCACCCACCGGCTTTCCTTTTAAAGTACTGCAGCTCTTCGGCACGCTCTCAGAAGAAGCGCATTACTTTGCCCGGAAACGCATCTGCGATCTGGGCTACTTGCGGCAACCTTTTCGTAAACCTGACGGTGGTCTTGGCTATCGCTGCGCCGGTGAACCCGTCGACGATTACGTGCAAAAAGGTGGCAAGCTAGAGGAAACTGTCGGGCGCAAATGTCTTTGCAATGGCCTCATGGCTACCGTGGGCCTTGGGCAAGAGCGGGCGACGGGCACGGAAGATCCGATTATCACCGCGGGGGATGATGTGGCCAATCTGGCCCGTTTTCTACCAGCCGATCGCGACTCTTATGGCGCGGCTGATGTCATTCGCTGGCTACTCCCGCAACCAGCGCCGGCCTGATTTTAATCAATCAGCGGCTGTCACGCCCCCGCCAGATGCACAGGGTCGCTGGCTGGGTGGATGGTTATTTTCCTACAGCGATCCGCCGGACCACCTCACCCGCGGCCGCAAACCCAAAAGCACCCGTGATGAAGACGGCTGTGCCAAACCCAGTTGCGCAATCTAGCCGCAGATTTGACCCCTCTTCAGGTTCAGTCGCACAGGTGCCATCAGCCCAAGGATAAACGGGTTTCTCCTGTGACGAAACACAGGGGATTCCATAGTCATGTCCCTCGCCTTTCGCGAAACCATAATCGCGCCGCAATTTCTTGCGCACCTGTCGCAATAATTCATCCCCGTGCGCACCGCCAAAATCGGTCACGACAATTCGCGTGGCATCACGGCGACCACCCGCTGAACCTACGGTTAACACTGGTAGCTGTCGCCGCACACATTCCGCAATAATCAGGGCTTTGTTGGACATTAAATCGATGCAATCCACCACCCAATCATAGCGGGGGGCCAACAATTGCTCAGCTGTTTTGGCGGTGAAATATTCGCTCTGCGCAGTGACGCGGCAAGCGGGATTGATTAACTTCACCCGCTCCGCAATTGCGACTACCTTGGGCCGGCCAATGTTACCATCGAGCGCGGGGAGCTGACGATTAACGTTAGTCAGACAAATATCATCGAGATCGATCAAGGTTAAGGCGCCGACGCCGGAGCGAGCCAAGCCCTCGGCCACCCATGAGCCGACGCCCCCAACGCCGATAATCGCCACCTGCGCATCGTGCAACCGGGGTAGCGCTGCGGCGCCATAGAGACGAGCAAGACCGCCGAAGCGTTGGAGATAATCATCAGTCACGCAGGCAGAGCTAGCTAGGGCCACGCGCAGTGCCACTCATTTTTTGCTCAATGCTCACCACTTATATCATATTAGAGTAAGCCCTGAGCTTGATTGCCTCGGGTGCTGAACCTTTCTCGCCGGCATAATCACCTTCAGGCGTACGTTCACCGAGGTTAGTTTGGTCGGATGAAAAGCCAACTCCACCTGCACGGCAAACGGGGCGTCGAGCTCCTGCATGATCCTTTACTTAATAAAGGGACGGCCTTCACCGAGGCCGAGCGCGACGCCCTCGGTTTGCGCGGCTTACTGCCGCCCCGCATTACGTCACAGGAGCAACAATTAGCCCGGGTCCTCAGTAATCTTCGCCGCAAATCGACCGACCTCGAAAAATATATTTATCTCATTTCATTACAGGAGCGAAATGAAAGTCTCTTCTACCGCGTCGTGACTGAACATCTCGATGAAATGATGCCGCTGATTTACACGCCCACGGTGGGGCTCGCCTGCCAAAAATATGCGCTAATTTTTCGCCGGCCCCGGGGACTTTATATTTCCATCAAAGATCGGGGGAAAATAAAACAAATCCTGCAAAATTGGCCGCAGGCGGACGTCCGCATGATCGTAGTAACCGACGGCGAGCGCATTTTGGGCCTCGGCGATCTGGGCGCCAATGGCATGGGGATTCCGGTCGGGAAGCTTTCCCTCTACACCGCCTGCGCGGGCGTGCCCCCCGCCGCTTGCCTCCCCATCATGCTTGATGCTGGGACTAATAACCAAACGTTGCTCGATGATCCGCTGTACATTGGCCTCACCCAGACGCGGGAACGCGGCCCCGCCTTCGATGAATTCATCGAAGAGTTTGTCGATGCGGTGCAACAGATATTTCCCGCGACGTGCCTGCAATTTGAAGACTTTGGCAACGCCAATGCTTTTCGTCTTCTGCATCGCTACCAGGACCAGATTTGCACCTTCAACGACGACATTCAGGGCACAGCGGGCGTGACCTTATCCGGTCTTTATTCCTCCCTGCGACTCACTGGCCAAAAGCTCACCGACCAGCGCGTGCTGTTTTTTGGCGCGGGTGAGGCCGGCATCGGCATTGGAGATCTGATCGTTGACGCCCTCACCGCAGAGGGAGTGCCCGCGGCGGAGGCCCGCCGGCAATGCTGGTTTGTCGATTCAAAGGGACTCATTGTAAAAAGCCGCTCCGATCTCGTTGAACATAAATTACGTTTCGCCCACGAACACGCCCCTCTCGCTTCGCTGCGGGAGGCCGTCGAGGCTCTCCAACCCACGGCACTTATTGGTGTTTCTGGCATGCCCCAGACCTTCACTGAGCCCGTGATTCGCGCGATGGCCCGCCAGCAACGGCGGCCCGCAATTTTTGCTCTCTCTAATCCAACGTCGAAAGCCGAGTGCACTGCCGAGCAGGCTTATACGTGGTCCGAGGGGCGCGCCATTTTTGCCAGCGGTAGCCCTTTCGCTTCGGTCACGCTCAATGGCGTCACTCACGTTCCCGGGCAGGGTAACAATAGTTATATTTTCCCCGGCGTCGGCCTCGGAATTATTGCCAGCGAGTCCACGCGCGTAACCAATGAAATGTTTTTAGTCGCCGCTCGCACGCTAGCCAGTCTTGTCACCGCAGGTGATCTCGCCCTGGGGCGAATTTATCCTGACCTCAAACGCATCCGCGAGGTCTCCGCCGCCATCGCCGTGGAGGTGGCCGAAGTTGTCTTCAAACGCGGCCTCTCCCGTCGAGCCCGACCGATTGATCTCCAGGCCCACGTCAAAGATCATATGTATCAACCACATTATCCTCATTATATTTAAGCCGACCCTCGCCCTCGGAGTGGCCCCGCCTTTCCGCCTGAGACCAGTCCGCCTCAGCGCGGTACGCTGGGAGTCGGCCAGAGCTGATTGATTGCCGCGATCGCTTGCTGCTGACGCGCGGGCCCAGCACCGCGGATTAACTGATAAGGCAATTGCCGCCGTTCTAGCGCCTCCCGCCATAAATTAAAACAGCGGGCGCGGTCAGCGAGATCAGGAAAAGCGCGCTGCGGATCCGGGGTAAATGGCACATCAATATCGAGCAAGAGATACAGGGTATAATTTGACGCGCGCCGTTCCGCTTCAGCGCGTATATCCGCCGGACAAGTGCCGTAAAGCAAGTCACTCCAAAGCACCGTCGTCAGCGCCTCGGTGTCGCAGAGCACTAGCGGCGGCGCCAGCGCCACAGCCGCGTCTTCCCGTCGCCATTGCTCGCGCGCGATCATCGGGATATCCGCCAAGGTAATCCCGCCGTGTTGGTCCCAAAACTCACGCGCATACTCAACGACTACGGGGGCATTAAAATGGGCGCCCAAATGCTGCGCGAGTTGCGTTTTCCCCGTAGATTCCGGCCCAAATAAAGCGATCCGTTTCATGCGGCGACCTTGCATCCTTGGCGCCACTCGCGCCAACCCCAGAGCGACATCCACCAAAAGATTAGGTAGAGCCCGCTCGTCAACCGCAAATCTTTCACCCAATAAACACCCACGGCTACCGTGTTGACGAGCAGCCAGCCCAGCCAACATTCCATTTTTTTTCGCGCCTGCAGCCACTGGGCAATTAAACTGAAGATCAAAATGAAGGCGTCCCACCACGGCAGCGCCGCATCGGTCAGGCGATGCATACCCCAGCCCCAGGCCGACGTCAGTCCGGCGCCCACGACCAGCCAGCCGACCCTCGCCGTCGAACTTAAACCGGTCACCGGCAACTCCCCGGCGCGGGCAGAATCGGCGGTCCCGCCCCGGGCCCAGTGCCACCAGCCATAGACCTGAAGGGCAAAAAATAAAAACTGCAGGATCGTATCGGAATAAAGCTTAGCTCCATAAAACACCCACGCGTAAATCCCCACCTGCACTAAGCCAACCGGCCACCCCCAGAGGTCCTGGCGAATCATCAACCTGACGCCGATAACGCCCAGCACCGTGCCGATAATTTCCCAGATGCTCATAATCAATAAAGGTCAGCGCGGTGGAATAAATATCGGGAGCGGTCCGCTTAGCCTCCAGCTAAATAGGCCTCCATCGCCTCGCGTGTCAGCCGATGACCAGCGGCACAGCGCGGACATTCCACGCGGATCGATTCTGCCTCGCCAAAAATTTCCACGGGATCCGCGCGAAAAGCGGGGGCGATCGCGCCCAGGATTTTCGATTGAGTGCAACCGCAGTGCCAGCGGTAGAGCCGCTGCTCAATCCGCGTCAAGATTTCGGCCTGGGCCAGCGCGCTGACGCCCGCTGCCGCGACGGCGTTAAACCAGGGCGCATCATAGTCAGGATGTGAGACGAGCAGCGCATAATCATCGTTCCCGAGGTGAAAATAACGCACCGGGCATTGTTCACTTTGAGCATAATAATCCGTGGCCGCGAGCAACGGATCATTCCCGATAAAATTAATCACGCTCCGCCGAGTCTCCGCGCCGCGGCGCGGCACATTGTCGCTGTAGAAGGTATTGAGCGCAGCGACCTTAACATTTTCCGTAAAAAGCCGCCCGGTGATCGTGCAGTCCTCGTTATCCATCGCGAGAAACACATTGAGCCGCGGTGCTTGAAAATTAAGCGACCAAGCCAAGTGCTCATTCAGAGGTCGCGCCGCGGCATGGAGCACACCCGCCACGAGCGCCTCTTTAAAAATAGCCGCCTGCGTTGACGGATATCGCAAATGCTGGTCCGCCAGATGCAGATAATAATCCGTAAACAAAGGGGTTAAGTCTGCCCGTACGAGCAGCACATTGCGGTGACGGATAAAATCCACCGTGACAACGGCACCTGAATCGCTCGCTAACTGGTCTGGGGGCATCCCACGCAGTGTATGAATAATTCCTGAATGTCCAGCGAGGGTCATGCTCGTAGTCACGCGGGGTAACCAATCGAGAGAATCCCCACCCACGGCGTCCCTCAGCGCCTTAGAGCTCGCCCCCGTCAGTTCGCCTTAATCACACCCTTACTCTGCAGCTTCTTTACCTTGGGCTTAATAACGAAAGTACAGTAACCGGCATTGGGATTTTGGTTAAAATAATCCTGATGATAGTCTTCGGCGCGCCAAAATTTCTTGAGCGGGACAATCTCAGTCACAATGGCGTCACGATAGCTGGCTTGCGCCGCCTGCTGCGCGCGTTGGGCCGCTTGGTGCTGCGCCTCATTATGGAAAAATATCACCGAGCGATATTGATCACCGTGATCAGCGCCCTGCCGATTGAGCGTGGTGGGATCATGCGCCTCAAAAAAAATCTCGAGTAATTTTTCGTAACTGATGATCGCAGGACTAAACTCCACTTGGATGACTTCAGCGTGACCCGAGCCGTGACTACAGATGTCTTCGTAAGTTGGATGTTCAGTTTTTCCGCCCGAATATCCACTGACACTGTGCAGCACCCCAGGAACGCGCTGAAATACCGCCTCCATACACCAGAAACATCCGCCTCCCATCGTCGCAAATTCGGTGGAGGACGCCGCGGGGGATTGAGCTGAAATATTCATAGCAGAAAAAACAAAACCGAAGGCAAGGAGTGCGCGAAGTTTCATCATTAGGCCACTAGGCTAGTCCATTATCGCGCCGAATCAACCCGTGAGGTTATTTATTCCGTAAATCTTGTCCCCGAGCGGCAACCGTGATTACTTTTTACAAGGCCCGCTTTAATTTCACGACCCGCGGCTATCTATGGAAGACTCACGCATCGATAAATGGCTCTGGAGCGTCCGGGTTTTCAAGACTCGTCCCCTCGCGATGGAGGCATGTCGCCTCGGCAAGGTTCTCATGGGCGAGCTCGTCGCCAAACCCAGCCGAGACCTTCGTATCGGCGATACGGTCACCATTCACCTCGGGACAATCACGCGCACCTTGAAAGTGACCGCGCTGCCGCCCTCCCGCGTTGCCGCCAAACAGCTCCCCGAATTTATCACCGACCTCACCCCACCAGCTGAATACGCCCGGGCTAAACAAGCCGCCCTCGAGCATCAACTGGCCCGCCAGCGCGGCCTCGGGCGACCGACCAAAAAAGAGCGGCGCGATATGTCGGACCTTTTTGGCTTTGATTAAAACTCAACGACCGCGCGACTGAACAAAGCAAGCCTCCGTCCGCTTAGCGCGTTAATTTACGGTACTTGATCCGATGAGGCTGATCGGCATCCCGGCCTTTGCGCTTCTTAAAATCTTCAAGGTAACTCGTATAGTTGCCCGCAAACCAATGGACGTGACTATCGCCCTCAAAGGCCATGATATGAGTCGCGACCCGGTCGAGAAACCAGCGATCATGGGAGATAATAACTGCGCAACCGGCAAAAGTTTCCAGCGCTTCCTCTAACGCGCGAATGGAATTCACATCGAGGTCATTGGTGGGTTCGTCGAGCAGCAGTAGATTAGCCTCACTCTTAAGGACGCGCGCCAACAAAACTCGATTGCGCTCGCCCCCGGAAAGCACGCCCACTTTCTTTTGTTGATCCGCTCCGGTGAAGCCAAATTGCGCGCAATAGGCGCGACTATTTACTCCCCGCGAGCCAAGCGTCATGATTTCTTGGCCATCGCTGATCACTTCCCAAATCGTCTTGTTACCCTCCAAAGAATCGCGGGATTGCTCGACGTACGCGGTTTTTACCGTTTCCCCCACGCGAAAGGCGCCCGCATCGGGCTTTTCTAAATTAGTAATCAATTTAAATAACGTCGTCTTGCCGGCACCGTTCGGGCCGATAATACCGACGATCCCTCCTGGCGGCAGAGAGAAATTAAGCTGATCGAAGAGTAAATTATCACCGTACCCCTTGGCCACTTGTTGTGCTTCGACGACGAGTGCCCCGAGCCGCGGGCCGGGTGGAATAATGATTTCAAAAAGTTTTTCCTGCTCAGCCACATCTGCATTGAGCATCTGCTCATAAGCGTTGATGCGGGCTTGCCCTTTGGATTGGCGCGCCCGGGCTCCCTGCCTAATCCAAGCCAACTCACGGGCCATGGCTTTCTGCCGCTTGCTCTCGGTGCGTTCCGCCACCACCGCCATCGCCTGTTTTTGTTCAAGCCATGACGAATAGTTTCCCTTAAAAGGCAGGCCCGATCCGTGATCGAGCTCCAGAATCCAGCCGGCGACATTATCCAGAAAATACCGATCATGCGTGACCGCGATGACGGTGCCTTCGTAACGACTCAGATGCTGCTCGAGCCAATTAACCGAATCGGCATCGAGATGATTAGTCGGTTCGTCCAGCAGCAGGATCGAGGGTTTTTGTAACAGTAAACGGGCCAGCGCAACACGCCGACGCTCACCACCGGAGAGCTGATCAACGATCGCCTCCGCAGCGGGGCAGCGCAACGCATCCATCGCCTGCTCAATGAGGGGTGCCACATCCCAGGCGCCGAGGTGGTCAATCTTCTCCTGCAGCTTCGCTTGTTTTTCAGAAATAGCATCCTTCGCCGCATCATCCTCGGCGGCGGAAAGCTCATCCCAGCTCGCATCATACGCCGCGGTCAGATCGGTCAGGTGCTTGACGCCCTCCTCAACGCAAGCGCGCACGGTCGACCCGGGGGTAAGCGCCGGCTCCTGCTGGAGAAAACCCACCGTGTAGCCCGGCTCAAAGTGCACGCGACCTTCAATGTCGGTATCGATCCCCGCGAGAATCCGCATCAGCGAAGATTTGCCGGAACCGTTAAGACCGAGCACGCCGATCTTGGCGCCGTAATAAAAGGAGAGCGAGATGTCGCGGAGGATTTCCTTGCGCTCGATTTTTTTCGAGACGCCGAGCATCGAGAAGATAATTTTGGGGGCTTCCGGAGTGGCCATGGAAAGAAAAGCTGGGCGTTGCTCGCGAAGAGTCGAGAGCAAGAAAAAATCAGATAAAAGCCCCCGCGGCCATGGTCCAGCCCTCGCCCCAACCGGCCGCGGAGCAGTTCGTCACCGCGGCGACGGTCACTCCATCTGCTCAGACCTCATAAACGTGCAGCGGCACCGGATCGAGAATTTTGGCCTTGGGCAATTGCTCGGCTAGTTGGGACTTGAACCAATCGCGGGCATCGGGATCCCCATGCGTCAGCACCACGCACCGCGCTTTGGTCTGCACCGCAAATTCCAAGAGCTCGCCCCGCTCGGCATGGCCGCTCAACTCAAAGCGCTCCACGCGAGCCTTAACCTTAGTCTTAACATCGAGGGCCGCGAAGAGGAAGTTTGCCCCCGGCTTGGTGGCCAATAATTTTCCGCCCGGAGTGTCCGGATCACAATAGCCGACAAAACCAATCGTGTTATGGGCGTGACCCAACAAGCCCGAAGCGAGCGCATAACTTGGCGTGCGCTCCACCAACATACCGGAGCTAACAATATAGAGCCCCTTCTGGTGCGGCTCTTGACCCGGGGTGATTTTGCGCGGCAACTTGCCCAATTTAAGATCCTTTAAAATTCGCCGATCAAATTGCACATCTTTCGTTTTCCGCGAAACCTCATCAAATAATTCCGAAAGCCCGATCCCGAGGCCGCCCGCAAACATCGGGCAATCGATCAACCGACCGAAGCGGCGCGCATCGTGAAAGACGGCGAGCAGTTCTTGCATCCGGCCCAAGGCAAACACGGGCAACAGGAAAGAACCCCCATTCGCAATCGTATCGTTAATTGAGTCGATCAGGCGCGCGATTTCATGAACGCGCTCCTTGCCATAAGCGCGCTCCGTCATGCCGCGGGTGGTCTCGATGATCAGCGTATCAAAATGACCAATGGGGAAATGGGCCCCCTTCAGCGTGCGCAAATGTTCAAACAATACATCGCCGGTCAGAAATATTTTCCGGAGCCCGTGATGGATCTCAACCGCCGTGGCTCCCGCCACATGACCTGACGGGTGAAACATGAGCTCGATCTCCGTGCGCTTGCCTTTGATTTTCTTGATCTTCTTGAAATCAAGTCCGTTAAAACGATGCACCAGACCTTCAATTTCTTGATGGGTAAAAAGCGGGTAGCCGGGGATATTATCCTCCTCTTTTTGCTTCTGCATGACGTTGGCAGAATTATGCAGCATCTTCTCGATCAACATGCGACTCGACTGCGTCAGGAGCACGGGGGTCTTGGGGTGTTGGCGCATCACGACGGGGAGACCACCAATATGATCTAAATGACAATGCGTGATGATGATCAGGTCGAGATGGACGTCGCGCAGTAATTTGAGGTCGGGTAAAGCGCCGAGGCCGGGCGTCTTGGGATTTAGTCCGCAGTCGACCAGAATATTTAAATCGCCGATCTGCAAAAGCAGTGAATTGGCGCCAATACCGCCCTGGCGGTTGAGATCAGTAAGTTTCATGAGATGGAACCCATTATGCAGAGGCGCCCTGTCTCAGCAAGCAAGCCCCCAGTTTTGCTCCCACCCGCCAGTTAAGGCAGTCACCACCAGACCGACCACCCCGCTCAGCCTAAGGCGTACGGGGACGATTAGTATATTCGCCTTGGCAAATATATAAAAATAATGCCAACTGCCGCTCTTGAAATTGATTAATCTCTACCGCTGCCTAAGTGATGTCACGCGACTACGCTTAATCAACCTGCTCGCCCAGCAACCCCTCTGCGTTTGTCATTTCGAAGCCTTATTGCGGTTACCCCAAACTAAAATCTCTCGGCACCTCGGCTATTTGCGTCGCCATGGGCTGGTAACGACCACGCAGCGGGGCCTCTGGCGTATTTATGCTTTAGCCAACCCGCGCCCCCCAGCGCTGGTCGCTAATTTGCGCTTTTTACAAAATACTAGTCCAGAGGAGCCACGGCTACGTCGTGATCTGGCTAAACTAACCCAACTCGCTAGCCAGCTCGACTGCGACTGTCCACCCATTGTGCCGCGGCGCAAATTTCTCCATTTAGCCCGTTAATACTTCCCTCCTATGCAAGCATCCATCGCTCCCCAAATGTCATTTCTCGACCGTTATCTGACGGTCTGGATTTTCATCGCCATCGGTCTAGGCGTCATGCTCGGCCAATTCGTAATTACCGACCCCACTGCTTTTTTTGCCCCACTCACTCTGGGCACCACCAATCTCCCCATCGCGATTGGTCTCATTTTGATGATGTACCCGCCCTTGGCGAAAGTGAAATACGCTCAGTTGCCCAAAGTGTTCGCCAACCCACGCATTCTTACCCTTTCGCTGGTCCAAAATTGGATCGTGGGACCGGTCCTGATGTTCTTGCTGGCCGTTACCTTGCTGCGTGACCACCCCGACTACATGGTGGGCCTCATCCTCGTCGGCATCGCACGCTGCATCGCCATGGTACTCGTCTGGAATGATCTGGCCAAAGGCAGTCCCGAATATGCAGCCGGGCTCGTCGCCCTCAACAGCATCGCCCAAATTGTACTCTACAGTTTCTACGCTTGGGTCTTCATCACGGTGCTCCCGCCCTATTTCGGTTTGGCCGGCGCCGTCGTGCCGGTGCGGATGTTAGATATTTTCTGGAGCGTCATGATCTACCTCGGCATCCCTTTTGCCGCTGGGTTGCTCAGCCGGATCGCGCTCGTGCCGCTCAAGGGCGAGGAGTGGTATGATAAAAAATTCATCCCCCGCATCGCCCCGCTGACCCTGAGCGCGCTGCTCTTCACGATCGTCGTCATGTTCACCTTCCAGGGAAGCGCCTTTGTTAAACTTCCCTTGGATGTTCTCCGTATCGCACTGCCCTTGATGATTTACTTCGCGATCATGTTTCTCACGAGCTTTGCCTTAGCTAAAAAAATGGGCGCGGACTACCCGCGATCAGCCAGCCTCGCCTTTACTTCTGCGGGCAACAATTTCGAGCTAGCGATCGCGGTCGCTATTGCCGTGTTCGGCCTGAACTCCGGCGTCGCCTTTGCTGCGGTGGTCGGCCCCCTCATTGAAGTGCCCGCCCTGATTGGCCTCGTCCACGTCGCCTTCTGGCTGCGCCGCCGCTGGTTTCCCGCCTCTCTCTAATTTATTTAACCGCAACCGATGACGCTACCAGCCAAACCCATCGTCCTCATTCTATGCACGGGAAATTCCTGCCGAAGCCATCTGGCTGAAGGCATCTTGCGCGCAGCGGCGGGCGATCTCGTTGTCGTCCATAGTGCTGGCTCTTGCCCCGCTGGCTATGTGCACCCCAAAGCTATTCAAGTGATGCAGGAGATCGGCATTGATATCTCCCAGCACCGGTCAAAACACATGAATGATTTTCTGACCCAAAGTATCACCACGGTGATCACTGTTTGCGGCAATGCTGATCAGGCCTGCCCATTATTTCCCGGCCAAGTAAATCGTCACCACTGGGGCTTTGCTGATCCTGCTCATGCGACGGGGACAGAGGAAGAAATCCTCAACCAATTTCGCTGCGTGCGCGACGAAATCAAAAGGGTGTTCGAGGCTTATGCCGCCGGTCTGCGCTTCCGCCCCCGAGGCTAGCTTAGGTCACTCGCCGGCCGCAGCCTTCTCGGGCTCCCAACCGACCTGATCTCAGATATGCTTGGAGTCGGCTTCGTCTTTTTTGACGTAGCCACTTTCCTGCCGTTGATGATTAACTGCGTTTTTCTTAAGGTACGCTTGATAAACATCGTCCGGCGTCATGCCGAGCGTTTGGGCCAGCGATACGAGAAAGTGAAAGAGATCGACGACCTCAACCTTGGCGTTCTGCTCGTCAAATTTCTGGTACTTCGCCCACCATTTCCATGGCACGCTATCAATCAGCTCGGCTGTCTCTTGCTGCATGGCGCGAGTGTAATTAAGTATCCACTTCGCCTTTTCTTCATCAGTGGGCGGTGGTAAATTCACTCCAATGCGCTTATTAAGCGCATCTTGCATACGAAAAATTTCCTCGAGTTTGTCCATGACGACTAACTTGAGCGCCACTTCCCCCTCTGGCAAGCCCGTCGCCCAGGAAAAATTAAGTTGCCCTGCTAGGGCGTATCCACGACTTTGAGCAGCTATTGCCGCTGTTGAGCGAGATTTTCGAGCTCCAGCTGGCATCAACAACCCTGCGCCGCCATTCTTGGCAGGCGCTTACAACCAACAACATAGACATGTCATCCACAGAATCGTCCAATGCTCCTGCCGAAGCATCTGCGACCACTCCGGCGTTAAACGCCGAGTCCTCATTCGGCTCCACGCGCGGCTCTGGCCTAGCCCGCGGGAAAGCTAAGCGTTCGAGTGCCCCTGCTGCCGCAACCGCGGCCTCTGCCGAGTACACCCCGACCGCAATTGCGGTCGTGACCGCTCCGCGTGAATACCAAAATCCGTTCGCCCCGGTGGAAACACCCGTGGCTGTAACTGAGTCCGCTGCCCCTGTCGCCCCCGCGCCAGTCGCCGCTGCTCCGGTTGCCCCTGTCAAAGCCCCTGCCGCGGTTATTGCCGCTCCCGTCCAAGTCGCCAATGAAGAGCCTGCTGAATTAAATATTCTCGAGCCCGAACAACAGAAAACCGCGCCGGCCCAAACGTGGGAAAGCGAGGGATTCCGACCTGCCCGTGAGTCGCGCAATGATCGTCCTCGTCGGGAAGAAGCCCGCCGCGAGGAACCCCGGCGCGCCGCAAGCCCCGCCCAAGAGCCGTTTGATCCAGCCTCGATTCCCGAGAAATTCATCTACGTGCGTCCCGGCTACAATTATGTACCCACCCCGTCTAATTACGGTGGGGCCCCACGCGAGAATCGTCCGACTCGACCCGCCGCGCCGGATGCTCCCGCAGCTTCGCGCAGCCCCGCGCCGGCCCCATCGCGGGGATTCTTCAGCTGGCTGAAATCTCTCTTCACGAGTTCCTCCAGCACCTCGGCATCTGCCGCGGCACCATCAGGGGATCGCGCTTACAACCGCAACCGCGGTGATCGCGGGCGCAGTTCCAGCGGTGGCAGTGGTGGTGGTGGTGATGGCCAACGCCGCCGCAGTCGCGGTGGTCGTGGTCGGAGCCAATCCCGCGGTGACTACCGCGGGGGTGGCGACCAAGGATCGAGTCAAGGTGGTGTCTAAAGCCACTTAACTCTTGCCAACGCGCCCCGCGCGAATCGCATTCAAAGCGTCTGCCTTACGGTAGACGCTTTTTTATTGTCGCTGACCGCAGCGCGCCTCGCTCAACTCGCAATCCTACTCTCACCCGATGGCTGACCTCATCATTCACGGCGGCAAACCTCTGAGCGGCACCATCACGCCCTCGGGCAATAAGAACTCTATCTTGCCGATTCTTTGTGCGTCCCTGCTCACCGACGCCAAGCTGACCCTACGGCACGTCCCATTTATTACGGACGTCGAGAAGCTCGTGAATTTCTTCACTGAACAAGGCTCACACATTGTGTGGGATCGCGCGGCGGGCACGATGAGCATTGATCATTCGAGCTTCGATGCTCGCCGCCTCAATGGCGAATTGCCCGCCGGGATGCGCTCTGCCGTGCTCCTTTTCGCGCCCCTGTTGCAGCGCATGAAAAAAATCACGCTGCCCACCAACGCCAAAGGTTGCTCACTCGGCATTCGTGAATTGGACCCGCACTTGGAGATTCTCGAAAAACTAGGGGCCAAAATTTCTCATCAGCGCAAATTAACCATGGCCCTGCGCGGTCGTTTTCGCGCCGGCCGCCACTGGCCCGATTACATGTCGGTGACAGCTACGGAAAATTTCGTCATGGCCGCGGTGCTGGCGGAGGGTGAATCGGTGCTGCTCAATGCGGCGAGCGAACCTCATGTCCAAGACCTCTGCGCTGCCCTCGTCACGATGGGCGCAAAAATTACGGGCCTCGGCACGAGCCAACTCACGGTGACAGGGGTTAAGCAGCTTAAGGGCGGCACGATCACGATCAACACGGACCATCATGAGGTCGTTACTTTTCTCGCCCTTGGCGCCATCACTGGCGGCGAAGTCCGCGTTAAAAATTCCCTCCCCCACCACTTTGACCTCATCAATCGCTCGTTCGCGAAGTTGGGCGTCAAAATCGAATACGAGGGAGACACCGCCATCGTCCGCCGCCGCCAAAAGCTCGTCATCACGCAACCTTTCACCTCTAACCTGCTGCCTAAAATTGAGGCGGCTCCGTGGCCTTATTTCCCGGTTGATCTGCTACCCTGCATGATCGCACTCGCCGTGCGAGCTGAAGGCACCGTGATGTTCTGGAATAAAGTCTACGAAGGTGGCTTCACCTGGATGTCAGAGTTATCTAAATTTGGCGCCCACGTGGTCGTCAGTGATCCGCATCGGATTACTGTTTTTGGCGCTCGCCCCCTTCACCCCACGACGGTCGAAGCTCCTTACATCATCCGCGCTGCGGTCGCACTTTACATGGTGGCGGCCAGCATTCCGGGGAAAAGCGTGGTGAAGAATGCTGACACCATCAAACGCGCCCACCCTCATTTCGTCGAAAACCTGCGGAGCCTCGGCGCAGAGGTTGAATGGAAATAAGTCTGTTTTTATTCTGAAACCTTAATTTCGCCGAACCCTTCGCTCCGCTCAGAATGCTCATCCTCCTTTCCCGTGGCCCAATCTAAAATCGAGCACCAAAAGCCGAAAGCGGCGACCACCTCGGCCACTGGTACGGGCTTTTTGACGAGCGCCCTCACGGCGCCGGTCTCACCCGCCGAGGCTGCGCTGCGCCCGCTATCCTTCAGTGATTTTTCCGGCCAACCCAAGACCGTGGAACGCCTGCAGGTGATGGTCGGCGCCGCCAAGCGCCGCGGCGAAGCCCTCAATCATATTCTGCTTTCGGGACCGCCGGGGCTGGGAAAAACCACGCTGGCATTCATCCTCGGCCACGAACTCGGTCGCACGGTACGAGTGACCTCTGGGCCGGTCATTGAGAAAGCCGGCGATCTAGCCGGCCTGCTCACCAACATGGAGGAAGGCGATATTTTGTTTATTGATGAGATCCACCGTATTCCGAAAACGGTGGAAGAATATCTTTACAGTGCGATGGAGGATTTCCGGCTCGATATCATGATCGACCAAGGACCCAACGCTCGCAGCGTCCGCCTTTCCATTCCAAAATTTACTCTCGTCGGCGCCACGACCCGTTCGGGCCTGCTCACCGCGCCCCTGCGTTCACGTTTCACCCTGAATACGCGCCTCGATTATTATGACCGCGCCACCCTCGAGGGAATTGTGCTGCGCAGTTGTGGACTCCTCAAGGTCGCCATCGACGCGGGCGGCGCTCAGGAAATCGCCCGCCGCGCCCGCGGGACTCCACGGATAGCGAATAATCTCGTCAACTTTTGCCGCGACTTCGCTTCGGAAAAAGCAGCGGGGAAGATCACTCAAACCGTAGCCGCCGCGGCCCTTGAACTACTCGAGATTGATGCAGCGGGACTCGATGAAATGGATAAGCGCATGCTGCGTGTGATGGCGGAAAATTATGCGGGCGGGCCTGTCGGCATGAGCACGATCGCCATCGCGGTAGGTGAAGAGACCGAAACACTCGAAGAAGTTCATGAGCCATTTCTGATTCAAGAAGGCTACCTCCAGCGCACCGCCCAGGGCCGCATTTTGACCCCGAAAGGCTACCACGCAGTAGGTCTGAAAGCTGCCCTCGGGGCCCAGCAGTCACTGCTGTAATTAGAGATCCCCGAGCTGGGGCCGGAGCACAATTTCTTCAACGACGGTCCGTGGACCGAGGCTGTAAATATCATAAACCGCCCGCGCAATATCCGCCGCTGGCATGATTCGTTCCTTCTTAACACCACTCCCCGACCATGAAGGCGACCAGGTCGCTCCGGGGTGAAGGCAGCAGACGCGGATCCCGCGATTTTTAGTCTCCGCGCGCAGTACCTGCGCTAGGCCCGTTACCCCAAACTTCGCCGCGCAATAAGCAGCGGCGTTAGGATAAGCCCCGCGTCCGGCGATTGAGCTCATAAAAAAAATACTGCCGCGCTTCCGCTGGAGCATCGCCGGCAAGAAGGCCTGCGTAACCAGAAAAGGGCTCCGGAGATTCACGGCAATCTGACGATCAAATTCCGCGACCTTGGTTTGGGTAAAGGGCGCCATCGTAAAGGTACCCGCATTATTGATAAGCGCATCCACGGGGCCAAAATGTTTGTGTACCGCCCGCGCCATCGCGGCGACCGCGCCTTCATCAGTTACATCGCAAGGGAAAATTTCGACCGTGGCCCCCGCTTGCAGACAAGCGCGGGCGACCCGCTGAAGATTTTTCTCGCTGCGCGCCACTAAAGCCAAACGCACCCCAGGAATTTGCCCGGCAAAGACGTGGGCAATGGCGGCGCCAATGCCCTGAGAGGCGCCCGTGATGAGGATGAGGGGAGGCTTAGAGGCCATGGGTATCGGTTAGGGGTTATTGGTTATCGGTTATCGGTAAATTCAACCTAAAATCTTCATTACGCGGGCGGGCGAGATAGCTCTAGGTTTTATGGTTAAGCTTTAAGCTCAAGCCCTGCGCACAGCTTCGTGCTTTTTGGGACCGAGCCCACTGCAAAATAAAGGCGCAAGTGAGATGACCAGCGGATCAGCCAATGACCCCTTACCCATGACCGAGCACCTTCCTTCAGCACACCAAGGCGCCGAAGTCCATGAAGTCCGCGGTAAACCCACCTTTGACCCCTTTGCAGATCACGCTGACCGCATCGTGAGAATGCAGCGACTCGAGATGGGAACAAGCGATGCGGAAATCCTTAATTCGGCGATCAGCATCAAAGACTTGATAAAGTAAGCGGGCGGCATCTTCGACAAATTTGAGGTTCGCCCCATTTAACTCAGCGAAGGCCTGCTCATCTTCTCGCTTCACCATGACCTGGGTCTCTGTCTGTAAGGCGCGCAGACACAGCGCATGCACATCCTCGATCCAGATTTTCCTCCCGTCATTTTCTTCTAAGGTAATCCGCGCCTTGCTGCGCTGGGAATGCGACACGCCATACGCCCCGCGCTGATCGCGCGCGTGCTCCGTTAATTCCGCCGAGCAGGGACACGCGGATGAATAAACAAAATCAAAATGAATGAAACGACGATAGCGGCCATCGCGCGTCATCACACCCTCGAAGGCCACCGTATAAAACTGAAAACCGGCCAGACCGCTGCGCAGGCTGTCACGTACCATCGGATAGGAGAAAGAAATTTTTAGCCGCGCATCCTTACTCGCCACCGTGCGGAGATAACTTTTTAAAATTTTACCCATCCACTCGCCTGTCGTAACGGCATCTTTATGTTCATAGAAAGAACGCATGATGCGGCCCATATTAATCCCTTTGAGCTCAGCCTCGAGCGACACCGTGCCGGTCACGCTGGTTTCTAACGTGAGAATCTTGCCGGCTTTGGTGCGATACTTAAGGGGCAACTTGAAGTTATGAATCCCGACCTGTTGAATGGGTACATTGGCTCCCTGAATGGCCTCATGCGCGACCTCCATCATGTCGGGCATACTCGCACGATAGGCGGCTGTGGTGCGAAATTTCTGATCATACTTTCGCTTAACTGACGCTGGCTGTCCGCTGCTCGAGCGGTGTAGATACATCTGTTTCATGGAGAACGGGTCGTTTTTGGTTGGTAGGCCCGCGGGTGACGTTAACCGCGGTAAAATAATTATTGGGGATCGGGTCCAAAATACTCGGCAAAATTGCGCGGCGTCTCGTACAAACGCACGCAGTGTAATTGTCCGCTCGTGATGTGCGGGGCAATCTCCTGCCAAAAGGCGATGACCAGATTTTCCGTGGAAGGATTCACCCCGCGCAAAAAATCCACCTCCTCGTTGAGGTTGCGATGATCACATTTGTCGACGACCGACCGCAGTAAGATTTGCTTCAACTTACCCAAATCCATGATGTACCCCGTGTCGGGATCGGGCGCACCGCGCAACGTCACCTCGAGTACATAATTATGGCCGTGCCAATGGGGATTGGTGCAGAGCCCATAATGTTCCTCATTCCACGCCTGACTCTTACTGGGGTTATGCAACCGATGCGCCGAATTAAAGTGCACTTGCCGCGTTATATAAACGGTCCCCGTCCGCCCACGGGTGGGAGCGGCAAATGATGCAGGAGTGGCGGCTGGTGACGACATGACGAGCAAGCGAAGTCAGATTTTCCTTGGCGTCAATCCCCCACGACCCAGCGAGCTATTGATTAAAATAACGGTTGCGCGGGTCCGGTGGACCCCTGTTCATCCCCCTCCATGGCAATGCGCTTCAGTATTCTCGGCAGTGGGAGTAGCGGTAATGCTGCTTTCCTGCAGACTGATAATACGCGCGTCCTGATTGACGCGGGCTTCTCGGCGAAACGATTGGCCGGTATGCTCGAAAATCTGGGGGAAAAAATTGAATCCATTGATGCAATTCTCTTAACCCACGAACATGGCGATCATGCGGCAGGATTGAAGGGACTGGCACGATATCCTCAAATCAAGGTTTTTGCTAATCGCGCGACCGCGACCAAAGCCCAGGAAGGGCTCAAGCATCGGGTACCCTGGCAGCTTTTTGAAACGGGGAGCACCTTCCAGTTTCGCGATCTAGAAATCAGTAGCTTCGCCGTGCCCCACGACGCGCAGGAGCCGGTGGGATTTTTGATCGCCCATGGTGAAAATGATCTGCTCTCGCCGCGCCGCAGTTTAGCTTGGCTCACCGATCTTGGTCATGCGCCGCTGCACGTGCGGGAACGGATCCGGGGCGCCGATGTGTTGGTCGTCGAAGCTAATCATTGTTCGCAAATGCTAGAAGCGGACACGAAACGTCCGTGGAGCACCAAACAGCGAATCAGCGGGCGGCACGGCCATCTCTCCAATGCCGCCGCGCGCGAGTTGCTTGAATCCGTCACCGAGTCTCGTTGGCGCCAAGTTTTCTTTGCCCACCTCAGTCAAGATTGCAATTCACCCGCGGCCGTGGCGACCGCCTGCGGCGCCGTACTCACAGCACGGGGCTGCGGTTTTTCCGTCGTCGGAGCTGGGGCGAGTACGCCTTTTTACGAATTCGCCTAAAGCCGCCTCCACCCGGCCACTTGGCAGAGGCGATCCAGCGCGGCGCTCACTTCGTAGCAGGCTGCTCGTGTTCGGCGATATATTTTCGGGTCGCATCCGGCAACTCATGCCAAATGCGCCAGGCAACCACACTGCCGATCAGGGCAAACGGCATCAGGAAAATTGGCCACCATTGCCAGCTATAACCTGACAGATAGCCCACGCTGATCGATTGCACACTGCTGCCCAAATAAACACAGCCGTCGAGAATGCCTGAGCAGGTGGCGGTCGCTTTACGGCCACCAAAATCAGCCGCCGCCGTACCGGACATCAACGAATGGACGCCCGTCACGGCCCCCACAATAAGCAGAGCCGCGATGCCGACCACCAGCGGATTGGAAAAAATCGTCATCGCCATCACCGCCGCCATTAAAAACATAAAGAAGCTAAACATGGCCGCCGGGGGGCCCCGCCGAGATTGAAATAGCTTATCGGAAATTAATCCACCCGCGAAGGCTCCGACGATGCCGAAGATACACAAGAGCAGGCCCCAGTTAGCGAGAATCCCTTCCGCGCCGACCTGTTTCACATCATGGGCAAACACCGAGTACCATTGCATGATCCCATTACGCAGCACCCCCGACGTAAGCTCCACCCCGGCGAACATCAACATGAGCGGATTATAGAAAACCTTCTTCAGCAAATCGCGGGTTGAATACTCCTCATGCATGTGACCCGACGAGGCATCGTGTGTATCGAGATGCGGAAAACCGGCCTCCTCGGGCGTATCCTTAATCAGCCATAGATCTAAGATAACCCAAACCAGTAAGATCGCCCCGGGGATGAAAAATACGGCCCAGGTGGCATCAACGCCTAACCCAGCGGGCATAAAGAGCCGCCGAATCATATCCGGCAGCCAATGATCGGTCGCGACGGCATTGGCCTTGGTCATCTTAATAATCGCCGCCCCCCAATCGAAGGCAAAATAAACCCCGAAGGATATCAGCGTGCCAAAAATCGCCCCGAACAAACCGCGCTCTCGGACATGAAACCAGTTGGCTTTGACCTTAATAATTGAGACGGCGCCGTAGCTCTGAAAATACATATTGAGGGCGTAAAGAACGGAGAACACCCCCACTAACCGCATTTGTAATCGACCGGTCACCACCAGCCAAGTGACCACCCCGAGGGCCAGATTGGCCAGCGAGGCACCCAACGCGGCAATAATTATTCCTTTCTTACCGCCAATTTTATCCACCAGCGGCCCGTTCACCAGAAACGATAAGGCGTAAGTTCCCGTGCCCGCCGCAAAAATCAGGCCGAACTCCTCATTTGTCATCAAGGCCCCGAGTGCCGTTTTCGCCACGGCCAAGTTATAGCGCCCCATGTAAAGGAACGCGTAGGTCATCCCGAGAGGAAACCAATTGATGAAGCGACGGCTTAAAAACCACGGGCCGTGCTTGACCGGATTATTATAAAAATAAATTCCGATGACAATCAGCAGACAGAAACCAACGAGGCCGAGATCCATGAGACTAATAGATGGTTGGAAATGACTGCTAATGGTTAGCAGCGGAAATGATCACGCCTTCAAAACTACCGGACCTACCGGTCAAAGCACGCCGAAAATCTCTGACCGCAAGGCCGCTGGGTAACCCGCCGCTCAATTGTCACAAAGCCACCGATTATTGCCGAAATCTGCCGAGGCGGCAAGGAGCGCCGCGCCCCCGAGGAAATTTAAAGCTAAACTCCGCACGGGCCCGAGAACTCACCGCGAAATTATCCCGCCCCGCGGCCCGGCGCGCGGAAATAGGCTTTGCGGGCTATGCGATTGCTGCTGGCATCAACGCTATGCCTTCGACCCATTCCCTCCGGCGTACCAAAATTATTGCTACGCTCGGGCCGGCGACTGAAAGCGAGGCGATGCTGGGCCAATTGATTACCGCGGGCGTTGATGTCGTCCGCCTTAATATGGCGCACGCTAAACACGATTGGACGCGACTCATCATTCGACGGATTCGCACCGCCGCCCAAAAAGCCGGACGCGACGTGGCCATCATGATGGATATCAAAGGCCCAGAAATTCGCACGGGAGAATTGACGGAGCCGCTCGATCTTAAGGTGGGTGAGATTTTTGACTTCACCGTCCGACCTGAAACCGAGCCCAAGCGCAGCGCGGAAATTCGCTCCGTCGACGTCAATTATCCCGACCTCGTCAATGACATCAAGGTTGGCGATACGGTCCTAGTCGATAGCGGCCAGATTCGCCTAGTAGTGCTCGGCAAAGACCAAGCGCATATTCGTTGCCGTGTGCTCACGCCCGGCTCGCTCACGTCTCGCCGCCATATCAATCTGCCCGGGGTCCACATTAACCTGCCCTCCTTTACCGCTAAGGATCGAGCCGACACGATCGTTGGCGTTGAAGAAGGCGTCGACTTCATCGCCCTCTCTTTTGTTCGCGAAGCCTCTGATATTGAAAAGCTCCGGCTCTTCTTAAAGGAGAGAAATTCCCACGCGCGCATCGTCGCTAAAATCGAGGACCAGTCTGCCATCAATAACCTCGATGAAATCATCCGAGCCACCGATGTTTTGATGGTCGCCCGCGGCGATCTCGGCATTGAAGTCCCGCTACAAGAGCTGCCGGTCATTCAGCGTCGCGCCGTGCGCACCTGTTTGGCCATCGGTCGACCCGTCATCATCGCCACCCACATGCTGGAATCGATGATCACCCAACCCATGCCCAACCGCGCGGAAATCACGGATGTGGCGAACGCAGTTTATGAACAGGCGGACTGCGTCATGCTTTCAGGCGAAACTACCATTGGGAAATACCCACTCGAATGCGTGCGAATTCTTGACACCATTGCGCGGCGGATTGAGGCCGAACAGGCAATCGATATTGCCGAGCCGGCCGTGTTTATCAGCGAGCGCATGAAAGTATTTCGGGCGGCCGTGGTGCTGGCTAACGAAATCCCTCGCTCGCTCATCGTGGTGTTCACCCGGCATGGCACCAATGCCTCGGGGCTCGCGGCCCACCGGCCACCGCACGCGCCGATTCTCGCTATCACCGATTGCGTTGAGACCATGCGTCACTTGCGCATCGTCCGAGCCGTGGAGCCTTTTTTACTCACGCCTTTCAGTAATCCCGAAGCCACGATTGAGCGGGCGATCGCCTCCCTGCTGAAATTGGGCCGCGTTCGCGATGGCGACAAATTGATCATTGTTTCCGATATCCAGACGAAAGATCGGCGCATTGATAGCATTCAACTGCGGGAAGTTTTTTCCGCCAGCCCATGAAGCAATTATTCCTGAGTTGCTGCGTATTATTTAACGCCGCTGGTTTAACCGCGGCTCCAGCCGCCCCCACCCACCCCGCCGCCACCGCTTATTTCTTGGCGCCCGCGGCGCTTGATCTTCCGGCGTTACTCCCCCCACCGCCGGCCCGAGACTCACTGGTGCAGCAGGCCGAATTAGAAGTGCTCTATCAGCTGCAACTCGCGCGGACTCCAGCGCAAGTAAGCCAAGCGCACCTGATCGAAGCGGAGGATTTTTTTAGCTTTGGCGCGGCCGTTCTCGGCCCGTGGTTTACCGCGACCAAGCTGCCTCAAACGGCCACCGTCCTCGCCCACCTCGGCAGTGACTTGGATTTATTTAGCCGAGCGACTAAAACATATTTCAACCGACGACGGCCGCCCTTCCTGGATACGCGGCTCCAGCCGTGTGTGGAATTACGAGATACCGGCTCTTACCCCAGTGGTCACGCGATGCGCGCCACCGCGTGGGCCGCGGTACTCAGCAGTCTTTTTCCTGAGCACGCCGCCGCTTTTCAGACCCGCGCCGCCGCTAATCGCTGGGGCCGACTCCTGGCGGGCGTTCATTACCCCAGTGACGTCGAAGCCGGCCGAATTCTGGGCGCAGCCATCAGCCGTGAAATGCTGAAAACTCCCGCACTGCAAAATAAGCTGAAAGAAATTCAGGCAGAAATCGCTCCCTGGCTTCAGCGGAAAGCAGCGTAATAATCTCCTCGAACTGTTCAGGCCGCAGAAAATAAAGACCGCTGGAGCAACTGCCGCGCACGATAAAGGCGATTCTCCACTGCTTTCGGGGTGCAGTCCAAGGCCCCGGCAATCTCAGCGGTAGTTTGCTCCTCATATTCGAAAAGAATGAGCGCGGTGCGCAAGTCGAGGGGCAGCGCCAGCACCGCTTGTTGCACGGCTAAAATTTGCTCCTGCCGTAACGCGGCCTGCGCGGCGGAAGCCCCCGAACGGGATTCATCAGCAATTTCTCCGCCGGCTTTAATCCACGCGTCGATGGAATGCACCGGATGACGCTGCCACCAGCGCAAGCGATTCTTGGCTAAATTAGCCGCTATCGTGTAACACCAAGTGGAGAATTTTGCGCCCGGCCGATAACTCATGCGCTTAGTAAAGATCCGGCAAAAAACTTCCTGCGCGAGATCCTCTGCTTCCGTCACATTACCGAGGAGCCTAAAAATAAAACGCTTCACGGGCATCTCCCACCGCTCCATCAGTGACGCTAAAGCCGCTTCTTCTCCTCCCTGTAAGCGGCGCATCAACTCTTCATCGCTGGCGCCAGTAGCTAGATCAGCAGCCATGATTCAATGAGTATGATTCATCTGCAAATCGGGCGCCGTCGCATGATCAAACGCGGCAATTTTTGGCAACATCAGCGCCAGATAGCGGCGGCCATCTTCGACGGACATCAGCGCGGCCACTTTTTGCACATGCCCCGTGAGCGCATGCTCGCAGACTGACCGTAATTCTTTAACGGCCACCTCGGCGGCTACTCGGTCCGCTGGCGAACTGGGCTTAGCCGTCAGCGCATCGCGCACTTTAGTCGCTTCTTGAATTAACCGGCAGTGCTCAACGCAGCTGCCGGCGTAGGCTTGGTGCACGACTTGAATTGCGGCAAACTGCTGATCGGTGAGATGGAAATCTTGCCGCAGCCAATGCCAAGCATCTCTCTTTTCAGCCGCCGCATGCAGTGCTGAGTCACAGCTCAGGCGATAACAAACAAAACCAAAAATGCCGGCGCCCAGCACAATCAACGCTAAGGTGCTGACTAAATATTTCATGGCTGGATCGACAGCAGCCCCGCTTGCACCCGCGGATCGAGCTCAACTAAATAGGTGCTGACCAACACCTCACGATCCACGCGGGCACGGATGACCGCCGCAGTTCGACCGGTGTAGGCCGCGACCCCGCAGGCCGCGATAGCCGTGAACAGCCAAACCACCGCATGGGGCCGCAAATAATTCACCCAGGTAACGTGAGCTGAACGCCGCAGGCGCGCCCAAACCTGCGGCCGGAAGGCTGGATCCGCGGGTGGACTCACCCGCCAAGCACGCAAACGCTCGGTTAAGCTATCAGGGGTAATTGTCATAGAGAGTAGTACTTAATACACCGCGACCGAACAAATCACTCACGAGCACTAAAATATTCCGAGGGATTTATGCCTGAGTGGTGTATTAATCAATGACGCTCGCCCCATCTTTTGTCGAATGCTCAAATTAACCCATCCCGCTATCATGAAGAATACCCGCCCTCTCTTTGCTATTTTATTTACGCTCGGCGCCGCCCTGAGCTTTGCCGAAACGAAAGCACCCTCAGCGAATGCCCCAGTCGCACCCTCGGCGATGTGGCTAGCCCAAGCCCAGAGCCAGTATCCGCTCAAGACCTGCGTCGTATCGGCAGAAGAAATCGGCGGGGCGATGGGCGCGGGCATCGACTATGTTTATCAACAAGCGGGCCAACCCGACCGGCTCGTGCGCTTCTGCTGCAAAAATTGCCAGAAGGATTTCGATCAAGACCCCGCCAACTATCTTAAGCTAATCGACGACGCCGCCGCTAAGGCAAAATAACCTTCCGCGCGCCCTAGCCTGATTCGTCACGGCGCCGCCGTAAGGGCCCGCTTCTTTCCCTCAAAAAACCACCCCCAGACACACCCGACTCAATGATCTCACGCTTATGGCTCATACTCGCGCTGGGTGCGGCAGCCGGAGCAGGCTATTTCTTCGCCGACTCAACCGTCGCTGCACCGGGCGCTCTCTCCAACGTCACCGCGCGCACTTATCAGTGCCCCATGCACGCGTGGATTAAATTAGATCGACCTGGTAAATGCACGATCTGCGGAATGGATTTGGTTACAACCAATCAGCCGGGAGGCAACGACTCGACGGCGGCGGACCCTAATCTTGTCACCTTGACGCCAACGAGCGCCGCCATCACGGGCGTCCAGACAGCGATCGTCAAACGCGGTTCATTAATTCGCACCACCCGCGTGGCGGGCGTGATTGCTGATGATGAAACTCGTCACCGCATTCTGGCCGCCCGCGTCCCCGGCCGCGTTGAAAAATTATTCGTGAATTATGTCGGCGCCGAGGTAACCGCCGGCGCGCCCCTCGTAACTATTTACAGTCCAGAATTGCTCACCGCCCAACGCGTTTACCTCGAGCGGCTCAAAGCGGGAACTTCAGCCTACACCCAGTCAGAACGTTCTGCCGCCCGCGAGCGGTTACTAGAACTTGGTCTGACGAATGAGGAAATCACGATCTTGGAGCACACCCAAGAGCCCACCGCGATTCTCACGGTGCGCGCGCCGATGACTGGCACCGTGGTGACGCGGGCAGCCTACGAAGGGCAATATGTGCAAACGAATGACCGACTCTTTGAGATCGGTGATTTTTCCACCATGTGGTTTGTGTTTGATGCGCACGAAAGCGACTTACCGTGGCTCCAACTCGGCCAGCAAGTTGAAGTCACCACCCCCAGTCGACCCGGGCAGATTTTAACCGCCCCCATCGCCTTCATAAATCCCAACCTCAATGCCGCCACGCGGACCGTCAGTGTGCGCGTCGTCCTCACGAATACCGACCGCACCTTACTTCACGAACAAACGGCCTTAGGTCGTGTGCGCATCGAACAACCTGACACGCTCATCGTCGAACGCCGAGCCGTGCTCCAACACAGTGGAGCGCCGGTCGTTTATCTAGAACAAGCCAACCATCGTTATGTTGCGCGGGCGATTCAGCTCGGACGAATTGGGGACGAATTCGCCGAGGTACTCGCGGGCCTCGCCGCGGGCGATCGCGTCGTCACCGACGCGGCGCTGATACTGGATAGCCAAGCTCAACTCGCTCATGCCGCGACGAGCGCTCCCGCGAACGAAGTTATCGCAACACCATCACGGGTGCGCGACGCCACTCCCCGCAAAGCCTCCGCGGCTAGCTCAGCGCATTTAATCACCTTGGCCCTAGCGAGCGCCGATGGGGCCGCCGCCCTGGCCACGGATAATCTTAGCGCTTACCGGAAAAATCTCCCCGTAATACGTAGCGCGCTGACCAGCTACCTGGCAAATTCTGGTGAGGACAAACGCAGTCCGCTCGCCGACCTGGCCTTGCCCGACCAACCCGACCTGCGCCTGGCGCGGCGCGACTTTGAACCTTTCAGCACCGCGCTCGCCGATCTTGTCCGTGAGCAACGTTTACCGGCCCATGAAAAAATTTGGATCTTTGAGTGCCCGATGTCACCCGTCTTAGGTACCGGGCGGTGGCTGCAGCGCACCCCCGAGCTAAAAAATCCTTTTTTTGGCTCGGCGATGCTGAGCTGCGGCGAAGAGGTAAAATAAATTTATCCTCCCATGATTAACGGGATTATTCGCTGGTCGCTGCAAAATCGTTTTATTGTATTGGCGGCATTCCTTGCCCTCTGCGCGTGGGGCATCGTGGCGGTGCAGCGGGTCCCCATTGATGCGATCCCTGATCTGTCAGAGAATCAGGTAATCGTCTACGCCGACTGGCCAGGCCGTTCGCCGCAAGAAGTGGAAGATCAAATCACTTATCGACTCTCGGTTACGCTCCAGGGCCTCGCTGGAGTTAAAGTCGTACGGGCAACGTCGATGTTTGGCTTCTCGTTTCTCACGGTAATTTTTGAAGATAAGATCGACCCCTACTTCGCTCGCTCGCGCGTGTTGGAACGCCTCAATGCCATTGGCGATATGCTCCCTACCGGGGTAGTCGCGCGGCTCGGACCGGATGCCACCGGGCTGGGCTGGGTTTATCAATATTACCTCAAAGACGCTTCGGGTACGCAGAATCTCGGCACCCTCCGCACGCTGCAGGATAATTTTATCCGTTACCAACTGGCCGGCGTATCCGGCGTCGCCGAGGTCGCCAGTATCGGGGGCTTCGTCCGCCAATATCAAATCGAAGTCTCTGCCTTAAAATTAAAGCAATTCGACCTTATGCTCGGGGACATCATCGCCGCCGTGAGCCAAAGCAACCTCAACGTGGGCGGCAAAACGGTCGAAGAAAATGGCGCAGAATTTATTGTTCGCGGCATTGGCCTCATTACGAGCAGCGCCGATTTAGAAAAAATCCCCCTCCTAACGCGCGGCGACCAGCCGCTCTACCTTCGGGATGTCGCGACCATCCAGATCGGCGGTGATTTTCGCCGCGGCACCCTCGATGTAAACGGTCGAGAGGTTGTCGGTGGTATCGTGATCATGCGCTACGGTGAAAATGCCTATCGCGTGATTGAAGCCGTCAAAGCCCGCCTCGCCACCATGGCAGCGGGCCTGCCCGCCGGCGTATCGATCGCGTCGTTTTACGACCGCAGCGAACTCATCGATCGAGCGATCAAGACGCTCAAGCATGCCCTCACGGAGGAAATCATCCTCGTGACGCTTATGCATATTCTCTTTTTGTTTCATTTCCGCAGCATCCTCGTCGTCACGCTGCCCCTGCCAGCATCCCTGTTGATATCCTTTATTCTCATGGATCGCTTCGGCATCCCGTCGCACATCATGTCGCTCACGGGCATCGCGATTTCCATCGGCGTGCTGGTCGACGCCGGCATCGTGATGACCGAAAATGTCATCCGCCATTGCGAGCTGGCGGAGCAAAGGCTTCGCCGGCGCCTGACCGGACCCGAGGTATTTCAGGAAACGCTCACCGCCGCCACGCAAGTAGGCCGGCCCATGGTCTTCTCCATGGCGATCATCATATTCGCATTCGTTCCGGTATTTATGCTGACGGGCCAAGAGGGAAAACTTTTCCACCCGCTGGCGTTAACTAAATCTTTCGCCCTGCTCGGCGCGGTTCTACTGGCCATCACGGCGGTGCCAGTTTTTTGCACCATCCTCGTACGCGGCCCATTTAAGCCCGAGAGCGAAAATTGGCTGATGAAATATTTGCTCCGACTTTATGATCCGGTGCTCGACTGGGCGCTCGCGCATCGCAAAATCGTCATCGGCCTCGCCGCGGCGCTACTTGCCAGCGCCACGCTCGTGGCTTTTGGTTTGCCCCGCTCAATCACCACTCGGCTTTCTCCCCAAATTGCCCGCCATTTTACCGGCTTTGGGAGTGAATTCATGCCGACGCTCGAGGAAGGCAGCCTACTTTTCATGCCCGTTCTGCTCCCCGCCACGTCGTTGAGTGAGGTTAAGCGGATCATGGCTTGGCAAGATCGCGTCATCAGCGCGCATCCGGCCGTCGCTTCCGTCGCCGGTAAATTGGGCCGCGCCGATACCGCCACGGATACCGCCCCCGTCGAGATGATTGAAACCACCATTATGCTGAAGTCCGCGGACCAATGGCCCCACGGCACCACCAAGGCCTCCATTATCGCCGATCTTTCCAGTCAACTCATGAATGTGCCGGGCTACGTGCCGGGTTTTCTCCAGCCCATTGAAAATCGTATTCTCATGACGAGTACCGGTATTCGCGCCCAAGTCGGGGTAAAAATATTTGGCGATGATCTGGCCGCACTGCAGCGCAAAGCCTTTGAAGTGGAACGTGTGATAAATCAAGTGCAGGGCGCCACCGGCGTCGCGCCCTCGCGGGTGCAGGGTAAGCCGTATCTTGAAATCACGATCGATCGTGAGCGCATGAGCCGCTACGGACTGCGCGCCCAACAATTGCTTGAATATGTGGAAACCGGCTTCGGCGGCACCACCGCGGGCACCACGCTCCAGGGGCGCGAACGTTGGCCGTTACAGGTGAGACTCGAGCAAGCCGATCGCGATGACATCGACAAATTTGGTGATCTCCTCATTCCCACTCCCGCTGGGCCCCATGTGCCTTTGCGGGAGCTCGCTGAAATTAAACGCGTAGTTGGGCCCAGTGAAATTTCGTCGGAAAATGGCCGCCTCCGGGTATTTGTGCAGGCGAATGTGGGCGACCGCGATTTGGGCGGATTTGTTGAAGAGATCAAAACGCGCGTCACCCAAGACGTCCCCCTCGATCCAGGCATGACCATCGAATACTCCGGTCAATATGAGCATCAGCTGCGAGCCCGGCAGACTTTATTCTATGTTTTCCCCACGGTGCTGCTGATTATTTTTGGATTACTCATCATGACTTTTAAATCCATCACGGAAGCTGCGCATGTTATCCTCGCGGTCCCGTTTGCCCTCACCGGCGGGGTCATGCTTCAAGCCATGCTCGGATACAATTTCAGCGTGGCGGTCTGGGTTGGTTACATCGCGCTGTTTGGTACCGCCATCCAGACCGGTATAATCATGGTAATCTATCTCGAGGAAGCCGTGGCCAAAAAACAACTCGAGCTCGGGGGCACCTTAACCCGCGCCGCTTTACTGGAGGCGATCAAAGCGGGAGCCCGTTTGCGGTTGCGCCCCAAAGTAATGACCGTCGCCACCGCCATCGCCTCGCTGTTGCCTATCTTTTGGTTAGACCGCACTGGGGTTGAAATCATGCGGCCACTGGCGGCGCCCGTCGTGGGCGGCATGCTGTCGAGCCTCATCCATATTCTCGTCGTCACGCCCGTGCTTTTCGCCTGGTTGCGGGAGCGCAAATTACCCGAAATAATCTAAGCGGACAGCCAATCTTGGCCGGCGGGCGGTCAATTTTATTGATCAGTCGCCGACGCGGCGAAAGCGCGGTTGGCTCTGACCCGCTACAAGAACACTCTCGATGAACATGGCGGCGGGCCGCACCCAGAGACCGCGCTCGCCGTAAAGCGCTTGATAGACCACCAAGGGAGCGAGCGTCTCGGAATGTCGCGCCAAGCCGAGCACGCGATAATCGTTGCCCTTGTAATGACGATAAAGTCCCGGAGTTGGTTCAGTGGGGAGCGGAGATAAATCATGCATTGAACGCTAATCTGATCCCGCGTCCCCATCGAGCAATCCCCCATTTTTCCGCCGAGAGAACCCGCTTCATCATAAAATTATTTACTCCACCCGTCTCGCCATTGACGCCCAGCAGGCCCCCATTTATCGGTTCCCCACTGCATGAGTGCATCATCACTGCCGCCCGCCGCGACCCCCGCCCATCCGACTTTTCGGACGGCGCTGCGCTTCTGGCTAAAACTCGGTTGCATCAGCTTTGGCGGACCCACCGGCCAGATCGCGCTCATGCATACGGAATTGGTTGAAAAAAAACGCTGGATTGGCGAAGCGCGTTTCCTGCATGCGCTCAACTACTGCATGCTGTTGCCGGGTCCCGAAGCCCAGCAACTCGCCATCTACTGCGGGTGGCTCCTGCATCGCACCTGGGGCGGACTCGCCGCCGGCCTCCTCTTTGTGCTGCCCTCCGCCTTGCTCCTGTGGGGCCTCAGTTACGTTTATGTCGCCTATGGCAACGTGCCTTGGATCAGCGCAATTTTCTACGGGCTAAAACCGGCGGTCCTCGCCCTCGTCGCCACAGCAGGAATTCGTCTTGGGACTAAGGTGCTGAAAAACTCGATCCTCGTTTCGATCGCGGCCCTCGCTTTTGTCGCGCTTTTCTTTTTTCACACGCCCTTCCCGCTCATCATCAGCAGTGCCGCTGTCATCGGCTACTTCGGCGGACTCCGCTGGGAGAAAACTTTCGATGCGACAGCGAGCCACGATGGCCTAACGACCGCCGCGCCTTCTGCCGTCATCGATGACGCCGAAGCGGCGCCGGCCCATACGCGCCCTTCCTGGACCCGCGCCGGCCAAGTTTTATTGGTGGGCTTGGCCGCCTGGTGGACCCCGGTGTTGCTGATTGGGCTCTGGCAAGGGAGCGGGGCCACGCTCACGCAAGAGGGAATTTTTTTTAGCAAAGCCGCCTTAGTCACTTTTGGCGGCGCCTACGCCGTGCTCCCCTATGTGGCGCAAGAAGCAGTTGAACACTTCCACTGGCTCACTGCATCGCAGATGCTCGATGGGCTTGGCCTAGCGGAAACCACGCCCGGACCGCTGATCATCGTGCTCCAATTTGTGGGCTTCCTCGGCGGCTGGCAGCAGCCAGGAAATTTATCCCCGCTCCTCGCCGCCACCCTCGGGGCCGCCCTGACGACGTGGGTAACTTTTGTCCCTTGCTTCATTTGGATTTTACTCGGGGCGCCTTTTATCGAGCAATTGCGACGCCAAACACGCCTGACGTGCGCGCTCACCGCCGTCACCGCCGCCGTGGTCGGCGTGATGCTTAACCTCGCGCTCTGGTTCGGACAAAACGTGATTTTTTTAAAAACGGGGCGTCCTGATTGGTTTATTATTATCGTGGCGGGACTAGCCTACTGGGCCCTGCGGCGCTTCCCGTCCGCGCTTTTCCCCGTGATTATCGCCAGCGTCAGCCTCGGCTTGCTCCAGCATGTACTCGAGTAAACCTTGCAGTTCAGTCTGCCGACTAGGGCCAAACCCGCCGAGCCCTTTAGCCTAGCCCCATCTCGAGAGTTGCGCTGGCCCATATGTTGCGCTCATTTAGAGCCTTCTATTATATGTCCGATAAAATTGAAAATGTTGTGATCGTCGGTACCGGCTGTGCCGGTCTCACCGCTGCCATTTATACTGGCCGTGCTAATCTTCAGCCTCTCGTCATTGAGGGCATTTTGCCCGGCGGCCAACTCACCACGACTTCTGAAGTGGAGAATTTCCCGGGCTTCCCTGAGGGCATCGATGGTTATCAACTGATGCAAAATCTCCGCAAGCAGGCGGAAAAATTTGGGACGCGTTACGAAAGTGGCACCGTGCAAGGACTCGATACGGTGCAGTGGCCTTATACTCTTAAGCTCGCCGATCGCACGATTAAGGCAAAAATCATCATTATCGCCACAGGGGCCTCCCCTCGGCTCACCGGCATTCCCGGCGAAGCAGAACTTTACGGCGGCAAAGGTGTAACCACCTGCGCCACTTGCGACGGAGCTTTTTACCGCAAGATGGATGTCGTCGTGATCGGTGGCGGCGATAGCGCCGCCGAGGAAGCCCTCTTCCTCACTCGTTTTGCTAGCAAAGTTTACTTGGTGCATCGTCGCGACGCTCTGCGCGCCTCGAAAATCATGTCCGATCGCGCGACGTCTCACCCGAAGATTCAATGCGTGTGGGACAGCGTGCCCGTCGCGGTGGAAGGAGTCGCCGCTGGCGCCGTCAGTGGTTTAAAAATTAAAAATATTAAAACGGGCATCGAGAGCGTGCTCCCGGTGAAAGGAGTTTTTGTTGCGATCGGTCACGTGCCCAACACCGCGCCCTTTAAAGATGCGGTCGACACCGATGAGCAGGGCTATTTTGTCCCGACCGGCCACAGCCAAGTGAAGACCAAGACCCCCGGCGTGTATGTGGCGGGGGATTGCGCCGATCACCATTATCGTCAGGCCATCACCGCCGCTGGCATGGGTTGCCAAGCGGCGATCGAAGCAGAACGCTGGTTGGCTGAGAAAGGTGCCTGATTCGCTCCCGACTATTTGGGCGAGCCTCGGGATTCCCGCGGATTACGCCGAAGCACGCCAGTTGCCGATCCAGCGCGAGGCTCAAGCGTTGATCACGATTGGGCGCACCGTTGACCGCCGCTTAATAAAACTCACCCCAAGCGCGGCCGCGGCTTGGCGCCGCCTCCACGCGGCAGCGGCGCGCGCTGACATCGCGCTGCGCCCCATCTCGGGCTTTCGCAGCATTGCGCGACAAACAGCCATCATTCGGCGGAAATTGGCCGCGGGTATTCCACTGGCCGAGATATTAAAACTAGTCGCGGCCCCCGGTTGCAGTGAGCATCACACCGGCTGTGCGATCGATATCAGCACGCCTGAGGATCCCAGCCTGGAAGAACATTTTGCCCGCACGCCAGCATTCCGCTGGTTAAAAAAGAATGCCGGCCGATTTGGTTTTCATCTCAGTTACCCCCGCCGCAACCGCCACCGCATCGGCTACGAACCCTGGCACTGGTGC